>MNGN01000061.1 GCA_001918745.1 Crenarchaeota archaeon 13_1_40CM_3_52_17 | reverse complement strand
GGAGTGTCCGGATCTTCAATACTCTGTGGTGGGGCTTCTGGTGGAGGAATCTGACGAGCCCAGTCGAGGATGTCTGTAAATCGTTCCCTATGCATTTGATTATGCTGTCCTTCCAATCCTTGTCAAAGTCTGAAATTTGTCGGGTGTATCCTAGGTCATGTAGGACTCGCGAATCTCCGGAGAGGCAGTTGATATCGTAGCCGACGCCTCCGGGGCTGATCAAGCCTTCGTCATAGTCAGTGGCTGCCACTCCGCCTATTGGAAACCCGTATCCTTCATGGCCATCCGGCATGGTGATGGCGTATTTACAAATCCCGTCTAGGTGGGCGACATTTACGCACTGTTGGATTGTGCGATCGGTTCTCATCTTGGACATTAGGTCTTCGTCGGCGTAGATTCTCGCGGGGACTTTCATTCCTGACTGGAAGTCTTTGGGTACCTCCCAGATGTTTGGCTCAATCTGTGTTATCGGAATTTGTGTGCTTGAACGGTTGACGAGGCCGGACCCTTGGTGGCTCATTGTTTCTCTTCGCTCGCGTTGTTTCTTGAGTAGCTACCTATAAGCATGGCTGGAACGAGAAGGGAATGGACGTGTAAGTGGCGGAGAGTCATATGCGGCTCAGATCCCACAAGTCGGTCTATAGGTCGAGTAGAAATCTGACCGTCGCTTTGCCCGGGTGTTTTTCTATCTCCATCAAATGGTATGTTATTCCTTTGACCTCAACCTTTCCGTTATGTTTGGCGCGATCATAGGGCTCTCCAGCTACATTACCCTTGAGTCTGATTTCGGCTTTAGTCGGAGTGATAGAGTTCACAGTAAACCTTCCAAGGGCGAGCTGTTTGACTTCAAGCAGAAGCAAGAGCTCTTCGAGATAGTTGTAGAGGAGTTCCTTCTCGTCATGACCGTTGGTCTGGATTTCCACATTGGTCTTTGTCTGCACCGTCTTCACGTCAAGCATCGTGTCGAACATGGCTAGACCTGCTTGAGAGAAGGCTTCTTCGAGGGTTTCTCCCCATGCCTCTGCGAAGGCATCGGTTACATGTTCGAGAAACCGATATCCTCCAGATGCTCCTAACACCTTTTCGCCTCAGACGTTTCGCTGGTGTATTACGGCTCTGTTAACTCTTCGTAGGATGCGAGGGATTACTGGCTCTTGTTCGGAAAGGTGTTGGTTCTGGTTGTCGAGTGATGTTCGCCATCCTCTATTCGCTATCTGGGAATGACGAATTCTCTTGTTTTGGCGTCACTATTGCTCGCGGTGAAGTCGGTCAGACAGAAACATCAGGCCTCAGTCGAACTCCTATGGTTGTTGGACGAGTTTAGACGTATGGTGAACGTCTGCATCGCTGTTGGAATAGAAGAGAATATTTCCAGTCTCAAGACTCTCTCGTTGAAATCGTATTATCGTCTCAGCCGTGAGATGCTCGGATACTATAGGCTAGGAGCGATCGGTATAGCCACTGTAATGCTCCACAACTATCGAAAAGCGAAGAAAAAGAACCCTCGTACAAGGATCCCATGGGCTAGGAAACTCATGCTGACCACTTGTTACGGGTTCAGGGTGAAAGACAGCCTTCTCAGGCTACCCGTCAAACCGTGGCGGTACGTCTATCTCAACCTGAATACTCAAACTCTCAAGGTTCTCTCAGGGGTTGACATTCGCTCAGTCACTCTGACCCCGCACTCGCTAAGCATGACCTACAGGAAGGACACCATCGAGATCAAGCCGGAAGGATACGTGGGTGTAGACCGGAACTTGGACAACGTAACAGTCGCATCAACAGACCAAACAGTTCGTACGTTCGATTTGTCCAAGGCGACCAGGATCGCGTCCGATTATCGTTATGTCAAAAGCCAGTTCAAGAGAAACGATGCGCGAATAAGGGTGCGAGTCTTTTCCAAGTATGGAGAGAGACAGCGCAACCGTGTTCAATCAATGCTCCACAACGTGTCCAAGGGAGACGCTGACTGGGATCAGAAGACTCTATCGCAAGGGGAACGGGCAGAGCAGAAACTATCGGGCGAGGATGAACAGTTGGAGCTATGGAGAGCTGCAGCGACAGGTAGAGTATAAAGCACGATGGGAAGGAGTAAAGGTGATCTACGTTCCTGCTAGGAACACTTCTAAGCGGTGCTCAATATGCGGGTACAAGACCCCAGAGCACCCACCGAAGACTGTGGTGTCCACAATGTGGAGCCATCCTAGACAGGGACGAGAACGCGGCCAGGAACCTGGCTGCAAGAGGGCCGAGGTTCAGCCCCAACGGGCCTCCAGGTGAAGCGATGCTAGAGGAACGGGAACCGGAGAACGCGACCCTAATCCTCAAAGTCGATGAAGGCAAGATAAGTCCAACAACCGACGAATTCCGACCGGTCCGACCAAGACTTAGCAGAACCAGAACTGCTTATTAGCTGACTCAATCGCGCTCCTGCTTTGACCTGAAGGCGGGTTGACGCGCCGGGATAATGCAAGGATTCGGTTGGGTTTCTTGCATCCCGTTGGCCGAGTGGATTAACCTGCTGATGTGGGTCTAAAGGCGCAGATCTTCCAGCGATGTGAGAGCGTAGGCCTTGAGAGCCTGTGGCCCGTTAGGGCCGCGTGGGTTCGAATCCCACTCCCGGCGCCAAATAACTCAACTAGGCCGCTGTATTAGCAACGGCTGGTTGGGGACAAGAGGCGATATGAACAGTGTACTTGTCCAATCGTACGTGGTCGTGACATCGAGGGCATTCTAAGGTCTTCATTTCGGTTCGAACGTTCCTGCCCTTCCAATTTCCTCCTCGCATTTGTTATTCTTACACCTCTATTTTGCCATTGTACTGGCTTGCTGGCTCTCGCTTGAGCCTGCACTTTCCAGCCTACACGAACAGGTCGCTGGACCAGATATAAGGACTCTTTCACCTCGGGTCTAATCTGACAGTGATATTGAATCTCGCTGTCGGGACATTCAGGGCCGGAGAGAATCCTGTCATCGGTAGTATTCGGGGGGTCGCTTTGCTACGAAAGCACTGGATCCCTCTCGAAAGTCCTTGCTGGTTATCGTTCTCAGGAGTTCCCTGTACCCTGTCTCCATCTTTGTCTTCGACAGGTCTGTTTTTCTGATTCGTTTGAAGCTGGAGTTGGAAATGGGAGATACATGCATGATCTCTCGAATAATCTTCTCTAGCGTTCCAGTCAGCTCCTCCCTCGGAACTGAATAGTTGACAAGCCCGTAGTTCGTCGCTTCAGATGCGTTGAGAGGAGTCCCGGTTAGGTTCATCTCTACAAGTTTTCTTCCATTCATTAGGGATGGTCCGATTATTCCTGACATGCAGCAGAGCGCCCCGACTCGTCCACCCGAGAACGCGAACGTTGATTCCGTGGATGCAATGACGATGTCGGACGCAAGTGCAATTTCCGCACCTGCACCGTAGGCCGGCCCATCGACTAGCGATATTACTGGCTTCTCGCATTTGAAGAGTTGGTCCCAGAAGGGCTTAACGAGTCCGTAAACGAATTCTTTTGCTTCGGCTCTAGACTTGAACCCTCCGACCTCTCTCACGTCGAGACCAGCGGAGAATGCCGTTCCAGCACCGGTTATCTCGACAACTCGTGCATCCCTATTTTCAGTGGCTAGCCTCAATGCATTTCTCAGGTCGCGAAACATTCCCTTGGAGAGTGCGTTGAGGACTTGTGGACGATTCATTTCTATTCGGGCCAGATGATTCGCGACCGCGTAGTCGACATTTTCAAGTTTCATACTGACAACTCGCATGCACGACGATGTCGGCACCTGGAGAGTAATTTGACTTTCCGTCTTGGGTTCGAGAACCTTTTTGAAGCGCCGGAGGAAGAGACCGATTGTCGGTGCGTATTATCACGATTAATCTGCCTTACAACTCGAATCAGAAACTCAAAACAGTTCTTGACCGCGTCAATGGTGACGAGTATCTGCAGAGTCTCTGGGATTGCATAAACACCAATGCAGTCCGGAGGCTAGGACTTTCAGATCACGGGAGAGTCCACTTTGCTATCGTCTCGAACATTGGTTTGAAGATTCTTCGGAATTTGATCGAGGCTGGCGTGGAACCGAGTATAGTCACCGATCACAAGCTCACCCATGATGACGCTGAAGTTGTTGTATTCCTAGGGTCGGTGCTGCACGACTTGGGAATGGTTGCCCATAGGGAGAACCATCAGATCTTTAGCGTTTCTCTAGCAGCTCAGATCATACCAGGGCTGTTGACGGGCATATACGGGGAGAAGGAGAGGGCTATCGTCACTGCAGAGGCTCTTCACACGATTTACGCTCACGAATCTGAGATCCCACAATTTACAATCGAAGCCGGGGTTGTGAGGGTCGCGGACGCGTTGGATATGAAAGAGGGCCGGGCCAGGATTCCGTTTACCGCAGGGAAGAAGGACATCCATGCACTTTCGGCGATGTCGATTAGGGATGTGAAAATCCGGAAGAGCAAACAGAAACCTGTCATCGTTGAGATAAGCATGTACAATGAGTCAGGGATTTTCCAGGTCGATCAATTATTGAAGAAGAAGATACTCGGAACGAAGATCGAGGGTTTCATTGAAGTGGTGGCTCAAGTCGAGAACCAGCAGAGAAAGACTGTGCTCACCAGATACACGCTCGGCGCACCAGATACGTCGTCTCCAAAAGTCAGTATCGAATAGCTAGAATGTCCTGCAAGGAGCTGCAGATCCGGGACCCTACGGTCCTAGAATTCGTGTCTAAGCCGACTCTACTTTTGCTAGCTTCCCATATCTTCCGACGTTAAGTTGGAGCTCTCCTCTGAAGGAGTCAACATATCCATTTTCGATTTGGACAGTGTCGTTGACCGCTACTTTTGTTATGTTCTCGTTCCACAAGGTGACCTTGACCGTTCCAGACTCGTCTTGAAGCGTTGCACTGGCAACCTGTCCAGGTCCGAACTTTGTCTGCACGTCTCTGGGAGTTTCCATGTCGACGATCTTCCCCGCGACGTCTACCCTTCTCATTCCAGGTTTGAGTTCCGCGATCTTCACTGTTGTTCTCCCGTTACGACTTCTCCGGTCGCGAAGTTGCCTCTTACCGATGTTATTCTAACTTTTACTTGGTCGCCTTGGTTTGTGCCAGGTACGAAGACTACAAAGTTGTTGATTCGGGCTATCCCGTCCCCTCGCTTGCCGACGGAGTCGATCGTGACATCTACTTCTTGACCTTCTTCGACGGGTGCCGGTCCTCGGTTTCGGTCCTGTCCGCGGTCGCGGTCGTAACCGCGATCATACCCTCGCCCGCCACCGCCTCCTCCGCCGCGGCCGTAGCTTCCACCTCCACCGCCTCGGCCATAACTTCCTCCACTGCTTCCTCCGCCACTTCTAGAGTAGCCGCCCTTTCGCCCGTAACTTCTTCTCGGTCGTTCTTCTCCCATTCTTTCTTGCAATCCTTTGTTTGTTAAGGGGTCTGAACCGTGATGGGTCAATATGAAAAGATTGCTGCAAGCGAGAACTTGCGGGAAACCATTCTCATCGTGACCGGACGGCCCAAAGACGCCTTCTGAAACTGTTTTTCAGGGCGGTTACGATATAAGACTTGACCCTAAGTTAGAGCCAGAGACTAAACGGCTAGCTCTAATCACAGCCGACCCATCAAAGCTTAAGCCTTCTCATCGCTATCGTTGCTTAGCGGTAGCGAGTGTCAGATTCAGCGGCCCAAACCGGTGTTCTCGCAAAGGTGTTCATCTTGCAACGTAGCTATGACAGACTTAGGAGACATTCCGTTCAGGACCGGAGGAACGAGTGGGGCCGCACACTTTTTGTTTGGGAGCTGGGCCGAGCTGGGAGAAGGGGTCCTCCATTTTGACGCCTTCGTCTGCCAAAGCTGCGGACGGATCCAACTCTTCGCAGACCGTCAGACGAGAGACTCACTAGGTCGATGAGCCGCTAACGCATCAGGCGGAAAGAGATTCTACTTTGCGATGATTTCGACAACGAATCCTGCACTTGATTCCCCTACTTGATTGGAATTCAAGGGCAAGCGTTCGAGGTCCATATAATCTGCTTTGAGCGTTCGGAGAATAGTCTCCTCGTTCTCCTTCAGAAGGTGGAGGTGTTCGGCCTCAGTACTTACTATGATCCGCTTGATGTTCGAGCCCAGCGAGAGACCCTTCGAGGATTTCTCGCGTCGAGCATGAGCGATTAGATCTAGAAGAAACCTGCCGTTGCGGATCGAAGTATCGTCGAGCGCTTTTTCATGCTCTGGCCAGCTTTCCAAGTGGACGCTCTTAGTGGCTTCTGATGGGAATTGTTGGTAGACTGCTTCTGAGATGTGGGGGCATATGGGTGCGAGGAGTTTGCAAATGGTCAATACGGCTTCCCGCAGGCAATATTGGGTTGCCGTGAGGTCAGAGAGCTCCCTTCCAGTCTGGAGCCTATGCTTGACTGCTTCCAAGTAATCATCGGCGAGCGCATGCCAGGTGAAGTTCCTTATCGCTTCCAAGGCCGTGTTGAACTGGAACGTCTCAAATGCCTCTGATACTTTCTGTATCAACTCCTGAAGTGAAGCTAGAAGCCAACGATCAATGAGGGAGAGGGTACTGGGTTTCTTCAGACGTAGGGGTTCGGTGGTGTTGGCAAGAACGAATCTGGTTACGTTCCAGAGCTTGGTCAAGAACTTCTTCCCGTGTTCAAGTTCGTTCCAACGGAAGGGTATGTCGTAACCGGTCGATCCGCCAGCGGCTGCCCATTGTCGAAGCGCGTCAGCACCGACCTTCTTGATCGCCTCATCTGCTACAACGTAATTTCCGTAGGATTTGTGCATCATGCGGCCATCAGTTCCTTTTACCATGCCGTTGATGAGGAGTGTCTTGTAGGGAGGTCTGCCGAACAATGCGAGACTTCTAACTAGTAGGTAATAGTCCCATGTTCGAACGATGTCGAGCCCGTTTGGCTGAAGGTCCGCTGGAAAGAGTCGGTTGAATAGCTCTGACTTGTTAGGCCATCCGGCATGAACCGCGGCGGTTATGGACGAGTCCATCCATGTGTCGAGCACATCTGTTTCGCCTCTAAGCTCACGGTTGCCACACCTCGGGCATTCTTCTCCTGGCGACTTGTCCTTGCGAGGGTCGACTGGCAGGCTCTCTTCGTTGGGGATGATTGTTGACTCGCATTTCGTGCAGTACCAAACGGGTATAGGAGTGGCAAAAATTCTCTGTCTGGAAACCACCCAATCCCAGTCGAGAGATTCGGCCCAGTCGATGAGTCGTTGTTTAGAGAAGGATGGGATCCAGTCTAGTTTCCCGGCCCACTCTACAACCTTTTGGGTCAGGTCGCGGGTCTTCATGAACCATTGAGGTCTTGCGATAATCTCGACAGGGGTTTGGCATCGCCAACATGTTCCGATATTCTGGGTTATCGGTTCCGTCTTGGTGAGTAGTCCCGATGCTTGAAGTTCGGCGACTATTTTCCTTCTTGCTTCTTCGGCCTTGAGTCCTTTGAATCGTGGGTCGTCAACGGATAATCTGCCATTTTCTGTTAGGGCCTTGATGACTGGAAGATGGTATTTTGCCTGCCATCGCACGTCAGTCTTGTCTCCGAACGTGCAAATCATTACAGCTCCTGTACCATAGCGGGGATCCACTTCGTCATCGGAAATTACGCGTGCTTGCTGGCCGAAGATGGGAACCGCAATGGTTTTTCCTACCACCAGTTTGTACTTCTCATCCTTGGGGTGTACAGCAATTCCGACGCAGGCTGAGAGAAGCTCGGGGCGCGTGGATGCGATCTCGATGTGTTCGTTAGCGTGCCCGAATCGCATGTAATGTAGTGTCCCTTTTCGTTCTTGGTAGACCACTTCTGCTTCTGCTATCGCCGTCTCGTCACGAGGACACCAATTCACGGGGTGCTCGCCGCGGTATAGGTGCCCTGATTTGAAAAGTTCGATGAAGGAGAGTTGAGTGAGCTTGTAATACGAAGGGTCCATCGTCTTGTATTCTAGAGCCCAGTCGGAGGATATTCCAAGCAGATTCATCGATTGTTTCATTTTGGCGATGTATTCGCCAGTGAGTTTGCGGCACATCTCGACGAACTGTTCCGGTGGCAAATCGTTCTTGCGTATTTTGAACGTCTGTTCTACTCTAACCTCGGTCGGGAGTCCATGGCAGTCCCAACCTTGGGGAAAGTGAACGTTGAACCCTTTCATCCGTTTGTACCGTGCTACGAAATCGATGTAGCACCAGTTTAGAGCGTTTCCAACGTGAAAATCACCGCTGGGATATGGGGGCGGGGTGTCGATACTGTAAGTCTTACGTGATTTGTCGAGGGGATCAAAGTGGTAGATGTCGTGCTCTCGCCAATATTCACGCCACTTAGATTCTTCGGCCGCCGGATCAAAGTTCTTGTCCAAGGCATAATTGCGGCCGGTTCCCAATCCAGCCTGAGAAGAATTCTCAATTTCCCTAGTGAGTGAACGGCTCAAATTCAGTTCTGTCGGACTTGGCGGTGATGCAAGCTCCTCACTTAAACAGAGTAAGGCGCAGCTTCAGGTGGCTTATAAGTCGTTGGAATTTCACCGCGTGCTATTCGTCTGATTATCCAAGCTAGAGCGACGACGATCGAGATGGCTCCGACAATTAAGGTGGCTAGAGATACGAGGCCCGGAAGGGTGGCAACAGCGCCCCCGAACACATTCGCTCCCACGCTGAATGTTTCAAAGTAGAAATCGAAGAACCAGTGCAACAAGATCGCGGCGTAAGCTCCATATCCCAAGTAGACCACGCCCAATACGAATCCCGAGATTGCGGCGGTGGCGGCTTTGCCGACGCCCCAATCTGTTCCTCCCGAAAGGATATGGGCTATCCCAAAGAAAGAGGATGTTAGGAACAACAAGATCCATTCGCTCCAGTGGATCCCGTTCCGCCCATTAGTTGTGATCGTGGGAAGTCCCACCCTGGCTTTCGCTGATTCTGGAGATAGAAATGAGGCCACAACAAGCGAAGGGGTTTTCGGCCTTGATCCTTGCTGGATTGAACGGCTTTTCCAGATTGTCAATATGGAGACTAGTAGTCCTAGAGTCGTAATCCTGAAGGCGATCTCTTCGCTAATTGGTGAATAGGTGAGAAGCGCGTAGAGTTCAGCTTGAGGGGGGCAGGGATTGCAAAGGGTTCCTGAAGGGAGACCGGATTGGTTTAGGATGATTGTTGAAACCAAGACGAGGAGGAGTAGGGCGCAAGAGACCAGGGGCATTGAGACGAGCCAGCTAGATTTGAAACTGATTCGCCCCACTTGCCGAAGGCGTTGCAATCCGGCCAGAAAACCGTCTCTAGATCTGAATGCGACGATGAAGCAAGCCAAGTAAATGATTATGCAAGTGTCGGTGAGAAGAAGCAGGTCGACAGGAAGTGGCGTAATTATTGGGTAGATGAAGAAGGCCCCCGTGAAGAAATGTACTCTGATGTTCTCTAGCTGGCCAGCGAATTGGGGGGAGGTGACTAAGCCGAACGATATTCCAATAGCTAGGATATACGTTAGGACGGTGAATGAAACTGCTCCGGCAGCGATTCTTCCGAGGAGTCCCCGACGGGCTTGACTCATGCGCTTTGTTAGCCTAGCAGACCGGTATCTTTCCTTCGGTCAAACGTTTGGTGAAGTCGTTGATGTTGTTCAGGTCGGATTTTGCGATTTCTGAAGCGGCTTTGGAGACTCGTTTGAGTTCTACACCCTTGTCTAGAATGAGCTCCACGCCAGCAACTTTAGGTTCGTTAATGGGCCTTCCAATCTGGCTGAGGAGCCAGACGTAAACTTCTCTTACACCTGAGACCTTTTGCTGCACGTGTTGGGCAATTTCGTAGGTTAGAAGGTTGTAGATCTTTCCGACATGACTAACCGGGTTCTTGCCTGCGGCAGCTTCCGAGCAAGTTGGCCTGTTGAGGGGAATGACCCCATTGACGCGGTTTCCACGGCCGACTTGGCCCCCGTCGCCGTCGTCTGCTGAGGTTCCGAGGACAGTGAGGTATATTCCCCCCATTCCTCGTCCTCTTTTATCCAGAGTGTTGATATCAACATTCACTCCGTCGAATTTCACTCTTGACTTTACGAAGCGCGTTACGTCTTCGACGACTTCGGCTTTGCGCTGGAAGTATTGATTCTCGTTTTCGATAAGTCGGTCGACAAAGGCCATGGCGATCGTAAGGTTCAGATCTCTTCCTTCCCTTGAGCCCATGATCTTGACGTCCTCGCCAGTTTCAGGGAATTCCTTCTTGAAACTGGGAGAATTGATGTATCGTTCTGTGTGAAGGACGATTTTCTCTGTATCGGTGAGTGGAGCGTAGCCTACGGCGGCTGATGTGTCGTTTGCGCCGTAGAATTTTCCCTTTCGACTGAAAATGTCTCGAAGGGCCTCTGAGCCTCTTGCTAATTCGACTTGGTACCGAACGTGTCTTTCAGGGTCAACGAATCGGAGGTTTTTCTTGAACCATTTTTTCGCGGTCGAGACGGCGATCTCGTCGATAGGGATCGGATCACCGTCAACCTCGTACGTGGCTCGATCCCCGAAGACCATGAGCATTGGACGTTTGACTTCTCCCCCTCCGAAGTTTCTACTCACCGCTCCTGCAGCCAGGAGTGCTTTGTCGATGTTGTGGTGCATGACTATACCGTATCGTTTGATGTATTCTCGGCTAAGTGAGACGGAGACTTCGTTCATAACAGCGTCGCATATGTGGTCGGGGTGTCCGAGCCCCTTGCGCTCGACGATTTCGAGTTCTTGTTCTGACACAGGAGTCTGTCTTAGTTCGCTGACAACAAGGCCCATTTTCTCAAACTCAAGGGTTTGAATGTGTCCCGCGGCAAACTTCTGTTATTAACGTTTGTTAGCCTATTCTCAAAGGAATATTTTCTGAGAAAATTACTTCTTGCGAGCGGCTGTCACGATGGAGATCACATCCCTATCTCGCAAAAGATAGTCGTTGGGCAATCTCAGACCGTCCCGTGTGTCAATCGCATAGAGCATTTTCGCGGCTAGTTCTGAATGTATCTCCTTGGCCAAGTCTTTCGGAGTATATTCGCGGGGAACTAGGAAGGTGTCAGGTAGAACGTTTCCTTTCTTGTCAGAGAAAGTCTTCGGGTCTTCGACCGGATACACGGCATTCATTCCTAGAAGTTTGAAGACGGCGGAGTTGAGGGCGAACTCTACTCCGGTCCTCATAAGTTTGGTCATTACTTTCTGTTGTACGTATGCCAGGGCCCAGGCTTGGTCCTTGGATATTCGTGATTCGTCTAGGACCTTGAATGTCTCTTCGCCTGGAACGTATTCTATCAAGCCTTTCTCTTGGGCTCGTTTCAGTGCGAGTTCTGCTTCGCTGGAAGCGGGTATGACGAGTTGGGAGTTGAATTCTTCGCGGAGTTTTTCGAAGTTCTTCTCAGAATAGGCAAGGTCCATCTTGTTGGCGATGATCAAAGTTGGCTTTGAGACGACTCGTATGTTTTCAGAGAATTTTCTTGAATCTTCGTCTTTCCAATCCTTCGGGTGTTTTGTGGACAGGTTTGCTCCGTCAAGAGCCGCGGTTACATGTTCTAGTTTGACTCCTATTCCAGCGAGTTCCTTGGCGAAAGCTTTGTCGTAGGCTCCTGTCTTGAGTGGTCGTTTGCGTAGCCGTTGTAATGATCTGTCGACGGATACTTTGAACCAGAGAACTAGCTCCTCTTCGATGTCGTAAACGTCGAGTATTGGGTTGCCCATTCCAGCGTGGGCGATCTTGCCGTCCGGGTCGATGCTGCCAGAGGCGTCGACTACGTGGAGAAGAGCGTCAGCTTGTGCGACCACGTTTAGGAATTGGGTTCCGAGCCCCTTACCCTTCCACGCTCCCTTGATGAGACCAGGGAGGTCGAGTACTTCGACTGGTATGAATCGCCAACCATCTACGCATTTCGAGTTACGGGGTCGGTCCTTCAGGCCGAGTTCTCTGCAGGCGCATAGCGTCTGAACTTGACCGAGACCGGTGTTGGGTTTCTTTGTTGTAAACGGATAAGTGGAGACTTCTGCAGTGCTAGACGTGGCCGCGTTGAAGAACGTGGTTTTGCCAGTATTTGTCTTGCCAATGATGCCTATTCGGATCAACCAAGAATCACGGATAGGGTGTTCGGGCTGGCTTGGTATTATAGCTCATGGATTTCCTACTCCAGCGGCTTAGGTTGGTGGCTTTCGTGAAGGGCGGAACGCTGGAAATCACCCCCCCCGGGGGCGCCATGAAAAAGAATGCTTGGAAAAAGGGGCAAGAACAATCCGACCGGGTTCAATCAGGATCCTATGAAGGCGAACCGTTTATAGCGAGACGTCGAGAAGCCACTGTCAAGGTCTGAGAGATGCCGTCGGAAATCACAAGCGCAGATCAATTCGTTAGCCTGTCTGAAGGAGCATTGGAATGCCGGGTAAAGCGAGCAAAGGACCTGGTTAAGCTGAAGCTTCGGACTCCTCGTCAGCTCTACACCCACAAGGTGAAAGTGGAACGGGCCGATGACGTCATCAAGCGACTAAAATGTGAGATAGTCGAAGTCTAGCCGCCGTGCGCCACTGGAATAATCGTAACCTTCGTTCCAGGCTCGATCTGGGTTTTTAGACCGTCGAAAATATTGCAGTCCTGATCATTCAACAAGATGATCACGTTCGACCGAGGATCGTCCGTTCCAGCATCGACTAAGAGTTCCCTGAAAAACTTGTTGCCGACGGTCTTCAATAACGCAGAGATTAGTTCTTGGACGGTCAGAATAATCCGAGCCCGGAGCATGATTTCCCTGTTTCCCGCTGCCGAGCCGAGGACTCCAATGAGTCTAACCGGAATAACATCAGCAGGCACGGACAACGGTTCATTCAAACAGGAAAACCTCTTCTAAGTAACGTCTACTCCCGACCAGCGATCCCTCGGGAAGCCGTTTAACCTTTCTAGATCGGATGTATTCTTGATATCGGGATTGCGCTTCTGAAAAATCGGCGGCTTGTAGCCAATCGATTGGGACGCCTCCCCCCAGTGGTCTTGACGGGACTAGATGGCGTGTGGATTTTGGCGGGAACAACTTTCCTTTCTTAACAGTCTCCGCGACTTCTTTTTTCTCAATCTTGATTGTTGACATGATAAGGTTCTCGGGGTCTTCCGGTTTCGTGTCCCTGTTATCTTGATAAGCGATGTTGACACCATGTCTTCGAGCAGCCATCTCTATACCTTGGGAGTCTTGAGCCATTTCCCAGGAATTCTGACTGCGAGCCGCGAAGGCCAAGCAGGACGTAGATTTCTCGACAGTCGCATAAAATCGCCTTTTCGAAAGTCCCTTCTCGCATTCGTCCTGGCTCACTTCCTTGGGACCTAGTTGCTTAAGGTCGTTCTCAAGATTTCGAACGTTTGATCCTGAAAATTGCCTGAACCATCTTTCTATTGTGATTTGTGGGTCGTCGTACTCCACCAATGCAGAGGGGATGAAGTTGCACTCCAGCTGTTTTATTGCGGCCAATCGGTGCGTTCCATCAAGAACGATTCCCGTTCTCCGGTCTGCGATGATTGGGTGTCGCAAGACCGGGTTCTCTCTCAGAGCGTCAACAAGTCTTTTCAGGTCTTCAGCGACTGTCTCTTCATGTGGCTTGAGATCTGAAGTCTTTCTTAGCGAGATGAGAATAGGTATTCTGCCGCCGGCGATCGAATAGCCTTTCAGGGAAGAGTGGGCTTCCAAGAGGCTGCTAGGCCAGCGTACTATGCTTGGTCGTCTGGTCCTTCGGGTCCAATTTCACCGGGAGCGGCTGCGCGTTTCGCTTCAACTATCTTTAGCCGAGTGACATAACCGACGATTCTGTTTCTAAGTCGTTTAGTCCTTGCATCGACAAGTACCGCTAAGGCGACCTTGTTTTCTTCATAATTCTTGCTGAACTTGTCCGGATACCGAGCGACGAGTTCTCTCGACACTTTCTTAACCGCGGCTATCCGAACTTTTCCCACGCTAACACATCCGAGAAGACCGCGGACCCTCTGCTGGACTTTTAAATATTGGCGCGAAAGCGCCAGAACGTTCGACTAACGCTTTTATAGTCTGGTTGGGAACCGAAATCGGTCCCTTCCTTGGGAGAGAGCGAGATATCAACCGCTGCCGTGCATCGGCTCATAAAACGGGGCGGGGCCGGGCGAATAGGGGACGATGCGGCGGAAGAACTAAGAAAAGTGGTTGAAGAGTTCGCCATACGGGTGGGAAAGGAAGCTCTGGAACTAGCAACGCACGCAGGGCGAAAAACAGTCAGATCAGAGGATATACGTCTCGCTGTCAAGCGTATACAGAAGGAATAGCCCTAAAACTCGCCCACACTTAAGATAAGGTTTTTATTCGCAACTCCGCCGGTGCCTCTTTCTGAGTGCTAAGAGTAAATGTCGTATCTTGCTAACCAACAAGTCTTGATTCTGAAAGAAGGCTCTAACCGTAATCGTGGGAAGGATGCCCAGAGGAGCAATATTAGTGCCGCAAGGATCGTCTCTGAAGTTGTAAAAACAACCCTCGGGCCACGGGGCATGGACAAGATGTTGGTCGACAGCCTCGGTGATGTTACCGTGACAAGCGATGGAGCCACAGTACTTGACGAGTTAGATGTTCAGCATCCTGCCGCTAAGATGCTCGTTGAGATAGCGAAGACCCAAGACGATGAAGTGGGTGATGGAACCACATCAGTCGTAGTCCTTGCAGGAGAGCTACTGAAGCGGGCCGAGCTTTTGCTCGACAAGGGTTTGCATCCGACCGTGATTAACGCTGGGTTCAAAAAGGCCGCTGAGAAGGCGCGTGAGATTCTAAACGAGCTCGGAAAACCCGTTGATCTAAAAGACACTGAGACGCTTCGGAAGATCGCGGTGACTGCGATGCGCGGGAAGTCCCTTGGAGGGGCGACGGAACACTTTGCGAATATTGCGGTTGAGGCGGTTAACCATGTTATTGAGAAGAGGGGTGATGCCTTCTCTGCCGACATCGAGAATATTCAGCTGGTGAAGAAGGAGGGCAAGAGCCTCCTTGACACCGCACTGATCAAGGGCGTTATTGTGGACAAGGAAGTCGTCCATCCGGGAATGCCGAAGAGGATTGAGAAAGCGAAGATCGCGCTCTTGGATACGCCGCTTGAGATTGAGAAGACCGAGTTTAGTGCTGAAATCAAGATCAGTAACCCGCAACAGATGCAGTCCTTCCTCGACGAGGAGACAAAGCTGATGAAGGACATGGTCGAGAAGATCAAAAAGTCCGGTGCAAACGTTGTCCTCTGTCAGAAAGGAATCGACGAAGTAGCTCAGTCATTCATGGCCAAGAATGGAATATTGGCTGCTAGAAGAATCAAAAAGTCAGACATCGAGAAACTATCGAGAGCAACTGGTGCTCGAATAATCACCAACCTGGAAGACATTCGCAGCGCGGATCTGGGGTTCGCTGGTCTTGTTGAAGAGCGAAAGGTAGGTGACGATAAGATGGTGTTCATCGAAGACTCGAAAGACCCGAAGTCCGTTAGCATCCTGATTAGAGCGGGTCTGGAAAGGCTGGTTGACGAAGCGGAGAGAGCCCTCAAAGATGCCCTCTCGGTCATTATTGATGTTGTCAAGAAGAACAAGATAGTTGCAGGTGGCGGTGCAATTGAGATCGAGTTGGCGAAAAGAATCCGAGATCTAGCGCCGAAGATAGGTGGAAGAGAACAGCTAGCTATCGAGGCTTTTGCGGATTCTCTAGAGTCCATTCCGCGAACCTTATCCGACAACGCAGGCCTCGAACAAATCGAGATCCTCGTAGCTTTACGAGCAGCTCACGAAAACAAGGGGCTTTGGAGCGGAATCAACGTTCATACTGGTCAAGTCTCCGATATGTGGAAAGAGGGAGTACTGGAGCCGGTAAAGGTCAAGGAACACGCGATCGGATCCGCAGTAGAAGTCGCATCCATGATACTGAGAATCGACGACGTAATCGCAGCCGCGAAACCGCCTCCTCCACCGAAAGGCGGCCCGCCTCCGGATTAATTATCCGGCAGAAGAAAAGCTCAGACTGCTGAGCGCATCTACATGATGGGGGCTCTTGGCTTCCCCTTCAATACTCTATCGTCATGGCTAGGATGCGATTGATTTCTCCCGAGTCTTCTTGACCAGTCTGTCTCGTCAGAAACCATGGCAGGTGAGAATTAGGCTTGTCATTTTCAACTCCATTCCCCCTACCTACGCCCCTCCGCGCCCCCCACCGAGTGGGAAACCACTAACAAACCGGCAGAAGATTGCACTAGCGGCGACGATAGTGCTTGTGTTGTTGGTGTTCATTGCGGCATTCCTATTGCGTCGGTATCTCGGTTGATGATTGACGAAAGAGTCTCCATGAGTCAAGGCTGGAATCAAATTCGAGAAAACGACAATCCTTAACTGAAACATATTTTCTGGGAGCCCTTGCTCCGGTAGTATAGCCCGGTCCACAAGTTTGGCCGAAAGTATGCCGGACTCTCGATCCGGCGACCCGGGTTCAAAAGGCTCCAAAGAGCCTGAATGTCCCGGCCGGAGCACTAGACCACAAACTTGGCCAGCATCATACTCATAACCGGCACGCCTGGAGTCGGAAAAACCGTGCTGGCCAGGAATCTCTCCCGAAAGTCAGGCTTCAAACTCGTCGAACTGGGCAATCTGGTAAGGAAAGAGAGACTCTACACCCGCTTTGACAAAGCTAGGAAAACATACGTAGTCGATGAAGGGAAGCTTCGAAAGCGACTGGAAGCGTTGTCGCGATCATCCGAGAGAATTGTTCTACCAACACATCTAATTGGAAGGTTTCTTCCCAAAGCTTCGGTTAAATTGGCCCTGGTCCTTCGCCTGGACCCACTTGTCCTCTATAAGCGACTTCGAGCGAGAGGATGGACCAGACGGAAAGCGTGGGAAAACACCGAGGCAGAGATACTAGACGTTTGCCTTCAAGAATCTCGTTTTCTCTTCGGACCTCGGAAGGTGTATGAGATTGACACTACTCGAAAGTCAGCCGGCGCAGTCTATTGGGAGGCAATGCAAGCATTGTCAACTGGTAGAGTACGCAGGTCAGGAGTGGTAAACTGGCTTGCTCGTTACGATCCGCTAGAGTTGGAGAGAACACTATGACTGAGAAGGAGAGGTTCTGGATTATCAAATGCCCGCGTTGCCACACGCATCAAATTGCTGACTCTAGGAACAAGAGCAAGACTTGCTCTCAATGCTCTCGACGGTTTGAGATTCTCGATCTGCCTATCCTCGCCTCTGCTAAAGACGCGAGAGAAGCGAGAGCTATCGTAGCAGAGCTGAAGATGCCGAGAACAACCTTGTCTGAACCAAAGGTGATATAGCGGTCTCCGGGTCCGCACGCTGCTAAGGTGCCTGGATAAACTGTCTTCAACTGCGGGCCGGAAATTCATGGAGGAACTCTCGAACCTTCTCCAAAAGCACGTTAGCGTCTTGACCACGCAGGGAAAAACCTTCATCGGCACACTGACCGGCGTTGATACTGACACCCTTAGCGTCTGCCTCACAAACGCGAAGTCGGACGCTGGCGATATCCACAAGGTGTTCCTGAACGGTGACACCATTCTCCAGATTTCTAGTTTTGAAAAGCCATTCGATCTTCAGAGTCTCGGCGAGAGGCTTGAACGGGTCTTTCCAAGAATGGTACGTGTGATGGATGATGCAGGAGTGATCGTTGTGATGGACAGGATCCGGGTTAATGAGAGGGGTATCATCGAGGGCACTGGTCCTGCGGCTGAGCGGGTTCAGAGAGTCTTCGACGAGTTCATGAGGGAAAAAGGCGTCAAGGCCTAAATCCCGTTTTGTCCTTTCAGGTACAGGGCAAAGATCTTCTCGGCAGAATTGGAACACTGACCACCAAGAGCGGTAGCTTTCAGACACCTCACATGTTTCCCGTCGTGGACCCGAACCTTCCGATCATTGATCCAAAATTCTTTCGCGAGGCAGGCATAAGAGCGATAATGACGAACGCCTATCTCTTGAAAAGAGCTCGGCCGGGTCAGCCGCCGAAGGACGTTCATGGTACCCTAGATTTCAAGGAGACAGTGGCCACAGATTCCGGGGCGTACCAGATTCTCGAGTATGGACACGTAGGCGTGAAGCCCGCGGAGATCGTTGCTTACCAAGAGAAGATTGGCACAGACATCGGTGTGATTCTTGATTTTCCAACCGGCTTTCACAGCGATGCAAGGCGGGCCGGATGGACTGTTGACGAGACAGTTCGTAGAGCAGATGAAGCTCTCAAGCGAATCAAACGGAAGGATATCCTCTGGGTAGGTCCAGTCCAGGGCGGAGTCCACATCAAAGAAGTCGCCCGGTCCGCTTTGGAGATGGGAAAGCGACCATTCTCAATCTACGCGCTCGGCAGCCCTACGGAATTGATGGAGGCCCAGCGCTTCGACGTTCTAGTGGATATGATAGTCGCTGCCAAGAAAGGTCTCCCTCACTCGCGGCCGTTGCACCTGTTTGGCGCAGGTCATCCTGCCATGTTCCCATTCATCGTCGCTCTGGGTTGCGACATGTTCGATTCAGCTGCATACGCGCTCTACGCTCGGACAGGCAGATACCTCACCTCCGAAGGGACCCAGGAACTGGCCGAGATCGAAGAATTCTCCTGCATGTGCAGGGTCTGTGACAGAACTACTCCGGCGGAGATGCGACGTCTTGATCAGCCCGAAAGGGAGCGACTCCTGTCAAAACACAACCTTCTCGCCTGCTTCTCTGAGCTGCGCCGGATTCGAGAAGCGATCAGAACGGGCCATCTCTGGGATCTTCTCGAACATCGGACTTACGCAAACCCAGCCTTCAAGAAATTCCTCGCGAAGATCATTCATCATTCTTCTTTTTTGGAACGGTTCACTCCTACCGTAAAGCCTCGTGGAATCTCCCATTTTGGCGAGGCAAGCGATAGTCGGCCCGAGATGGTCCGCTTCAATGTCAGGAGGGCGCGGGTTCCGGTAGAACGGAGGAAGGCTGTTGTTCTCTTAGCCGGCCGCTGGAGAAGACCCTATCACGAAGACCCGCGAAACCTGCCCATAGTCAGTAAGCTCGCAAACAGGTCAAACGTGTCTATCTGCTTCTATACAATCCCATTCGGACCAGTGCCAATGGAACTTGATGAGACCTTTCCTCTAGCTCAGACCGAAAGCTTTGACAGTCATGACCCGATAATGTACAAGCAGAGAGCAGAGCAGGTCGACGCATGGGTCAAACGACTATCGCCGAAGCAGGTTTTCCTGGTCTCAGAGGGAGACTACGGAGTGGCACTTGGAAAGGAGCTTGCAAAAGCAACCCGACAGCTGAAAGTCATTGGAATCCAGGCCAAAGGGTCGAAGCCGGACCGTACTGTAGGTTCGATCATTCGGCTTCTACGCTAGGCGTAGAGTCTTTGATGCGATTTCGTAAGTCTGGACTTGTGATCGTATTCTCGCTCGATAAGTTTAGCGTCTTTCAATAGTTCCTTTAGGTTGACCTTGAAATTGTACGCTTTCGAGATTTTTCGGATAGCAAGCGCCGCTGCTGCAGGGTCAGCCCGCGCCGGCTCGGCATATGGAAGAACCGCAACCGCGGGGAAGTCATGAATTTCAAACTCGCTCAACATGACCGCGAGCGGTCCATAGACTAGCAAGCCGGGTTCGAGGATCGGTGCTTTGAACACTTTGGCTCGATCAATGTATGCGCCAGTTGGAACGACGCAGAAATCGTCAGTGTTGTTCCTGAAAGACGAGTCGAGCCCGCCGATCAGTATCGCATCTTTGAACTTGGCCTTGACCGCCCAGTTTGCGAGAACCTTAGCGAACTCCGCTTCTTCGGATCTGTGGGGTGAAAATTCCAACTTGACAAGGACTGTTTTGCCTCTCCGATAAATCTCGAAAGGTGTGACTAGACCGCCATCGGCTGTCCCGACCCAGGGTGGCGGGTTTGCGACTTGGACAAAGCCTACTCGCTCTGCTTTTAGCGCATGGATCATGTAGGATGTTGCAATGTAGCCTGTTTGGCCCACTCCATGAAATCCTGTGACTAGCGTGCAGCCTTTAAGATTCTTCGAATCAACGAGGAGTTGAACTGGCACTCTAATACCAACTGAAGAGAGCAGATTTGCTTAGCTTAACCGTGCCTAAAAATCTCTCCGGAGAGAGGGTTGTAGGGCTTTTATTGTAGTCTTTCAAACCCGTCCAATCGTAGAGTGAACAAGAATTTCTCGTGATAATCCATTTCATACTGTTGTGGTGAACGGATGAAAATCAGGTTCTTAGGCGCCTGCCAGGAAGTGGGCAGGTCCGCATTCGCAGTAAGCGTCGGCAGCAAGTACCTCGTCCTCGACTATGGTGTAATGGTAAACCATCACGTCGGATTTCCGATGCACATTCCTCCAAAGGAAGTGGAGGCGATCGCGCTTACACACGCTCACCTGGATCATGTTGGGTCCGCGCCGATATTCTACATTCACGGCGGCGTCCCTCTCTATGGAGTACAACCGACTTTCACGCTTACCAGTTTGATTATCAAAGACTTCCTCAAACTCAGCGGCTATTACGCGCCGTACGAGTTCATGGATCTTCAGACGATGCTGAAGCATCAGCGCGAACTTCAGTATCACCAGTCGATCGACGTGGGTGACGCGTCTCTAACTCTTGTTAATGCCGGCCACATACCGGGCAGCGCTCAAGCGATAATCACCTCCGAAGGTAAACGGTTGCTTTACACGGGCGACTTCAACCGTCAACCCACAAGACTTGTCGACGGGGCAGACCCTAGCAACTACAAGGACTTGGACGCTATCATCATCGAAGGGACCTACGCCACAGAAGACCACCCGCTACGTGATGGATTGGAAAAAGAGTTTGTGGAAAAAGTAACGGAGGTTGTGGAGGGAGGGGGAACGGTTCTCGTCCCAGCTTTCGGTGTCGGGCGATCTCAGGAGTTACTCTCGGTTCTCTCGGCTTACCATTTCGAGCATCCGGTTTTTGTCGATGGAATGGCCCTCGATGCAATGGAGATGCTGCTGAAGTATCCCTCATCTCTAAGAGACTCTTCCGTTTTCGAACGGGCTAGCAAGATGGCTCACTGGGTAGACGGATGGAACGATCGAAGGAGGGCTGCAAAAACTGCGGGTGTGATAATATCGCCTGCAGGGATGTTGAAGGGCGGCGCGTCCGTTTTCTACATGGAGAATGTTGCCGCGAAGAAGCAGAATGCTGTGTTCATGGTCAGCTTCCAAGTACCAGGCAGCCCTGGCAGAATTCTCTTGGAGCGGAAAAAGTTCGTCATCCACGGCAAAGCTCGACCGGTGGATGCGAGAGTAGAGAGGTTCGACTTCTCATCCCACGGGGGCAGACGAGAACTAGAATTGACCCTGTCAGATCTCGATAAGAAGACGAAAGTGTTCATTGTGCATGGCGCGGAAGGAAACTGCAAGAAGCTTGCAGAGTGGGCTTCGAAAGAACAGGGACTGGACGCGAAGGCTCCGAAGACCGGGGACGTTATCGAGATTTAGCGCTCCATGGCAGAGGAAGAACGCAGGGCTTTCAAGCCGCGCCCACGCCATCTCTATCCGGTAATTCTCAGCCTCGCGGTAACGGGCATTCTAGGATATCCCATCTCAAACCAGATCGTTCCTCAAGCCCAAGTAACACCTTTCCAGGGTGACAGTCTAGGTTCGGCAGGTCTCAACGCAGTCATCTTCGTAATCGCTCTTGGAGCAAGCGCGACGGCAATGCTTCTCATGATTAGAAGAGGCAAGATGAAGTTCATACGCTCACTCATTAGAGCTGCCGTTCTCGTGGTGTCGTTCGCGGTGGCTTTCTGGTACGCGTCCTCGATCCTCCTTCTTATTCCGAACTCTCCATCAGACCCGTTAGCCACCGTTATCCTCCTAGGCGTTTCTCTAGGAACGGCCATCGCGATCGGTCTTACAATATTTGGGAGAGCAAGAAAGTATCAGCTGATCGGGGTGACCCTCATTGGTGCATTGACTGGGATCTTCTTGGGCTACTCGATTGGACCGGTGACTGCGCTCGTCCTCATTGGCGCCCTCGTGATCTACGACATTGTTGCCGTTTTCCGCGGTCCTGTCGGAGCCCTCGCGAAGACAATTGAAGAAGGCGATCTTCCTGGCGCGGTCTTCACCTATGGGGATCTGACAATCGGGATGGGGGACATGGTCTTCTATTCACTAGTTGCGACAACAGCACTGGTATACTTTGGAGGGGCACTCTCATTTTTTGGCGCCGCGATCGGGATACTCGCCGGAACTTTCCTTGGATTCAAAGCGCTATCAAAGTATGAGATGTTTCCCGGTCTCCCGTTCTCCTTGCTACTCGGGGTGGCGGGAATGTTCCTTGCAAGCTTCCTATAGAGACTCCAATATCGGCGATGCCTCCGCGAGACTCGCAAATCGATAATCGGCGATGCTGTCGGTCACAGGTCTCTTCGAGACTAGAACAGTCTTCATCCCGGTAATCGCGCCTCCCAAGACATCATGTCTTTCTGAATCCCCTAAAATGATCGCATCCCGTGGTTGCAGCTTGAACTGCATCAGCGCGTAGAGAAATATTCCAGGGTCAGGCTTACGTATTCCGACGAAAGCTGATGTTACGACTCGCTCGAAATATTCGAGCAGCCCAACTTTGCGAAGGATCTCCACCGCGACATCATGAGATGATACGTTCGATATTATTCCAAGCTTGATCCTTCGTCTCGAAAGTTTCTCCAAAAGGGATTTCGAGTCTGGCAGGACGACCGCGTTTTCGGCCCTGGCGGAGACGACGGTCTTGATCGCTTCTTCGACCAAACTGTCCTCGGGTTCGTGGCCAAGTGCCCGTCTTAGGAGTTGTACCATCCACGCCTGTATTGGAATCTCGACATGGTGCTTGGTGCGAAAGGCCTCGTTTGCTTTGTAGCCTTGCTTGTAGATAGTGAAGAGTTCGGACGGCGACTTGGGACGAACAAGACTCTTACTGATCTTCTCTAGGGCCTTCATCGTGACTAGGTTGTCTTCGATGTTTTGCGTTACGAGGGTCTCTCCGAGATCGAAGAATATCGCTTTAGCCCTCGTCATAGCTAGTTGCTCGAACTAGTTAGCAGGGTAGCGCAGGACTGCGGCGACCTTTCCGAACGCGTCACGCAGCATTCGTCCCTCCTCGGTCTCTTCTGAGACAACCTCGACTTTACTTCCACCCTTCTCTGCATAGTCGAGGAAACTGTCGATGATATCGCTGTCCTCAACGACTTCGAGGTTTGGTTTGCCGCACTTCTTGCATGGTCGCGTGGGAAGCTCGCTCTTGACCGAGTGAGCCTCATATCTTGTCCCGCGAAATTCCTCTAGATTGCCGCAGTTCTTGCACTTGAGGACGAGTCGCTGACCTTCTAGCTTCTCTGAGATCAGCAGAGTATCGACAACGCCTTTTTCCAGATATTTCTGGACTTGAAGCTCTCCGAAGACCCCTTTGCCAGTTTCATGACCTAACTCGTAGAGGAATTTCTGGACCATCTGTTTCTCTTCCTTGTACCGGACTCCTTTGAGTATCTCGCTACTCTTCTCGACGACCTCCTCGACGCCTGCCTCGCTCGTATAGCTTGTATCGACGACCGAGAGGACCTTGTTCTTCAGCGTATACTGCAAGTATTCTCCCTCGGACCAGACATATTTTGTAGGTCCCGGTCCACCGATGATGATTCCCTTGAGATCCGGTATCGCAAGCATGATCTCGTTGAAGTGCTGGCCTACACGTTTGTAGTAGTCGTTGGCGACCTGTTCGCGGATACGTTCGAACCGTCTTGCCGATTGTCCGCCGGCACGGCTCTTTCCGGGTATTCCTGAGGTGAAGCTCTTGACGATTTCGACCCTCCGGCCTTTGAGGGTTGCAACGACCGCTTCAGTCCCGTCAATCACGATTATCCCGTAGGTATCCTTCTCGACAACGAGAGCTAAGAGAGGTTCAACGTGGAAACGCGCATCGCATCTGTAGAACCCGACTGTAATTGCTTCAGGGGGGGTTAGTACGTAAATCTCCATCCGTTCGCTCCCGAGGCCATTCTGGGGAATCATCCCTGCAAAGATCACAAGTCCCGTGGGGGGTGGTTCTTTGAACAATCGCAGCCGTTGCATGACCCGTTCTATGGAGTCTTGAACGGCTTGGCGGGTTGTGCGTGATTTGATGTTGGATGCTGTGCCTGCTTCCTCTCGGAGCTGACTGAGTACTTCGTGTATTCTGCGGTCGGGGGGAACGTATAGGCTGATGAGTTCTGTTCCCCGGCCCTCTTTCCGAGCTAACTGTTCCAGGGTGCGTCTGAACTTGAACTTGGCAACTGAGTCTGATGCTGAAAGGACTGAGCTGGTCACTGGCTATTCGATCTCCAGACCGAAAAAATAAGTCCTGGGGCCTGCGGTTCTAGGCCTGCTCGTTCACATCTTGGATTTTTTCTTCTTTCCCGGATTGTGCTTCGCGCACGTACTACACATTTCTTAACGAGTCCTTGAGAGAAATAGGTGGGTTTTGCGTATAAAATGCTTTTTCCAAGATCGGAGCTAGCCGATTACTCCCTGTCTTTGTAGCTCGTCCTGGAGCCCCGCTTTTACTTGTCGCAGCCGGACCCGTTGGTCAGCGTACTCGTCCCCCGATACCTTGCCCGTCCTGAAATCATCGTCTAATTGTTTCATTTGTCTCTCAAGCTCTGACATGCGATGGCGCAGCTGATCGAGGTACGAGCTTGACGTGTCCTGAGAGGCGATCTGGCTGGGAGTAAGCGATGATTTGATGGTTCCATCCTCGATCCGCATGATGTTGTTCGCTGTCTTGGCAACATTCTGGTCATGCGTGACCATTATCAGTGTCTTCCCCAGCTCACGATTTATCTTGACAAGGAAGTCTGTGACCATCTTCGCGTTCACGCTGTCAAGTTCGCCGGTCGGCTCGTCAGCTAGAAGGAGCGGAGGGTCGTTGGCCAGAGCCGCAGCTATTGCCACTCGCTGCTGTTCTCCACCACTAAGCTCGTCTGGCTTGTGGTCATGTCTGTCAGCGAGGCCTACGATGCCTAGAAGCTCCCTGGTTCTTGCCGAGCGAGTTCCGCCGCTCGTTCCCATTGCCATCATTGGAAGCTCTACGTTTTCCGCGGCCGTAAGCGTGGGAATCAGGTTGAGGGTCTGGAACACGTGACCGACGACTTGACGACGGTAATACACGAGTCGTGTTGGGTCCAGGTCTGTTAGTACTGTGTTGCCAACATGGACGTTTCCCGCGGTGGCTCTGTCAAGTCCTCCCAGAATGTTGAGCAAGGTAGTCTTTCCGCTGCCGCTGGGGCCTATGATCGAAACCATGCCGCCCGCTTCGACTTTGAGATTGATCCCGCGTAAGGCTTGCACTTCGACTCTTCCGAGCTTGTATGCTTTGACAAGGGAATCCACTACGACTGGGACGGCGGTCATGCGAATCTCACCGTTCTGCTCATTTTTGAAAGGTCCTTCCGTGCAGCGGTTATCGCGGGCAGAAAAACGCCGAGGAACAACAGACCGATAATCGCAAAGATGTTCTCGGACGCCCATAACGGGAAGATGACTCTGCGCGGGGCGAGTAGGCTCGAATAGTTCGGGGTCAGGGAATTCTGCGCGAGGCTGTCTCCACGGACAGTGATCAAACCGACAGCTGTTGCGAGTATCAGTGCAAAGATAACCAAGGGCAGGACCTCAGTGACGAGGAGGCCTAGCATCTGCTTGTAAGACAATCCTCGTACGGCTAGCATTGTTGTCTCCTTCTCTCTTTCCTTAAAGCCGGTGTAAGCTACTGCTCCAACTCCGATCGATGCGGCAAGTCCGGCGAAGACTGTTCCAAGCCTTAGAACGTTCTGTGTGCCATTGGCAATCACTGATCCAGCGCTCGGACCGGTAGACTGGGCTCCGTTAGAAACCACTACCGCTCCATTTCCCCGCGTGTTATCTTCCGCGGAGATAACCGTCAAGGTTGGATAGGCCTTCTCTATCGAGTTTGCCAAGCTGGAGAACGATACACCGGGTGCGGCCTTGATCAAGACTAGATTTGTCCCGGAAAAGAGATTGGAGTTTTGTGCAAGGAGGCTCAATGGGATGAATGACCATCCTTCGGGTTGGAAAGATGAAAAACCGAAAGGCGATCCCGTAGACTGTCGGGAGTAGTCAGGTCCGAAGAAGCTGATCACGGATAGACTCACGTTCTGGTTTACGTTAACGATACCGCCTCGCATAATATTGTAGTATGAGGCAACGCCCCTGTCGAGTACGATGGTCTGGCTGTTTGCTTGCAGGTTTTGGAACACCATGTCGATATTTCCGGTGAACCATTCAGGTTCGTAGAATGCTCCCTGCCTCCAGGTTGTCGGGTCTATGGCTTTGATCGTGAGGGGGGTTCGAGACGAGAGGCTCATGGAGGTGTCTACTTCTGGAGTGGCGCCGGTGATGTTGCTCCAGTAGCGGAGTTGACCGGCGATAAGAGTGGCGTAGGTGAGGTTGAGGTTGCCTTGTCCGGAAATTCGGAGGTCGGAGCCTAGTTGGACCTCTGCCTGTCTGTAGTTGTAGTCCTGTACGCTTGCGAGATCGCCGATGACCCAGATGGAGTATCCGGCTATCAGCGCGACTAGAAAGACGAGAGCGGTGACGCGACGTGGGTTTCGGAATACGCTCTTCGAGGCGAGGGATGCGATGTCTCCGACGAGCCGCTTGGAGATGGATGCGAAGGCCCTGTGGAAACGGGTTGCTAGCCCGGTTGATAGTTGAGTGGCTCCATAGAGGAAGAGGAAGGGGCCAATGATGTTTAGTCCGTAGTCGAGGACTGCCATGATTATCAGAACAATTGCGAGGAGGAAGTTTACTCCGAAGAGATAGCGGCCGATGTTCTGGAAGTTTACACCGAGGAGAAGGAGAATTATCTTGTAGAGGCCTAGGGAGAAGGCGATTATTGCGCCTCGTTTCTTGGATGGACGCGTATCTTCGAGATAGACGTATTCTCTCAAGGCCTTCGCAGGGTCCATCGTTGCAGCCGCTCGGGCGGGGGAATAGATTGCTAAGATTGTGAGAACGAGGGTGAAGATTATCGTGGCGACGGCGGTGTCCTGGCTGAGGAATACTCCGCTTTGATAGCTGCCGCTGAGAATTTGAACAAAGTAGGGGTCTAGAAGTACTGCAGCAGCGAGTCCCAGTCCCCCTCCTATCAGTCCGACTAGGAGGGCTTCGACGAGGAAGTGTCTGAACAGCTGGCTCTGGGAGAAGCCTTTCGTCATTAGTAGTCCGATTTCCCTTCGGCGGAGGTTGAAGGATGCTTGGGAAACGGTTCTGCCGACGAACCATGCTACGAAGAAGACTGGGATTGAGAAGATCGTGAATTCGAGCCGGAGCGCGAATATGCTGGATGAGAACTGCTGGAGAGGGTAGATCAGGTTCGGCTGTGAATTGAAGCCGTTCAGCGCTGCAATGTTCGATACTTGGTCGTCGATCTGTTGAACCTGGTTAATGCTGCTTTCGACATTGAACGCGCTCAGAAGTTTTGGTCGGTCAAGATAGACATTCACCGTGCCAGTAATAGAATAGTCTCCCCGACCGAATCTAGTTTGATTATAGGCCCAATCGGCGATGGAGGCGAACGTGTTCCAGCTTACGATAAGGGTGCTGGCCGGTTTCAGGGTGGATCCTGAGGGTCCATAGTAGTTCGGGCTGACGCCGAGGGTGGTTACGGCGACTGAGTCTAGTTGTACCTCGCCGATCACCTTCAATGTAATGTTGAGTTTTTGTCCGAATTGTCCGAAACTGTACATGATCGTCTGCCCTGGCTTGAAGGTCTGGGCAAACTGCGAATCCGCGTTTATCATCGACTCATTCGTACTAGAAATCTTTCGGCCGTTAAGGAGTGTAAGGTGTTGGTAGAGAGAGGAAGTGTCTTGGATGGCTCTAATGTATGGAATTGAGCTGTTGTATGGATAGAACTGTTCGGTTACGCTTCCCACGGGTTCGGCGGTAACCACTCCGCTGACCCCTTGAACTCTCTGGGCGACGTTCTCGAACGATGTGCGGGGAACCGATATTCCACCCGAGACTGGATTGAGTGAGATGTCGACGGGAGTGTTGGCGAGTTGAGCGTCGAGAGCTTGTTTCCCAATCGTGTCGGCTCCAACGTTGATGCCGCCGAAGAATGTGGCTGCGAGCATCATGCCGAGTATTAGGGATGCGTAGAGCTTCCATGATCGTATGATTCTCTTGATCGCGTAGGAGAGCATCGGCGAAGGGTCGGTTCTTCTCGGAAGAACGCCTATTCAGCTTTTCCGAGGAGTTTTTGAAAGAACCTAGAATGCTCGGAGAACTTCCATTCTAATATACCAAACCTCTCGGATGGCGAAGGTTGAGAAGGAATGCGAGCAGTCGTCAAACTCGGAGGTGCGCTATTCCGCCGCGAGCCGAACGTGACAGCCCTCAAGGACATGGGTAAGGTTCTGGGAGGGTTTGTCGAAGAAGGAAACCAGCTCGTACTGGTTGCGGGAGGTGGAGAGAATGCCCGAACCTACATTGGAACAGCGAGAAAGCTTGGGGGAGACGAGTCAACTTGCGATCTTCTCGGAATTCAGATCACAAGGGCCAACGCGGAGCTGGTGCGTCTAGCGCTTGGCTCGATAGCGTCCTCGAAGATTCCCTCGACTTTGTCGGATCTGCCTCACTTTGTTGGGTCGGGGAGGGCTGTGGTCATGGGTGGACTGCAGCCTGGTCAGTCGACCAACGCCGTCGCCGCGCTTGCAGCGGAGATTACCCGAGCCGAGATTCTTGTCAATGGTACCGATGTGGATGGGGTCTATACTGAGGATCCGAAAAAGAACCCGAAAGCGAAGCTAATCCGATCTGTTCACGTGGACAAATTGCTTGCTTGGGCGATGGGCGCGGAGGTTTTCGCCGGCCGTTACGAGCTGCTGGATCCTCTCGCGATCAAGATAATGCAGAGAGCGAAGATTCCAACACGATTCGTGTCGCTCGGAGACCCGGGCAACATCCTCGCCGCGCTACGAGGGAAGGACATCGGGACCAAAGTGGTCTATTCCTAGGGTAGGTGACAGTGTTGAGATTGGTGGATTTGTTCCAGTCGAAGGCTCAAGTCCGGTTGGTTGAGCATCTGCTTCAGAACAGGCAGAAGGTGTTCAACCAGGCCGGTCTCGCCCGTGTTCTCGACGTATCACCCTCGACTGTTGCTAGGATAGCGGAGCCGTTGGTGAAGTCTAGGATCCTGCTTTTTGAGAGGTATGAGAAGGGGATGAAGATATTTGCCTTCAACCAGGAGGAACCTGCGGCGCGTAGCCTGGTTGAGTTTTATGAGAAGATAAGCGGGCTTTGACTATGAGTACCGCACTACAGAGTATGAAAACGTGCTGCCTCGGGAGGATAGCAGTGTTATCGTGTAGGAGTTTCCTGTCGAGAACGTGAACGCGCCTCCAGTATTGGTGCAGCTGCAGGCTGAAGATATCAGAAGCTGGGCCTGTCCCAGTGTCGTCGGGGTTATCGAGGGCGGGCCGGTCCAGGTGGTTTTCGCGTACTGGCTGGAGTTCGAGTTTTTCACGTAGTAACTTACGAGGGTGATCGGGGCGCTTCCCGTATTTCTCAAGTATAGGGTGACGTTGTAGGTTGGGTTGTTTGGTCCGAAGCTGGAGAACTCGAGGCTGAGGGCTTCCTTCTGAAGATTCGGCGCCTGCGTCAGAGCGCCAAATAGCCCGGTTGCGTAGACGAATACCATTACTGAGGCGGCGACGACTATGACGACCATCAGGAGTGAGGCGAGGATGGTGTCGATTCCCTTCTTGTTCCTAACTAGGCTTCGAAACATAGTCTCCTCGTACTCCTAGAGATAGTGTCGGCAAGAATCATTGAGCGTGGGTATCATCAAATGCTTCTATCGTAACCTAGTCCAATCCAACATGGTAACAGGCTCGGCAATCTCGCTGGCAAACGGGCGGGCTCTGCCCCCAAGAAGGCTGGAATCAGGTGCTAGGGCGAGATGGCCTTGCCTAGGGTCGTTTCGTGAAGGGCGGGGCGCGCGAAAATCGGCCCCCCCCGGGGGGGGGTCACATTATAGTTAACAAGAAAAATAGTTAAGAAAAAAGGATAGTTGAGGAAAAAGGAATTCCAGAGAAGAACATTTCGTGAAGAGTTATCGCTTGTTCTCGAGGTTATTTTCTTTCCCGGAGCCTCTTCTGGACTTGGCTGCCTTTCAATTCTCGCAGGGCGTCTGAGGCAACCCACTTTGCACTTCCCGACTCCATTTTCTGCATCTTCAGCGCGGTCGATATCGCCGCCCTATTGAGTTTGAGATTGCGTTTTCCGATCTGTCTTAACGACCAGTTAACGGCCTTCTTGACAAAATTCCTCTTGTCCTTAGCTCCGTCGATCATGAGCGCGAGAAAGTCGCGAAAGACCGGGTCTTTCGCGCTCTTGTCATGGACCGCAAGCTCCGCCATCAGGACGAATCCCGCCCTCTTCTCGTACTCCGCTTCCCGTCTGCACCACTCCTTAGCCTTCGCTACGGCAAATGGTGTTTTGTCGAAGAGATTTCCACAGCAACCGTCCACAACGTCCCATGAATCAAAATCTCGAACCCATTTCTCCATCTGGGCTAGGGTCACCTGTCGAGGATCGTCGATCATAGTGGCTAGGAGTCTAGCATCATGCAGCCCAGTCTCCCACAATTTCGATGCCAGCAGATGATCACTTCCGAATTCCCGTGCAAGGGTGCGGAGTTTGGGAACAGAGACCCCGAACGAATTGCTTGATTGGATTCCGAACCGGGCCATGCCCTCGACCGCCTTCGGGTCGCCGATCAACTTTAGCCGGTCAATGACTTGTTGGACTTCCAAAGCGGAGTTCACCCTCTCCCGGGCGCACCCGGTCCAGTCCTCTTGTAGAGGAAAACTAGCCAGAATCGAGACTTGGCCTTGCTGGACTTTTGGAAGCCGTTGTCGACGAGAAGCGTGTCGAGGGAACGCAGAGGGTGAAGGTACAGCCTGAAACCGGTTTTTCTCAACCTCTCAACCAGGTTGATCAGTCCTATGCCGACTCTCATCACTGGCCTCATCAGGCCTTCGTCTCGCGGAACAACGAAACCCAATAGCTCACTTGACGACGTAGAAGCAGTCTTCACAAGAGAGTCCGCATCAGGATAACAGCATAGCACCTTGTCCATCACGACAATATCGGACGGGGGTTGTTGAGTCGAAGCTGCGTTTGCGACTTCGAACCTAGCCCGATCTTGAAGACCCGATTCCTTCGCGAACTCGTTCGCCTCGTGGATCGCAGCCGACGAGAGGTCAACACCGATACAGGAAGATGCTCCTTGTCGGAGCGTCTCGAGGGCAAAGAATCCCGTCCCGCAGCCAATGTCAAGGACAGCCTTTCCAACTAGACCATTTTCGGTAAGGAGGCGTAGCAGCACCTCAGTGCTCGCAGTTAGGCCCTTGGACTTGTACTTGCAACATCGATCATGGGCTAGATTATCAAAGGTCTCTGCAATTTCTCTTGTTTGAACCGGGTTCGAGGTCATACGTCAGTCGGGATCCTGCTTAGAGAACTTCCCTAGGACAAGGAAAACAACGTCCGCTTCAGGCGAGACCGTCTTGAGAACCTCTCGCACCCGTTCCCTAATGTCTTCAGAATCTGACTCCAGGTAAACTGTAAGTTGTCCTTTTGGCACCCCAATTCCACTCACTCCAGGCAGCTGCAAAATCTGCGGGGATACTTTCCGCTTCAGGGCTCTGGGATCAGAAGGAGTCTTGGGAGGCGCCAACTATCTCAGGCTAGGGCCCAGCCTAATCCTTCACTTGAACCTATCCTGCAAGCTGGATTTGAAGCGCTGTCAGAACATCCGAGATATGATTGGCGATGGTCGATTTGGGTGAGCCGCCGAAGAGCAGACCTGTCGCTCTGCCCAATCCCCGGTCGACGATCAGCGAGCCCGAATCTCCTGCGTCCGAGAACATCTGGCCTTGGTCGGGGGCGATCAGAATCTGCCCCTGAAAGGTTAACGTTCCAATGTCGTATTGTATGTTCACATCCGCGCTAATGTCGAGCACCGAACCGGTCGTATAGCCTGTCGTCCGGCCAACCTTGTGCACCTTCATCCCATCAGTTGCATCGATCGGGGAGGTTGTGGTGAGCTTGCCTACCTTCGGCAGGAATGTGGGATCTGCAGAGACTGTCTTGTCAATCGCAGCTATCGCGCAGTCGACACTATTGTTTCCCTTGGATGAGAGGGGGACGGTTTTTGATAGAGTCGCGACCTGGTCGGTTGTCTGGTTTCCCTTGTCGAGAAGAGCAGGCTGGAAGATCGCGGTTCCAGCTGGAAGTTTGTCCTCGTTAGCGAGTACATGGTTGTTGCTCAATATGTACTGGGCGCCTCCGCTCTTTACAATCGCGCCTAGAGTTCCCGCCTCAACCATGTTTCCTATCGGTGGAGGGCCGATGGAGGTTCCCGGTCTGATGGGCCGGAACCGGTCGCGAGGAGTGGTAGGTGCTGGGGTTAGAGCGAAGGCTCGGAACCGGCCTGTCTCGACGACGTCTGTCGGAAAACCTCGAATCGCCGAGGGCACGAGCTGCGGCTGGGGAATCTGGGCCTTAGGAAATTTCCGGTTCACATAAACTCGAACCGCGTCCGTCGCTGTCGGTTGTCCGCCTTTGATTTTCTTGCCTATTCCTACTCCCACAATGTTCAGGTCCAGCTGGTAGGAAACCGCCCTGGTCGAGTAGGCGGCTCGAGCGCTGCTTGTCAAGAAGCGTGTAGCGGCCTCTTTTTTCGCAGAAACTAGTTGTGGAGGGATGTTTTCGCGGTTCATGAAAATCGAAAACGAGTCGTCTGCTGATTAAGACTTCGTTTGTATCTAGTAAACCAGTCGCCGAGTCAGGTCGGGATTTTCAGATGATAACATCGAAATCGCAAGCAGGATCACGTTTTCAGGGAAATTTACGATTTACACGAAAGTGTGAATCTCATGGCTTCCATCCCCTATTTCTTGTATCGAGAAATGGAAACTGTGCAATTGAACAGGTCTGTCTCCCATCTACTATCTAACAACGTGCCATGTCCTTCCCCATCACGGGTAATATAGTGTCGAGGGTAAAACTCCAAAAGTTCTGAAACACCGATCATTTTCTTGCCAAACCGAACTAGGTTGGTACCATCTTGTGCAACTCGATCTGCGAATGAATCTCTTACCAAACCCTCAGGCTACGAGCAGTTCCCGACCATGATCCTAAGCTTCGCGAACAATAAAGGAGGAACCGGCAAGACCACAACAGCTGTCAACCTGGCCACCGCGCTGGCACAACTTGGAAGAAGAGTTCTGCTCGTCGATCTTGACCCACAAGGTAGCGCTACGGTAAGTCTTGGCTTCCAGAAATCCAAACTTCTCTACACGGTCTACGACGCCCTAGCCCAGTCGAGAAAGATCGAAGAGGTAATGCTTGGAACCAAGGTCGAGAACCTCACACTTGTCCCCAGCAACCTAGACCTTGCCGGAGCAGAGGTCGAACTGTCCTCCATTCCCGGCCGCGAATTCGTACTGAGAGAGGCTCTCTCAGTTGCGAAGAGGAAATACGACGCGATCCTGATCGATTGTCCACCAAACATCGGGATCCTTACCGTCAACGCGATCGTCGCCTGCGACCTGATGGTCGTGCCAGTGCAATCCGAATTCCTGTCAATGGACGGACTGCCGACACTGCTAAAGTTCATGCGAATTGTAAAATCGCGAGCGAAAACAGATTTCGATTACCGAATCTTGCTGACACTGTACGACAAGAGAACAGGACTGTCAAAGAAGGTTGTCCAACAACTCAGAACCTCGTTCGGTGACCACATCCTCAAGATCATCATCCCCCGATCCATCCGAATGGCGGAAGCACCCAGCAAAGGAATACCTGGTATAGTCTACAGTCCTAGAAACGCGGCCTCAGAAGAATATCGGCGTCTCACAAAGGAGCTGTTGGAAGGCTCTCTTGCAGATACAGTGTTAACGAAGCTTGGGTCAGCAGCGGACTGAATCATCAATGACCAATGGCGTCAACGGCGCTAAGAGAAAACGACGACCAGCCCAGAAAGGCGTTCAGGCGGTATTCACTTCCGAGGCCAGTTGGAAGGTACGAGCCCAACTTGCCCTTGGACTGATTGCGATCGGAGTCGGCACAGGAGCCTGGTCCTATTCTGCGCGAGGCTTCGTAGGATTGGGATTAGGTAATCTAATCCCGTGGGATGCGTCCGTCTCAGCTTTTCTCCTCCCTGTTTCCATACCCCTTTTGATCGGTGGAGTTGGCCTCTGCACCTATTATCTCGCAATGAGAAGAACCTGGCAGACAAGCAGTCGGATTGAGTCGGCCTTGTATGAATTGGAAGCTCTGATGGAGAAGAAGAATTCGCCGGACTCCGATGTCAAGGCCGGGATCGTGAGGGAGGCTAAGCTGATGGGAAGAAGGTCATTCCACCTTCCAAAGGTCCTCGCGATCGCGCTTGTCGAAGCCATTGTAATGATCATAATCTACAGTGGCCTTGTCCGGGAATACGGTTCAAACGTCGAAATGCAGGATTGGGTCCAAGCCAACTTCGCCCCGGGAGGCTACCTTCTCAACTACTATGGAGTGCTGATAGTTGCTGGACTTTTGGGGGTCGCGATATTCCAGCTAATACCGAGACGGCTTCAATCAAACAGATTCCAGGGCTAGACTCAATAGCTAGAGAAGAATGGTCCTAGGAGGACACGATCAAAGCCGGGAGAACCTTCCGGAAAATCTCTAGCGCATCCGATGCGTATTCTCGAAGGATTGTTTCTCTAGTCTGGGTTTGTCTTCTGAGCTTGAAATAGGCGCCCAAGGGCACCGTGTAGAACTTGATCATTGTCTCACTATTCGCGCTCTGCCGACAGTTCATCTCAAAGTCGTACACTTGAAACTCTTCCTTCTGCAGTCTCATTGTAAGACGGACGAAAAAGTCATATTTGCGAGGCTTCAGCGCTTCCTTCTTCATGGCTAGCGAGTTAACCGCTTCATGCGAGACGGTGATGTTTGCGCTATCGGCCGCGAGTGTTTCCATCCGGGTCTGTTCATAATCCTGAAGTGTCTTTGGCTCCACATCTGTAATTAGTGCAGTTCCATAGCTCATTTCTCGACGAAGCCAAAAGTTGCCTCTCGTCTTATTCTGGCGAATGAAGATCGACCTTGCGATCCGTCACTAGAATCGCGTACTCCTTCGGATAATTATCAGCCGGCATGATGACCCTGTGGATTAGCGCCAGCCTGCTCTCGGGTGTTGGACTGGTCAACGTTCTCTATTGGATCCCTGATACTTCTTTGCGTCTCGCAGCGTGAAGAAGGTGTACAAGACCCATGCCGCCAACGCTACATAACCGACCGCTGCGAGTCCGATCGTGAACAGTATCAAGGAGGGCTCCAACACTAGAAGAAGAGTGCCGATAAGCCAGAATAGTGTTCCGGACTGCATACTTGCGCGTTTCTCGGTACTGCTCATTTTCAATACGCCGATCCGGTAGCAGAAGAGTATGCAAAGGCTGAACGAGAGAATGGTCAGCACTATTGCCGTCAAAGTGATCTGGAAGAGAACGGGGTCGATCTGCCCTGAGGAATAACGAGGGTAGAGGAAGAAGAGGAGGAAGGTGAAGACGGCAATGGTTGACCCGAGAACGGTTCCGGCACGATTCACATTGGCAGCCGCAAGGTCCAGGTCTAGCCATTGGTCTTCTTTAACATCAGACACTTGCTGTCGCTCTCTGAAATGCGGCTGGAGGAGTAGGTTGACTATTTAGGTGCTGAATAGACTGCGCCAAATCTATGGATCTGATTGTTTTTCCAAGCGCGCGAATGTACTTGAAATAGAATAGGTTTAGCGGAATGAAGGTCGCCAAGACTGCGACGATACCAACGATGAATTTTGCGTCCCTTGAAGCCAAGAACGTGGCGAAGTAGATCGATACAAACCCGATGCCAAGAAGCGCTTGTACCATCTTCTTACGCGAGCGATAGAATCTCTCCTGTCGAGAAGCAATCTCGGAGCGAATGCTACGCTGCCCCAGAAACTGAAAATCCCGAGCTGAAATATTATGGTGAGCAATGGATCGGATGCAGGATTGCTCCATGTAGACAGTCCGATAACTAGCCATTCAATCATCAGTCCTATGACCCCTGATATTACGTAATAACTGGTCGTAGCGTTGGACTCGATCATTCTTCCCTGTAAAACGTTTCCAATTTGACGGACCGCTATAAGGAATGGAAGGAAAGCAATTAACGCGGGGATAATCCAATCCGCGAGGTTTCTTTTCAGTATCCCTTGTGTAATGAATTCTTCAAGGAAGGCAACGGCAAGCCCGACGAGATAGAATCTTGGTTTCACTTTCATATAACAGACCCGCACGCGGGCTTGGAACGAGATCGTCCGGGCCGAGAAGGAGGCTTGGCAGAAAGGCTTGTCGATACTATGCTAGCTTGTTACCGCAGTTCTTACAGTACCTAGCTTCAGTCGGGTTCAGTGTTCCGCACGATACGCAGGAAGCGGAAGTCAGGAGCGCTCCGCACTTGATACAGTGTTTCGCGCCTGCTATGAGTAGGGCGCTGCATCTCGAGCATTTGCCCGTGTTCGAAGATTCTTCCGGGGGTCTGGGTGGTGCGAACGCGCTTGGCGAGAACACATCCGACAGTATTACGACATCGCCGACTGTTGCGATTTTCTCGTGTCCGAGCTCGAACTCGCGTGGTAAATCTCTCTCTTCCAGTAGGGTTTTGAATTGTTCTTTGTCGACCGACAAGACGAATGATCTGACATCGCCGGTGTCGTTTGAGATTGCTTTGCGGACCCGGCCGACGATCATACCATGAGAATCAATTACCTGGAGCCCGTTCAGCGCTTCGATTCTAGCGTGTGTATCTTTGAGCAGGGTTGGCTCTGTGGGACGGTCGACGTATTTCTCGCAGGCATAGCAGTACCATCGCTTCTGGTGCGTTTTGGTCCGGATGAACGTGAGGGATTGGCTGCAGTCTGGGCATCGTGCCTTTGGTTCTTCCTCGAACATGGTGGGTATACCGGATTTCAAGAAATAGTCTTGCCGGAAATTGCCAATATGACCATTTTACATAGTTAACATCTTCGCCACAGCCAAAGATTCTTCTTCGCACATGTCAAGATAACGCGAGAGACAGTCTCCTGATTAGGGATGAGGATTTGACTTGTTCGAGTCAATTCTCTTATGCGGCCCGTCTCGAATCTTCAAGCTGGACGAGTTTTGCCTAACTACCTTATTTACAGAATAGAGTAAAGACAAGGCCTTTCCAGTTAGCGATCACGATGGCTGGGCGGAGTTCTCCCCTGCCAAGCCATCCATCTCTTCCTTATCTACGTACGGCCCCGGCAAATCCAAAATGGCCAATATGCCAGCGACAATTAACAGTGGAGTCCACAACTGAAGTAGTAAGAACGCCCCCATACTCACAATCAAGGGAAGAGCACCCGCAACGACGAAAAGCACTCCGCCCAGTCGCCCCCCCTTCTGCACCCTCAACGCCCCAGCTAATCCAATGAAGGGGCTAGCAGCCCACACGAGAACAGATAGCTCAAGCCAGAGAGGTAAGTCCGTTCGTGCAATCTCGCCCGGGCGTGACAAGAGAGCGAATACAAAAAAGACCCCCAACAAAGAAAAGAACCCAAAAACCGTTCCAACTGTACCGATCAGTAAGGGCAGTTCCCGAGTCATTGAGATGACTGAGAGGTTCTATCACATTAGTCCTGTGCAAGACAACACAGTAGACCTTTCTCACCAGTCGTTCGTCTCGATGTATTCTGAAGAAACGTCACTGACCTTCGCGACGCCCGCTAGCCTCATCACGTTGACAAGCTCGGTTTGCAAGTGTTTCAAAACTGCAGCCACCCCGTCTGCACCGTAGATCGCGAGACCCCATAATACCGGTCGTCCGATACCAACCGCTTCAGCGCCCAATGCCAGTGCTTTGAAGACATCAGTTCCCCTTCTGATTCCGCTGTCGAACAGTACTTTCGTTTTGCCTCCAACTCTCTCGATTATTGGTTGCAAGGCTTGGATTGCTCCAAAACCAGTATCGAGTTGTCTTCCCCCATGATTCGAGACGATGATCGCAGGGACCTTGCGCTTTGCAGCTTCCTCCGCGTCATTGGGGGAAAGGACTCCTTTGATCAAGACAGGCAGAGAAGTATGCTCTCGTGTCCATTCGTAATCGTCCCAGCCCAAGTCGTCTTTGATGCCCGCCGTAAGAGACTCAAGACCCCTTGTCGCGGCTATGAATCGCTCGGATAGGCCGTTCGGACTGCTAAGATCTTTTGGTAGTGTCAAGCTGTTTCTGATATTGCGATCCCTCATGCCTAGCACCGGTAAGTCGACTGTCAGAACGATTGCAGAGTAGCCTGCTTTCTCTGCTCGCCGTAGTAGTTGTTTGTTGATTTCGGGATCCTTGTTGAGGTATAGCTGGAACCATCGAGGGCTGTCCTTGATTGATGTTGCAACTTCCTCCATCGTCTTGTTGGAGCCTGTCGGAGCAACGAAGAGCGTGCCTGCCTTCTTCGCACCTTGAGCACTTCCAACCTCGGCCAAAGGATGGACGACTCCGTGGTTGGCCATCGGAGTGACGTAGATCGGCATGGACAGTCGCTGACCGAGGAGATCAATCGATGTGTCGACCTTCTTGATTCCGGTGAGGACCCGAGGCATTATCGTTATTTTCTGAAAAGCTTCCAGGTTGGCCCTCAGGGTTAGCTCGGAGCCGGCGCCGCCAGCCACGAAATCGTAGCTAGCTTGGTCGAGCTGCTTCTTTGCTTGTTGTTCTAGCTCATCTAAGTTGACAATGTTTGGCCTTGTCGTAGTCTTCGTCTCGGTCAAGATGATTAGCCAACCGCATCTGGGTAGGTGGGTATGTATGCCCTAGCATCCTTCGATTTCGCGTTTCATTCGGGCTAGAAGATCGACCGCACCGTCCGCGTAGCTGCCAATCCATCGGTCATGCAATTCTTTGATGGGAAGGGGGTTGATGTAATTCCAGCGAAGACGCCCCTCACGTCTCACTATGATCAGGTCGGCCTTTTCGAGAACGCTTAGGTGCTGCATCACGGTGCATCGGTCCAATTGTTTGAAGTGTTCGACTAATTCTCCCGTTGTTCTTGCTCTTTCTTTGAGTAGGTCGAGTATCTCGCGCCGCCGAGAGTCGCTGAGTGCTTTGAAGATCGGATCGTACTTGTCCTCTCTCCCCAAGCTACCTTCTCCGGGCAGATCTGTCCAGGTTGATGCTCATAGCGGATCCCTTGGAGTTGAGCAAAGTGTTATAAATATATAACATATAGCCGGCATGGTCAGAGTCAGTCAAACATGGATCTAAGTTTCACCGTTCAGACCAAAATCCAGAAACCAGTAAGCGAGGTCTTTGAGGCCGTCCACAACCCGAAGAAGCTCACTAGCTACTTCACTTCTGGAGGTTCCAATGGACCACTGGACGAAGGAAAGACAGTGCTCTGGAAATTCAATGACGTTGGAGACAAAGTCGTAGAGGCCCCGGTGAAGGTGCAGAAGGTAGTGCGAAACAAACTAATCCGATTCTCCTGGGAAGCGAGCGAGGGGCTCTATGACCTGAAAACCGGTTCAATGCCAGAATCCGGCGGATACGATACTGTTGTCGAGATGAGTTTCGAACCATTGAACGCGAAAGAGACGCTTGTGAAGATAGTTGAGGGGAAATGGCGGTCTACAGCGACCGGTCTGCAAGGCTCGTATGGGAACTGTCAAGGCTGGACACAGATGACTTGCTGCTTGAAAGCCTACTTGGAACACGGGATCAATCTAAGAAAAGGGTCCTTCTAACAAACGAAGAATCAAACTAACGAACGTCTCTCTAGACGACCAGGAAAACGCGTTGGGAGTTCTGAACCTCGATCTTGAGCTTCGTTGTGAAAATCCCATTTTTCGGTAGAGAGAGCTAGGCATCTCAAGACCTATCCTCCAGCATCGGTATCTTCTTTCCACGTAGACGATTGAGTATTCCAGGCTTCTGTATCAGCTTAATCCTCTCCTTTTGAAGGACAACATTAGTTGAAGCAATTGTCAACTGCATCTTCAATCCATATCCTATATCTTGCCAACCCTCGGATGCTAAAATAACACCAGTTCTGTCCCAACTTTTTCTTTCAGTCAGGGCAATATGAACTATCAGTTCATTTCCCCTCCTTTCAACTTTGACAGTGTGGGGTATTCCTTTCAAGTCATAGTCACCAAGGCTAGGACGATGCTAAGGGGATATACAGGTAACGAGAAATAAAATATTAGTGTCGAACACCAGGACGAAGCGCCTCACGGGTGAACGAGAATAGTAGCCGCCAAGAAATTCGAAACAGTAGACGAATACATCGCGTCGTTCCCAGAAAACGTTCGGCGCATTTTGCGGAAGCTTAGGGAAACAATACGGCAGGCATCACCTGAGGCAGCGGAGTCTATCAGCTACGATATGCCTACCTTCAAAATAAAAGGGGAGAGACTAGTCTACTTCAGCGGCTGGAAAAGTCATATCGGACTTTACTCCATACCCGAAGGCAATGAAGCCTTCAGAAGAGAACTAACCCCCTACGCCGGTGAGAAAGGGTCCCTACGATTCCCGCTGGACCGGCCCATCCCGTATGATCTAGTGAAGAAAATCGTCATGTTCCGAATGAAGGAAATTCAGCAGAAGAAGTAACCATATTCACCTCTAACCCATTGGATCAGATGAAGGCTGTTAGAAGGTGGATATCTATCTCGTGGATGGCACCTACGAACTGTTCCGTCATTTCTACGCCATCCCCACCCAAGCTAACGGTAAAGGCGAGGAAATTGCAGCGACGCGCGGAGTGCTCAACAGCATAGCTGGCATGCTCGAATCCGGAATTAGGCATATCGGTGTTGCGACAGACCATGTCATAGAATCGTTCCGGAACAACCTTTGGGCCGGATACAAGACGAGTGAAGGTGTTGATCCGCGACTCTTGTCGCAGTTTCCATTGCTTGAAGAGGCGATGCAGGCAATGGGAGTTGTGGTCTGGCCCATGGTCGAGCTGGAGGCTGATGACGCTCTGGCCGGCGCAGCTGCTTCCTTGAGCAAACTTCCTAGAGTCGGCCGGGTATACATTTGCACCCCCGATAAGGATCTGGCGCAATGCGTTCGAGACAACCGTATTGTCCAGTTGGATCGTCGTGCACGAGTTGTGCGAAACGAGGCAGGCGTCAAAGAGAAGTTCGGCGTCCCCCCAAGTTCGATACCCGATTATCTCGCCTTGGTAGGCGATGATGCTGACGGATACCCGGGTCTGGAAGGCTGGGGAGACAAATCAACAGCCATTGTCCTAGGCATCTACAAGCATCTAGAGGCCATTCCCCCAAAGGCGGAAAACTGGAAGGTACAACCACGATCCGCCACACGCCTTGCAGAAGTCCTAGAAACCAACTTCAACCTCGCACTTTTGTTTCGAGACCTCGCAACGCTTCGAACAAGAGAGCCGAAGATATCTTCGCCGGAAGAAATCCGCTGGACCGGACCCAGAACCGGATTCCCAGAGATTTGCAAGCGACTCGATGACGCAAAGCTAGTTGAGCGTGTAGCTAAAATTGAGATTATGCGCGCTACGAAGCGCCGGGTCAAGACATCGAGGAACCCCGAATAAGCTCAGATCACTCTTCGCATAACAACAGTAGAAGTCCGACCGGTTCCGAAGGGCCCGACGATCTTGAACCCTGCCTTCTCGAACATCGAGACTGTTCCCGTGTACATGTAGCCTGGTCCCTGGTCAGTCTTGCTTACGGGAATGGCTTCGACTAGACCGCCGCCCTTGATCCTTATGCTCTCCAGAGCAGCCTTTAGCGCGGTACTCGCTACACCACTTCTGCGATAATTCTTGTCAACAACAAAACAGGTTATCCTCCAGAGCTTCTCGTTCTTGTCTTTAGGCGAGAGACTTTGATAATTGCGACTGTGGTCAAGCCGAGGGAGATCTTCTCTGCGTCCATACTGGCACCAACCCACCGGTTCCCCGTTCGCGTAGACAATTACCCCGTGGGCTCGGTCGTTCTTGACCAGACTTTCCTTGTTCCGACGGTTCTTTCCAGCTCTCTCCGCCCGGGTGCGCGCTGGTTTGTGTTCGGGCGTTGAGAAAGAGGACACGTGATGAAAAGTGCACCAACACCACCACGCATCCCCAATCTCCGGTTTCTCGAAAAGTCTGGCAAGATCAGGCCATGTTTTCGCCGAAAGCTCCTTGGACGAATATTCTGGGGGACCAGATGACGCATGGCTCAATCTTCGTCTACTCCTCTATTGCTCCCCCTCGTTCTTTCAAATGCCTACCGAAGGTGTAAGATGGGTCCGAGGTACGTTTTGTCAGGTATCGGTCGAAGGCAAGTTGTTCAGAAAGCTTCTTTCCAGCCTGAATTGACTCTGCCTGATGCCGTTCAACGCTCGATATTGACTTGGCAACTTTCAGGACATCTTCGATACTGTTCGATGCTACGAAAAGAACGCCATCATCGTCGGCGAAGACCGCATCACTATCATTCACCGTGAAACCATCCCACTTAGATGAAGCTTGTAAGGTCGTCAACGAGATTGGAATACCTAACGACGTTCGTTATTGCTGTCGCCATTATCAGTATCGCTATCGTTCTAATGCCAGTAAATCCGTACGTCTCTCTACTTGTCGCCGTTAGCGCAACCGTCCCCCTTTTCCTGGTTTGGAAAAAGGCTAAGGTTGCTAGCGACTTGTAGGCCCAACTGTCCTGGGGTACTCACCCCTTGGAAGTGGTGGGCCCGCCCGGATTCGAACCGGGGACCGTCAGGTTTCCCGAACTTGGGGCTATGAGCCTGCCGCTCTCTCAGTTCTTCAACCTGAAGAAAACCTAGCTGAGCTACGGGCCCTCCAAGAAGGCCGCTCGCTCAACTCGATTCTTAATGTTTTAGTGGTGAGAAATAGCAGTTCTAGGCTGCACCCATGAACTGGGTTACGGTAGTCGTTGGTGTCTTCTTGGTTTCGTTTGGGCTAGTTGCACGCTCCACGGGTCTCCAGAGATCACGAAAAAAGTCCAACTACCATCCTACGTCAGTGTGGTTCTTGCCTGTTTCCCTGGGAGCGATCTTCATCTTAGATGGACTTTTCATCTGATATCCGCGGTTGCCTATCTTTTAATAAACGGGTCTTGTCGGGTTGTCGGTTGCCGCCGGCTATGACGCGGGCCGCCGTTCCCTCAGAGGTTTGGGGGCGCGAGCTCAGTGGTAGAGCAGCGGACTCGGCTCGTGGCTGAGGCTGAAGCTGTTAAAGTGGAACGTCCACTGTAGCAACCCGTTGGTCACAGGTTCGAACCCTGTCGGCGGCGCCAAGAACCAGCAAATGCCGCTCAATTTTGTCGAG
>MNGN01000034.1 GCA_001918745.1 Crenarchaeota archaeon 13_1_40CM_3_52_17 | reverse complement strand
ATTGAAGGAACCAAGAACTACAAGCTGAAGTTTTACAACGTGCTTCATGGGCTGATGAAGTATCACAAGGTTCAGTTGCCCAACTCTGACATCTCAGAGATCAAGGCGGACACTCCCCCGGTGGAGGCTAACCTTTCGATGGACGAAATTCGACGAGTAGTAGATGCTTGTAACCTCCGAGAGAGGGCTATCTTCAGTCTCATATTTCAGGGAATTATGGACGAAGAGAGATTTACGATGTCAATCACCGATGGCGCGTCCTTGAGCCCCAATTGAAAGACGGGCGGGAATGGATCACGTTCCGCTTTGAATACCGCAAGAAGAACGAGCACCCCTACTTTACTATGTGGCACCGGGACGGCGACGCCATCCGGTTCTTGAAAGAATATCTGAAGGAGCGTGGAACCCCGAAGCTGGTCGGAACCGATTCTAGCGGGCACCCGATATACGAGGCTATATTTCTCAACCGACAAAAACAGCCGTTTAACAAGGACAATCTGAAACACGCGTGGATCACGGCTGGGACCCGGGCCGGGGTGGTTGAGCGTCCTCGACCGATCTGTAACAAGTGCGGGCTACGGATGCGAAAGATGCGAAGGTATCTGAGGGCTAAGGCAGGCGGAGAAAAGCGATACGAATGCGTCTGCGGCAACATTGAACCGGCCTCGCAATACCTTGAGCAGTTCAGGAAATACCGATCCGGTAAGAACTTACACGAGATACGAGACACGGTTAAGACAATGATTCCAAACATGGCGGGGGTAGATCGCACTCTCGTGTCCTTCTTTTCCGGGCACCAGATCGACCCGCTCGACTATGAGAAGCTGAGAGACGCCGAGAAGTATGGGCTGATGAAGAACATACAGGAGAAGTGGTCCAGGGCGTTACCATATCTGAATCTTTGGAGCCAAGCAGGCGAGCCGGCGACGAACCCGACAAGGATTGCTGACCTAGAAGACCAGTTGAACAAGAACGGCCTCGAAATAAGGCAACTCAGAGAACAACAGAAGCTCAAAATGGCCTTCCTTGCAAGCCAAGTTACAGAGTGTGCGGACCCCGCTACGCAGGAGCTAATCGACAAAATCCGTGAACTAGCAAACACCGTCAGGTCACTCCCCGAGTCGACTCCCTGCCGATGCTTGACTGCCGTCTCTGGAACCTCCACTTGATCAATCCGATTCTGAATAGGACCCTACGGTCGACTCTGTTCATATGGTGACTCTGCTGAGTCGGCTACCCGTGCACCGGTTGAGGGACGGCTTGGCGAGTTTGGCGGGTTAGCAGTTTATCATGCGGCTTCCAGTGCCAAATTTCTGACTCAATGAGACAACTTGGAAAGACATTCATCGAAATTGGAGATCTGAATATGCCGTCGGAAAATTGCAGCCCGCGGTTGATAGTTGAATGGCGTGGCTGAAACAGTACCCTTTTCCGAAATCCATAAGTAATAACACACCGCACAACCCAGCGTCCTCTTTCTACTCCTCTGGAAGCCGGGCAAGAATGTTGACCCGATACCAAAGTCATCTTCGGATGTCGTGGATGAAAGCTCTGGCCCAACGGACATGTCCTTTGGGACTAGATGAAGTGGATCTTGAGACCTGGCGCCAAAACTGGGCGAGAATGAGAGAGGACCCATCCAACCCCGTTAAGCTCAGATTACTAGGCTTACTCTGCATTGTTGATATGAGGCATGGATCGAATTTTCGATCAAGAATTGAAGATCGAATCGTAGCATTAGACGAGCATGTCAAAGTTCGCCAGGCTTTGAGAGAGTCTAAACGTTTGACCAGGCACACCATCGTAATTGATTGATTTGCAGGGGCATAGTTTAGGCGCACGGCGCCTGGACTCACGACGCGCCAAGTCAGGTTTCCAAGGCCTATGATGGAAGAGAGGAAAATGCTTCGATAACGAGGAGCCAACGTGGAGAGATCTCAGAATGCACGTACCCTTCTTCCTACATGCTAGGTTGAACTGAGCTATTATCGCTGTTCTATCTGTCAATTGGAAAGGCAGTCAGGTTGGGAAAGGAATCCGGAGAAGCTCACCGCGAGAGGGCAGAGAAAACTCTGCACGCTATCAACGAGTTCAAGCGTTACTTAGATGGCGTGGAGACAGAACTGAGCCACATGTCAAAGAAGTTCTCGAATAGAGAAATTGCTCAGGGTGTAGGATTCGCGGCAATCGGAATCCATGAAGCCCTAACCTATCTGGGCATTGTCAAGAAGGTAATCGAGAAAACAGAGCGGATAGTCTCCAAGAGGAACAATGTTTCAATGAATGAAACCGACGGGCTTCCAAGCGCTACGGGAGAGCTTCAATAAGGGTGGAACCACAGAACTTGCGCTTTGAACCTGACTATATTCCAAGAATACTTCTGAGCATGATCTTCTTCGGCTTAGGCTCTTCGCTACAGCTCGCTACTCTGGCCGCTCCTAGTTGCCTCTGCCCGTTAATGATCGTCGGACAACCGTCACCACCTCTTCAGCCTCCCACTTATCTGATATGGGGGATCATGATTGCACTGTTACTCATAGGAGCCGGTATCATAGTCTTGGTCCTTCCAAGAGACAAGCCTACAAAGCGAACCGAAAGTCCCGCTTCGGACTTGATAGGAACTGCTAAGTAGCATTCTAAGAATTTCCGAATATGGAAACCAAAGACAAGGTCTCAATCTGGGCCGGAATAATCACCCTCGCTGTCCTACAGGTTGAAGATCGTGCGAACACAGAGCTAAACATCTACCTGTCAGACTGGACAGGGGTAGTTGGAGTCATCATTGGATACGGCATCGGCTTCGTGATAGTCTATTTCATCACGAAGATATTGCTAGATCGCTATTTCAAAGGAAAGGCGCAGCCGCAGCCCACGGTGATCCCATCTTTCGGATCGCCCTAGACCAGACTCAGCGCAACTGTCAATATTCGAACTCAAATCCGCAACGAGGGCATGTCGGGCTTACGATTTCGCTGGTTCTTTCGCTCGTCTGTCTATGCCCAGCATTAATCTGCGATAGGCGAGAAAGGCCAAGTAACCGATCGCAGTGTAGATGAGCACATCAAACAATAGGAATGCCGAATTGTACGTTATGATGCAGCAAGATCTAGTAGGGCCGCTTAGGGTCTGCCAAGGCAATGGGAAGCCATAGTTCAGTACGACAACTCCACCCGGCTTGTAGGAGAGTGAGGTTAAAACTGTCCCGGAGAAAACGCTCACTATTGTAGCTATGGTGAGGAACAGTATCAGATAGCGGAGGCTTGGGCGGAGCATTCAATCGCTCCCTATTATTCGAAGACTGGTCGAGAGTAAGAAGATTTCGGAGATATCTAGATGAATGCAGATGGGGGACTTGACTCAACTACTAGAGGGAAGGGTAGAACGTGGTTATGCTGGTGCGCGTTCCATTACCTGCGTATCCACGGGCGCTCTTCCTACAACGTATTGTATCGAGTGTTCTATTGCGGAGCCTATGACGAGGAATATTATCTCGGTTGCTCCGTAGAATAGCCAGAGGCGTGCTCCGACACCCTCGCTCAGAGTCTCAGGAATCACACCAGCGCAGAGTGTTGTATACTGTTTTGAGTACAGTGTACAGGCTGCCGTTATTAGCCTCGCTTTGTTAGAGGGTACTAGTGGTCAGCAGGCAGTGAAGGATTATCAGAGAGATATTACTCCATTCTGCGTCGTCTGCGGGAAGGGAATAGATCATGATCAGCCAGCGTACCAGTTGAATGAGGGAACAACCCAGTTTGTGACTCCTACGTTTCTCCCCGTGTTTTCCATCGGGCTCCTTCACGTGTCCTGCCTTGGAGAAATCTTGGAACAGGTGTACCAGACCCTTTTGCCGGCGGTATCTCCATCAGAGATCCCGACAAAGCCGAGATTGCCTAGGCCGATTTTGAAGACGCCTGTTCAAGTACCAGTCGCAGCGCCCGCCACCTAGAAACGGGCCTTTATCATATCCGAAACTTGTCATGGAAGAAAGGCCTTCTAAAGCATTCAACCCTTGTGACTAAATGAGATGAATCTGGAGACCCGGCTTCGGCCCGGGTGAGAATGAGAAAAGATGCATCTGCCGTCTGCTGGACCGGGAATACGGACCCTCAAATAACCCCCCAAGCGTGGCCGTCGAAACGGATCAGCGATTTCCATGGAGAAAAGATGGCTCGTCTTATCCTCGGTTCTAACGTCTCGAGTCATCTACACCATCAACTGGTTCAACATATCCCCAGCGCTCTTCCTAATCGGCAAGGACTTCAATGTAGACCTCCCGTCTCTCGGCATTCTGACAGCTTCGTTCCTAGCAGGCGCTGGAATATTCCAGATCCCGGCTGGGATCGCTTCTGCTCGCTGGGGTCCAAAGAACACCTCCCAGCTCGGGATGCTTCTTCTCTCAATGTCAGGCATAGGCGAAGGATTATCACCCAACTTTCCGGTGTTGATCATTTCCCGATTCCTACTAGGGGTCGGAGCCGCATTATTCTTTGCACCTGCTATCGGCATCCTGACACCCCTCTTCAAACCCGAGGAGGAAGGTCTCGTGCTCGGCCTCTACAACAGCTGTTTCAACATTGGAGGTGGTTTAGGTCTGTTCGTCTGGGTGATCGTTATCAACGCTCTCAATTGGCACGTAGGGCTGATAATCGGCGGAGTGCTCGGCTTGATATCGGTCGCGATCGGCCAAATCGTGATCCCACGCGATAGGGTCGAAAGAAAAGCGCGTAAGCCGATGCGACGGGCCTTCCGGAGTCGCAACATTTGGATTATCGCGTTTGGCGTTCTTGGACTCTGGGGCGGGATCTTTACCTCATCCCAGTTCCTCGAAGGCTATCTCAACAAGACGCTGTCATTTTCAGCCGAGGTCGCGGGATTGCTTGCGTCACTAATCATGTTCGCGAGCATATTCGGAGGTCCGGTTGGCGGCTATCTCTCGGATCGGTTTAAGCGACGAAAAATCTTCATCCTAGTTCCGGGGCTTCTTGCCTCGATAGGAATCGCCCTGTTCGGAGCCTCCCCAGCTAATGGACTGTGGTTCTTGATTCCTGCAGTCGGCTTCCTCGATGCGATGGTATTTTCAACAATGTACGCTAGCGCATCTCAATACCCCGAGGTGGGCCATGAGTATGCGCCTCTTGGGATCAGTATTATCAATTCCGTCCAGATACTGGGAAGCTTCTTTGTCCCGATAGGCTTCACCTATTTCGCTGCTGCCTACAACAGTTTCTCGGCGGGCTGGTTTTTCATGGGTGGATTCGCAGTCGCCATGATGCTGTTGATCTTGTTTCTTCAAGAGCCATTCAAGGCAAGCCCCGCGTCCTCAGGCTAGCTTGTACAACTCATCTTGGGAAACGGCTCTCAAAACCTGTCTCCTTCCTTGTCTCACTAGAACTCTGCCCTTACTTCTAGAGGTTAGTTTCCCAACTTCGGTCAGTCTGCTGGGCGTGTTCAGCAGAGCTCTCTGAACCATCGAGAGTTTGGACCGTTCGACCGCCAACAGGAGTGTTCCAGAGCTCATCAGTTTCAATGGGTCGAGTCCTAGAGTCAGGCAAATGACTTGGGTTGCGGGGGCTACCGGAATCTTCTCTGCCCAAACCTCTATACCAAGACCAGAGGCCTCAGCCATTTCCCACAAACCGTTCAAAACGCCTCCTTCTGTAGGATCATGCAAGGCATGGACTCCCTTCAGCTTGGCCGTCAAAAGCGCCTCCCCGACAACACTAATCTGTTCCTGGTAGCCTCTAGCCAGTTTCAGCAATCCCTCGGGTACCCCTTTCTTCTTCAAAGGTATCGCTCTGTCTCGTGCCAGAATCGCGGTTCCCTCCAACCCTGCCGTCTTAGTTAGAAGAATCCTGTCCCCCGGTCTCCCATTTTCTGCGCTCAGGACTCTGCCCCGTGTTTCTCCGACCATAAAGCCCGAAATTATCGGCCGGTCTATTCCCCGAGTTGCCTCGGTGTGTCCTCCGATCACGGTGATTCCAAGCCTTTTCGCCGTTTCGTGAATCTCTCTCGTGATACCTTTCAGAGAGTTCTCTCTAGTTCCCACTGGAAGTAGAATCGTGCAGAGATACCATTTAGGCCGAGCTCCAGTCGTTGCGATGTCGTTTGCATTAACTTCCACTGAATGTTGTCCGATATGGCTGGGCGTCCCAGTAATAGGATCTGCAGTGAAAACCAGAACCGTACCGTTTTGCTTGACTACAGCCGAGTCCCGACCGATTCCGGGACCAACAAGAACTCTCTTGTCTCTTTTTCCTATTCTAGAGTAGACGGCGCGCAACAGAGTTTCCGGTGGAATTTTTCCCGCTGCAAATCCGGTTTGCCTTCCCGGTGCCATTATCCAGGTAACTCCTGCCGAAGATTTCTAGATCGAAGGACTCAAGGCCTTGCTAAATCTCTTGGGCCGACCGGGGACCATCAGGATCAAAAGACACTTTGCCATCCGGTTTCTCATCCCGTACTAGGTATGAGTGTCGTCCTCAATCTTTCGAGAGGCTAGTAGGACCACGGCCAGAATGATCAGTGCTCCACCGAGATACTGTGCGGCGGTCAGAATGACACCCAAGAATACGAACGCAGCTGCCGCTGCCACGATCGGTTCCGAGGAGGAAGCCAGTCCTATCTCGGTAGCCGAGAGTCGTCGCAAACCGGCCAAATAGAGCCCGTAAGCCAGAATCGTTCCGAAGACAATCACAAAGATAACAAGCCCGACCAATCCTCCCAGCCCGGAAAGATTCGACGGCATTTGATAGGTGAGGAATGACACCCCTCCAAATGGTAAAGTTGCCAAACCACCTATTACAAAGCCCCAGGTTGTGATCCACCAGGACCCGCGGGCACGGACAAGGGGGCGTGAGGCCAGCGTATAGTAAGCTCCCGCGACGGCTGCCATCAAGCCGAACACTACACCGGTAGGCGTAACGAGGATTTGGAAGCTCGAACCCGGCACTCCTCCAACCAAGAACAAAGTCCCCACCATTGCCATTAACAGACAAGCGGTCCAACGAACCGACCAGCGGAAGACACCCTTTACAGCTTCATAGCCAGCCACCATAGGCAGAAAGAGAAATTGCAGCAGTGTTGCTGTGGCTGCGTTCGAGAACTGGATCGCGCCCAGATAGGCCAGTTGGGAACCCGCGAATCCAAAAATTGAAAGACCCAGAAGCGGCCCCAGAGGTCGTCCTGGCCTCGTAGGGCGGACGATTATCAAGAGTATCAATCCTGACACTAGCGTTCGTATTGTCACCAGCGCCACTACTGGAAACTGGTAAATTTGGAACAGCGCTTGCGCAGCAGTTCCTGAAAGGCCCCAGAAACCCGCCCCGACAAGCGTTCCTAGGAGCGAGACTTGGGCTAGCCGCACCCTGCTGAATCATCCATCAGATCTATAAGAATTTGAGAACGGGTTTCACCTAATCTGATTCTGAATGAGCCTCCCAGCTCTCACGGAGCGGGGCTACTTGCCCGCGTATTTTTGGGGAGCTTTATCAAAGGTTGTCTTGCAATGGTTGGAACAGAAGTAGAAGTCTTTTCCTTGGTAAGTTGAATGGAACTTCGTCTTTTTCTCGTTCACGACCATTCCGCAAACTACATCGTTTTCCAATTGATCGCCTCCTTAGATCTTCGGGTTGAACCTTCGGAGGAGGAGCGAGTTGGAGACAACTGTCACCGAGCTAATTGCCATTGCTGCACCTGCGAGGAGTGGTAGGACCTGGTAGATTCCGGGTCCTAGGAGTGGGACGAGTATCCCTGCGGCAATGGGAATAAGGGCTACGTTGTAGATGAATGCCCAGAGGAGGTTTTGTTTTATTTTTCTCACAGTTGCTCTGCTCAAGAGTAGGGCTTTGGGAACATCTGTTAGATCGTCTTTGATGAGGATTATTCCACCTGTCTCCTTTGCCACGTCTGTCCCGCTGCCGATGGCTATCCCAACGTCTGCTGCGGCCAGTGCTGGAGCGTCGTTTATCCCATCTCCGACCATGACTACCTTCTTGCCGTCCGCCTGGAGCTTTCGGATATGTTCCTCCTTCTGATCCGGACGGACACCGGAGATAACAGTGTCAATTCCAAGGGTCCGGGCAATGGCCTTGGCCGTTCGTTCATTGTCACCCGTGAGCATCACTACTTCTAACCCCATCGACTTCAACGCCTTAACGGCGTCGGCTGCGGTTTCCTTGGCCGTGTCAGCGATGCCGAAAAGCGCAACGGGCTTCCGGTCCAGTGCAAGGAAGGTAACCGTTTTTCCTTGACCTTGAAGAGTCGCCACCTTTTCCGCGTAGCGATTTGTCGGAATAGAGAATTTCTCCATTAGATCGGTGTTGCCTAGCAAAACCTCCTGGTCGTCCACTGTAGCCTTGACCCCGAGTCCAGGCAAGGCTTCAAAATCTGAAGGGTCTGATAGGTTGACATTCATCTTCTGGGCGGCGTTGACTACTGCTTGGGCAAGGGGGTGTTCACTCCCCTTCTCCACTGACCCTGCGAAACCGAGTATCTGCGCCTCCGAAATTTTTCCAATCGCAACAATATCCGTTACGGCGGGCTGACCCTTCGTCAGCGTTCCCGTCTTGTCGAAGATGACCGTGTTTGCTTTGTGAGCCTCTTCCAGCTGGTCACCTCCCTTGATCAGGATTCCGTTTTCCGCGCCCTTGCCTGTCCCGACAAGCAGGGCCGCGGGGGTTGCTATTCCAAGCGCGCAGGGGCAAGCGATGATAACAACGGAGACGAACGCGAGAAGCGAGAACGCGAGTCCTATCCTCGCGACAAAATACCAGAACAAGAACGATGCTGTCGCGATCAGAATGACCGCGGGAACAAAGTATGCTGAAACCTTGTCGGCTAATCGCTGCAGAGGAGCTTTTCCGACCTGGGCCTCCTCGACGAGCTTTGCTATCTGCGACAGAACAGTATCTTGCCCAACCTTCGTTGCCTGAATCTTCAAGAGACCTGTCTTGTTGATAGTTGCTCCTATCACTTCATCCCCACCTCGCTTGTCTCTCGGCAGACTTTCTCCGGTAATCATTGACTCGTCAACCGCTGAGCTCCCCTCAACCACTCTGCCATCAACCGGGACCTTTTCCCCTGGACGAACAATCAGAACGTCACCAACTTCGACGCTCTCTACGGGTATGCCGGTCTCGACGCCATCTCGTATTACGTGGGCCGTCGTAGGCTGGAGGCTCAACAGTCTGTGAACCGCCTCCGACGCCTTACCCTTTGTAATGTATTCGAGAAGATTACCCGTTTGGATTAGAGTGATTATGATAGCGGAGGTCTCGAAGTATGTCTCGCTACCGGGAAAGAATCCCGGTACGAAAGTTACGATGGTGCTGTAGATCCAGGCTGCCGAGGTTCCTAGGCCGATCAACAAGTCCATGTTGCCGACTCTAGAGCGCAGCGCGTCGTAGCTTCCACGATAGAATCGGTATCCGACAACGAACTGAATCGGAAGAGAGAGTATGAACATTACTAGGTTGTTTGCGGCTCTGTCGGAGATGATGGGAAGGTAGGTTAGAGACGCGATTGGAGCGGTTAGTATTGCTCCGAGAGCCACGAGTCGCTTGAGCCGGGCCAGAGATTTCGCGGGCGCTTGAAACTGGGTGAGACAGGTCTCGCTACAGAAATAGTACGTGGTCCCGTAGCGCGTGGCCTTGAGGGCATGCTCTCCCTCTTCCACAAGCATGCCACAGATCGGATCCTTTGACACACCCTATTGGGTGGGGGCGCGTCTCTAAACTACTGGTCTTTACAAATGTAAAGCTACGCCGGCTGCTTGAAAAAAGTACAGGATCGTAAACCCGAAAAAGAGACCGACCGAAGAATTGTGCATTAGCCACTAAGTGGTGACAAATTACGCCCTTGCCCTTCTCGATCGAAGACCTAAGTCCATAGTGAATACAAAGTTCGCGAACAAGCCGCTCAACGTCAATGGGAACCCGAAATGAGCAAGCCTCCTACCGCGCCTCCTCCTGCCATTATTCCTGCCAATCAATCTG
>MNGN01000059.1 GCA_001918745.1 Crenarchaeota archaeon 13_1_40CM_3_52_17 | reverse complement strand
TGGAACTGTTGCTGGCCGGGTTAGTCCAGGGTCCTGAAAGATAGGCAGCTGGGTATGAATGCCTTGGACGAAATTACAAGTGTTCTGACCTGTACAGCCCGACGTCTGGATTCCTTGGCCTCCAATCCAGACGCCCACGATTCCATACCAGCAGTTGCCTGAGACGAGGTCGGATTGGCTGCACGTAAGTCCTCCAAAACCCACCGAGTTGAGACCGAAACTGATTCTCGTCGATTCTAGGATTGATACCTTGTTGATGTCTGAGACTAACCCAGGGAGAGAACTGGTTAATGTTCGCATCGGATCGCATTTGCCTATGGCGAAGAACCCGCAGACGCTGACGTCGTTGTTACAGACGTTCACGGAGCCAGAGTTTGTCTTTACGCAGAGGGGCACAATTGCCGGTGGTACAATTTGGAGGGTTAGACTTGTAATCTCTCGGTAGATGTACCATGTCTGTTGCGTGACTTGTGTCCCAATCTGGACAAATGTCCCGTCGTATTGTTTGCCGTTGACTATTGGATTTATCACGGTTGTATTGCTTTTCGAGGTGATCGACGAACTTGTTATGCAGGCGGTTACTCCTTCAATGCAGGGCGGGTTGACTGATTGCCCTGCTTGGACAATCTGGTAATCAGCAGTCCAGCAAGCGTTTGCTGGTATGTTGCCCTTGTCTGGCGTTGCACCTGGAAACTTTGTACAAGTTGGGTCACCGACCGGGGTTGCTGAGGTCAAGAGTATTCCACCAAGTGCTCCGGTTACAGTACCAGACAAGTCGAAACCCCTGACATCCGCACACGATGCTGTTATGCTCGATGCTGATGATATGTTTGGAACGCAGGCGTCAGGTATGCCCGAAGGAAGTTTTAGACTCCAAGTGGCCAGGTTAATTCCACAAATGATCCCTAGACAGTCGTTGTATGCTACTGCCTCGCCAACCATTCCAACCGGATCATACAAGGTCCCTGCTGAAACTAGGAAGAGCCCATTGCACAACCCCCCACAAGAACCTATTGAAGCCGACTGTGTCTGGATTCCTGAGTGACCGTTCGCGATGTATTGGAAGCTGGTCGTACAGGAAGCGCAGGGTCCAGGGTTATAGAACGGGTTGGTAGGAAATGTAGGTTCTTCGCTCTTGGCCGCAACAGCCTGGGGAATATTGCCCCTAAAGGTCGAGACGGAGCTGAGAGCCACTGTCGCGACGAGCAGTAAGGCAAGGCCCGTGCTTTCAAGACTTCTATTCCAACTGTGTGCTACGGGACGGTTCATCAGGGTTCACCTATCATTGGCGTAAGGCTCTCGCTGGTTTTTCCTGTGTGCCCGTGAACGGGAGTAGTTCTCGTGGAATTGACGTCGCATCTAGACCTCCAGTCGCGGGCCGTTAGAGGATGCTCCAAGAAATACTTCGGACATTTTTCTTGAGCGAGTAGCGCGTGGAGAGGATACCGGGGAGCCTCGGGCCGTCGGATCTTACCATAAGGCTCACTATGATCCTTGGTAATCCAAAAACGAGAGGGGAGGCCGAAAGTCAGTGTGAAAGTATAGAGTTCACGTGAAGCGGCCTTCGCAATGGAATTCGAAAATCACGCGAGCTAACAGTATGAACAACGAAAGCCGAGGCCAGTTCATGAGAACCCTAGGCAAGCTATCCTTATCATTGTTAACGGAGACCTCGTCTCGACCGACCATTTTTCAAATAGTCTGTGGAAATAATTCCATGAGTTGTAATCCGTCTGGCGTGTGGGAAGGCGAGACTTTCCGGAGCTAGCGCCTAGCGTTACCGACGCGCATGGTCTAGGGTATGCTTTCAGAAAAATAGGCCTAATCATAGGGGTTCTACACGGTAGAAAAAAATGACGAGAAACGAACAGACAAGCTACATATTCGCCAAATGCAAAGGAGAACGAGCACGCACAATTTCCCAGATCCAGCGCATTCCCAACGTCGAATCCGCCACACCCGTAACAGGAAGATTCGACCTGGTGATCAAGCTGCGGACCAACGAGCCGACCAAGGCCTTCACCACCATGGAGAAGATCAGGAACATCCCAAACATCACAAACACTCAGACAACCATCTCTTTCGAGAGCATCATCAACAGCTCCAACCGAGCAGACAGCGAGAGCCCACTTGCGTTCGCTCTCTTGAAGGTTAGAGGTAGTTTCGATACGATTCTGCGGAAACTGAAGACCATCCCGAACTTTGCAGAGGCACACGTCATACCTGGAGCGTTCGATATACTGGCGGCTTTCAGGGCCGACAGTTCTGAGGAGCTTCTGGAAAAGTCCGTTGAGAAGATAGGTAGCATCAACGGAATCACAGCCAGCGAGACCCTCATATCCTACAGCCTTCCCGAAAAGTTCTAGACCCACGCCAGCGGACTCTCCAGAACCCTCTTTTTTCTCCAGACCAAGACCAGCGAAGACCCTAGACAAGTATCCGGGCCGCCATCTCCGGCTGAAAACCTCACTGGAGAGAGGCTGGAAAAGCTAAACCTACTGCTCTCCACAAGCCCGCTTCCACCCAACCGTTCAGAATAGGAAGCGGCCAGAGATACCCGGCGACAGATTATTATTGCCTAGGCTTAAGAGCAAAGTCCATGGCCAGCAGATTGAAGAAAAATTGAACAATCACAACAGAATTTTAATCCTCATAACCACAGCCGGTCTTCTACTACTCGCAACAATACTACCTGGAGCACACGCTTATGGTAATACTGCCCAGTGGCAAGTCGGATTCTCCGGCAATTGCCAGACGCCGACAACGTGCGGCGGGACCTTCGGGTTCTGGGGCTGGTGCGAATTCGGCGGAAGCAGTGGAAGCATAGCTGACGGAACTACTGGAACATCAGGCGACTGTCAAGTCACCGACTACGCCCGAACTGATCTCGGACAACCCAACAATCCAACACATCTGAGCATCGACGTCACTGGCTGGACAATCATGCCGAGCATCGAGAGCCCGACAGGCTCCTCGTTTCAGATAACGGCGTCTACTCTCAAGTGCACTGGACCAGGAGCTAGCCTTCCCCCGACCCCCTTCACCGGCTGTGCCCTCCCACCGGGCGGAGACACAGGCATTCCACCTATAGCAGGCCACTACTCGTTCAGCCCATTCCCCCGCTACAGGATCAACATCCAAGTCAACCAACTACCATAAGACGGCCCCGGTCTGGAGAACAGGCCGGGAAACCCCTTTTTCCGTGTAGCATCTTCGATGACAGTGTGATGCGAGGGGGCTGGCTGGCTTATTCTATTATATGAGAAGACTTCTGACATCTTTTTCATTCCTCAGATAGCACAACTCTGAAATAGCTATCGAACGGGAAGAGTCGTTTTGCATTCGACGATGACCTATCGTGTTCGACGCAGCCGCTATGGGTCTACCTTGGATCTGTGATGAGATCGCAAATATGAGCTAGAATGCTTCGCTCTCTCTGACCCTAGAAACCGCTGGGTCCCTGGTAAGGATGGAATATGATGGAGGTGTTTACATAGGAATGAAAAGACTGGTCCTGATTCCCACTGTCCTAGCTGTTATGGTATTGGCCGCATTTCCCGTCGTATTCGCGTCCCATTCAACACCCTTCAACGGGAGTTTCTCGGGCACGTTCACTTTGACATCGTCGGGAACCAAAGCCACTATAACCGGCTCCGGCGTTCGCGAGCATATGGGAGAAACCTCTTTCGCGGCCTCAAGTACCATTACCGGCTCAGCATCATGCCAAGGAGGATCGACAGCGACCGAACAAGAAACCTTCACGGCAGCGAACGGTGACAAGGTGTTCACATCATCAAATGATGTCTTGTGTCCAACTTCTGCAAACACTCTCCAGATTACTGGTTCCTGGACTATCGCAGGGGGCACCGGACGCTTTGAGGATGCCTCAGGAACGGGGAATTTCCTCGCTTCAGGGGTTTTCACCTCATCGACATCGGGAACCTTCTCGCTTACCGCGACCGGAACCATAACTTACTGATGCCCGAACCCAAGTCGAGCATCAACCCCATTTTTTATCCACTTACTCCAAGGTCGGACATCTACAGTCAAAATTTGTTAGTGTGCAAGAATTGTAGCGAAACTAATGATAACCTTTCAGTTGGACCAAGCTCTGATTGCGAATAAAATGTCGAAGGAGCTAGCTCCTTATTTTCCAATCGAACCTGTGAAGGTCAATAACGCCTAACGGGAAGCGTCAGAAACCATAGGCTGTAAGGTCTAAGATCTTCGCGTTGCTATTTCGATCTAACAGCGTGCCGGCCGGTGGCATCCTGGCCAGTGCTGTCGAACCAATCTTCCTTCGCTTCCTCGCCTGCGTGTGAAGGAGAGCTCGGAGTTGACGTGTTGTGCTTTCCTTTTCGAACCGGTTGTTTCTCCGGTTTCTCGGATTCCTTGTGATCAATCTGTTTCTTCATATTCAACGTTGAGGATGGACCCTGCTTCTTCGACTTCGGTGTTAATGGTGCGGCCTGTTTCTTCGCTTTTTCTGCTACTCTCTTTTTGGGCTCTGGCGGGGTCAGTTCTGGTCCTGATAGTTTGGCTCCGCAGTTCGGGCAGTTCTTTACTTGCTCGTCCTTGCTGTCGAAAGCTCTGTTGCAACCAAAGCAGACTATGAGGCCGAAGGTCGCTTTCGCGTTGTCGGCCAGTTGTTTCAGCTCGCTGTTGTCCGCGAGGTTCTGCTCCAGAGGAATCTCGGCGACCATATGTTCTACTAGAAGTCCGGCGTCGAGAATCTTCTTCGCGAGTTCGTCCTGCCCGGCATTGTCGGCATCGAGCCATTTCTCCAATGTTATATCTTCAATGTCAGTGAAGAGTCTAACTCTCGCAAATGTCCCACTTGTCAAGGCATCTCAACAAATCCAACTATCAGTTACGTTCTCAGCTTTAGGAATAGAGTAACCCTGGCTGCCCCATGATCGGCAAGGCCATTTCTTCCCCTTCTTTCGACGACAATTGATTCTTTCCCTGACTAACCCGCTAAAACTTCTCTGATAAAGACATGGGGATCCTGATCTAGTCGGTTTTTGAAAGTCTTGCCAAAAGACAATGTGTTAGGTGCCTGTCGAGGAACCTGGCCGACAAGAAGGGAACGACCTAGCCCTTCCTAGTCCCTTTGGCCGCAGAGACAGTTGATGACTGGTTCACCGCATCGCGGGCAGGTCTCCTGTGAGCTTAATGCATATCCTCCCACGGCTCTTCCTCATCTGGTGAGGGTGCCCTGGTGCGTGGAGAAAGATATCCTCCGCACTCTGTGCAACGATGGAAGGGATGACTGGAGAAGAAACTGCACCGAGGGGACACGGCAAAGGAACCGCCCGAGAGTCCGCAGCCGCTGTGGTCCTGTGGAGCTCCGCAACTAGGACAAAGGCCAGAGAGACTGGCTAGGGGATTCGTTGTCACAGAAGGTAACCCTCACACTACTATTCAAGAATGGAAAGTTAACCGTGGTAGTTGCGACATCTCCCTATGTGGGTTGTCGTGTGGTGGAATTGCTACGCAACATACCGCGAGGCGGCCGGGTCCGCTCGGTTTTCCCTCCTTAACGTAGACTATCACAATCCAGTATGACTCGCGGCAGCTCTTGCATCGTCCCGAATGGACAGCTCCTTGAGCTTGTGAGTGTGAGTCTTGCCAATTGCAGTGACTATTGGGTTGCGTCTTCCCGTCTCAAGACAAGGGTATAAGAATCGGGCAGGCGGAAGAGGGCGGTTCCTGAAAAGGTTACCAGAACAGCCATGATAAAGAAGCTGGATGGACAGTTCGTTGTTCCAGGAGCAAAGTTAGGTGTTGTCGAGGAGTTTATGCCGGGTCGTGGAACAGTCGAGGTGGAAGGAACAGTCTACTCGTCTCAGACCGGAGTGGCGGCAGTTGATTCTAATCGCCATATAGTCTCGGTGAAAACCTCCGCTGGACCCCCAATCGTACCCGAGGAAGGATCCACGATCATAGGCGTTGTTGAAAAGGCCCAGGAGAAAATGGCCATCATCAACATCATCGTAGTTGACGGGCACAAGCTGCAACCACCCTTCACAGGCATGCTGCACATCTCCAACTCTAGTCCGAGATTCGAACGCTTCATGGGAGATGTCTGCAAACCAAACGACATTATCCGAGGAAAAGTAATCGACGTGAGCCAGCGAATACCAAAACTTACAACCGTCGGTCGAGACATGGGCGTAATCAAAGCCTACTGCTCTAGATGCGGAGGCGAGCTCGTACTGTCAGGACGAATTCTCCGTTGCACGCTATGCCTAAATGTTGAAAGAAGACGACTCGCAGAAGACTTCGGAACTGGAGGAAACGTGCCAAGTTGAAAGTTAACGTCTTGAAGAAATCCAAGGGATTCCTCAAAGTTGAGATGGAAGGAGAAGGACACACCTTCGGCCACCTAATGCAGGACGCGCTCCTCCAGGACAAGACGGTGGACTGGGCAGGCTACGACCTTCCACACCCACTCTTCACCAAACCCGTCATAACGGTGAGAATGAAAGGCGAGTCCTCCGCCGAGAAAGCCTTGGAGCGAGCCGCGAAAAAGGTACACTCAGACACCGACGAATTCATAGAAAAGTTCAGCGCCGCAGTAACCGCCGAAGCTGAAAACTAGCCGGGAGACCGCCCTCTGCCATCGAGGGGGATCATCTTCGACTTTGATGGCACACTTTACGGAGACTGGAGACTCTGGACGTCCCTGATCGAAGAGACGCTCAGAGAATTCAACCTCACAGTCACAGCCCACGATGTGCTCGAGTTGGCCCGAACCATGATCAGAAATGGCGAGGCACGAGAGACTCTCAAGATAAGCGGAATTGTCGTTACCCTTGCCCGAGAACAAGAACTCGACAACGACGAGGAGGTTCGTGCTAGGTTCTTTGAGAAGCTAGACGCGAAAATGGATGAGACGGGACCCGGAAAAGATCTAGTCGGACTCTTGGAACAACTCCAGCAGAAAGAGTTCGTTATGGGCCTAGTGACCTTCGTGCGAAAAACACGGCTCACCAAACGTTTAGACACGTGGAAACTAGGAAACTACTTCCGTTGCACGATTACCCCAGAGCAAGTTGCCGAATTCAAACCATCACCGCAACCCTACCTCAAAGCCATCGAGGAATTCCACCTCAAGCCAAGAGAATGTTTTGTTGTCGGAGATGAGCCTGTGGACATGCTGGGCGGAAAACGGGCCGGAACAAAAACGGTAGGACTGCCCCAGGGATTCTATTCGCGGGAAGAGTTAGAAGAGGCAGGCGCTGAGTCGATAATCACCTCACTAAACGAGTTACCATCCATCCTCTTCAAGTGAGCACCTTCAATAGCCCATGAACTATTGTCAGGGTGATCCTATTTGAACGACGAGGATCTTGGCAGGATTCTCACCGACACCGGCCTCGCCCAGTTTGGAGACTCTCTTCTGAACTTCGCCTACTCGATAGCTCTAACAGAAGCCACCGGTCGACCCAGAGGAACAAAGGTCCCCGACAAGATCCTCGCGGAGGCCGCGGCAAGAGCCGGACTGAGAAAACGTCTCCCGAGACGAGTCGGCAGAGGAGATGTAGCTAACAGTCTGGAGGCCTTGCTTGGACATGTCTGGTTGCAGAAATTGATCACCCTCGACGAAATTGTTGCCTCTCTCAGGACGGAGAATCTTGACCCCAGCAAGAACTTCTCAACCCTAGTGGAGGTCGCTCTCTCCAAGCTTAGACGATAATCATGACGCGTAGCCTTACTGTCAAGAAGGAAATCAGGGCTCTAGGGCTCGACCTCTGCAATCCTCGACGCTTGGTGGGCGCAGTCACGAGAGGTGGCGATTATCTCGACGGAGTTCTCGTCCTACCCTCACAGCCTACGCTCAAGACCACGTCGATCGCTTTTGCGATTCTCAGAACGCGATTTTTTCCCGAGCTTAGACTGATCATGACTCACGATCCAGAAGCGCGACTCGAGGCCAAGGTCATCGAGAGGTTGACCAAACTGCCAGTCGTCCAGCTCGACTCGACGAGAAAGAGATGGTCAAGTGGCTTCGAATCATGCAAGGTTGGACGGAAGCAATTGCATGTAAAGAGCTCCTTTTCCCCCAAGGTCCTCCAGGAAATACTCTCGACAACCTGGACAACAGGAACGCTTCCTGAGCCTCTGCGAATAGCCCACTTACTCGCTAGATCGCGATTTTCCGGGAAAAACGCCCGTTTCCAAGCCAACAAATAAATTTGCCTCCTAGGGCTTCAGTGGCGAGAACCTGTTTTGCAGTTCTGTCCGAAATGCGGGTCCACGCTCCTGCCCGCCAAGAGAGAGAAGAAGGTGTTCATGGCCTGCGGAAAGTGCGGCTTCACGAGCAACCGCGGCGATAAGCAAGTTAGCAGGCTGGCCCATGAAAGGGAGAAGATCGTCGTCATAGGACGAGAAGAACAGAAGATACGGACCCTTCCGAAGGCCAAGGCTGAATGCCCGAAGTGCAACAATCACGAGGCGTTCTACTGGCTCGTCCAGACAAGGGGCGGCGACGAGTCCTCGACCCAATTCTTTAGATGCACCAACTGCGGCGCCACATGGCGGGAGAATAGCTAGAATTGCTGGAAAGTTCAATAGCGGAAACCTCGGCTAAGAAGGAAAAGGAAAAACCGTCAAACCCCATGTTCAAAGCCACAATGAACGATGCCCGGCTGTTCCGCAACCTCATAGGAGCAATCTCAAGTCTGATCGAAGAGGCCGACTTCAACGCGTCGCCCGATGGGGTCAAACTGCGATCTATGGACCCGTCCCACATCGCCATGGTCGACTTCGAGTGGCCCAAGACAGCCTTCGACACCTACGAGTGCACGGCTCCAACGAAGCTGCGCCTAAGTGTCTCAAACCTTCTCAAGCTATTGAAGAGAACGAAGAGCGACGAATCCATCGAAGTTGTCTATGACGATGCGAACAAAAAGCTCAACATCACACTCAAAGGCAACATTGTCAGAAAATTCATAACACCCACCCTCGAACCTTCAACCGAAGAAGTTCCAACGCCAAAGGTCCCGTTCAACGCAAGAGTCAAGATTACCGCATCAAGCCTGCGAGACATTATCGATGACGCCCAATCCATCAGCGACAACGTAAAGCTCGAAGTAAGCCAAGAAAAATTCATTGTCAGAGCGACAGGCGAGTTGACTAGTGCTCTAATAGAACTCGACAAGGGATCCGATGCCATCCTCGAACTCGATGTGAAGGAACCGGCCAAGGCTACGTACAACCTCAACTATCTAGGAGAGATAATCCGGGCCGGCTCAGGAGCCTCAGAGGTCACGTCTCTCGAGTTCTCCACCAACATGCCGATCAAAGTCGAGTTCGAAATGCCCCACCAAGGAAGGCTTCTTTATTATCTCGCACCAAGAATAGAGGCCGAATAAGGTTCCGTTGACTTTTCGTCGGTTGAATTGTTCCAGTTCTGGTCGTGGATCGTTGTTGAAGACTCAACTTGCCTCCATCGACTTTGAAGATTAGGGTCGCGTTCTCCGGTTCCCGTTCCTCTACCACTGCTTCACCTGGAAGCCCGTTGGGGCTGAACCTCAGCCCTCTTGCAGCCAGGTTCCTGGCCGCGTTCTCGTCCCTGTCTAGGATGGCTCCACATTGTGGACACCACAGTCTTCGGTGGGTGCTCTAGGGTCTTGTACCCGCATATTGAGCACCGCTTGGACGTGTTCCTAGCAGGAACATAGATTACTTTCACTCTTTCCCATCGTGCCTTGTACTCTATCTGTCGTTGAAGTTTTCCATAGCTCCAACTGTTCATTCGAGCTCGATAGTGTCTAGATTGCCCATTGCCCCTGTGGTAGAGTCTTCGGATGCCAGTCAGCCTCTCTATCTCGACCATCTCCTTCGAGCAGCTGATGCTGACCCAGTCTGGGGTCAGAGTGACCGAGCGAACATTAAGCGTCGAGATGACCTGGAGCGTATGATCATTGAGCTTGAGACAGACGTACTCTCGTGGTTTAACCGGCAGTCTGAGAAGGGTCTCCTGTATCTTGAACCCGTAGCATGTAGTCAACATTAACCTCCTAGCATATGGGATCCTTGTCCGAGGGTTCTTTCTCACAGCTTTCCGATAGTTGCGAAGAATCCCGTGGCTATGCCGATCGCTCCCAGTCTGTAGTAGCCGAGGATGTCACGGCTGAGACGGTGATACGATGCCAACGATAGAGTCTTGCGACTCGAAATGTTCTCTTCTATTCCGATCGCGATGCAGACGTTTACCATTCGTCTGAACTCATCTAAGAGCCTTAGGAGATCATCTGAAGCCTGATGCTTCTGTCTGACCGACTTGATTGATAGCAATCGCGGGGTTCTTTACTAGAGTCCGAGCTCCGACTGATAATCGATAGAGGAGCGAGAATAGGCCCGAAGCACCCGACAGTTAATATGCGATCCCATCACCCACAAGGTTAACAGAGCCGAACCTAATGTTAACAAGGGCTGACCTGGCCAAATACCCCTTCCTCAACGAAGCTTCCGACTACATTAAAGAACTAGGAATCTCCATCGTCGACATCGCATCTCCAGACTTCAGCCCAGTCCTTGAAAGAGCGGAAAAGAGACTGGAAGAAGCCCTCTCGAAGGGAAGAGTGTCGAACGAGTTCAGCAACGAGAACGCTGAGATACTCTCGTTCCCCGTCTCCAATCTGATCCTAAGCTTAACCGGCGAAGAGAGAGCACAGAGGAGATTCGCGCTTGCTGAATCTAAGAGAGCTTACGAATTACTCCGACAGGAAAGCCCGGAGAAGCTCGACTACATTGCCCGAACAACATTCGGCTGGAAGCTAAGCAAAATCGATGCGCAGCCCGGAA
>MNGN01000048.1 GCA_001918745.1 Crenarchaeota archaeon 13_1_40CM_3_52_17 | reverse complement strand
AGGACTTCGCCTGTGAACTCTTTCGGTCCTCTGACGTCGACGAGCCTTACGTTTGGCTTCTGGTAGAGGTCGAAGGCTTGTTTGAAATAGACTCTTACACTCTCATCAGGTCCTGAGGCCTTGAAGCTAGTGCCTGGATATGTGGGGACGTCTTTGGTCAGCGGCTTGTCTTCGTCAATCCATTTTTTTCGTCCGCCGTTCATGAGCACGACGTTTTTGACACCGTAGTATTGTAGGTCCCAGAAGGCGTAGGCTGCGAACCAGTTGTTGAAGTCGCCGTACAGAACAATCTTGGTGTCCGGGGCAATTCCTGATCTGGCGAATAGTTGTTCTAATTGTTGCTTGGATAGGATGTCTCTTTCGAGAGGGTGGTTGAGGTCCTTCCTCCAGTCGAAGAGGACGGCGCCGGGAACGTGTCCCAACTGGTAGTTGGCAACCGGGTCATAGTCAACCTCTGCAATCCTCACTTTTGGGTCGTTGAGGTGTTGTTGGACCCAGTCGCTGCTTACCAATACTTCGGGGTGTGCATATGACATACGTCATCTAGCTCGCGCGCTATAACGTATGTCATATTAATCACTTCCCTCCTCTATTCCGCCGAGAATATTTCTCTCTAAAACTACTACCGCATTCCATATCAGCTGGTGCAATCCGATTCCCATGATCCACAGAATGGAAACAGGGCAGTTCAAACCACGTTTTGAAACCAGTTTCGAAAACGTTTCCTGAGATCCAGTTTCGAAACAGGTCTTGAAATTCCCCACCTGAAACCAATTCCTGAAACAGTATCTAGATTCAGTCTTTGAAACAGTTTCTGAAACAATGACAGTGAATTTTCTAGACTCCCAGGGGGGCCTACTGAAGTCTCGCAGCGCGCACTTTGCCGATCTAAATCGGGACTTCTATCATTAGCTTCTCAAGAAGTTCCTTGTACCGGTTCCGGATCGTAACCTCCGTCACGTTCGCGATCTCCGCGATTTCCCGCTGCGTCTTCCGCTCATTCGTCAACACAGTCGCGATATACGTTGACGCAGCCGCGATACCGGCCGGACCCCGCCCGCTCGTCAGCTTCATCTGCCGCGCAATCTCCAGAATCCGAATAGCAATGCCCTCTGCCTTCCCCGATATGGTAAGTTTGTTCGAAAACCGGGCCGCATAATTCCTGTTGGCAGAAGGCGGGACAAACATTCCAAGCTCCCGCAGCATAAACCTGTAGCTACGACCAATGTCTTTCTTGTTCAAGGTGGACACGCTGGCAATCTCATCCAAAGTTCGAGGAATACCACACTGACGACACGACATGTAGATTGCCGCAGCGGTCACATTGTGAATCGATCTCCCACGGATCAACCGCTTCTTAATCGCACGGCGATAGATAACAGACGCGGTCTCCAGAATATTCTTCGGAAGAGAGAGAGCCGACGACAACTTGCTCAGCTCCGACAACGCGACAGCCAGATTCCGTTCCGTTGCATCCGATACTCGCACCCGTCGCTGCCACTTTCTTAGCTTGTACAGCTCAATCCGCTGATCCGCCGAGACACCCTTCGTCCCGGTAGGGCGATCACGCCAGTCGATAATTGTCGAGAGGCCCTTGTCGTGAATAGTATACGTCATCGGCGCGCCCGTACGTGCCCTCTTGGCGCGCTGCTCGTCATCAAACGCACGCCACTCGGGCCGTGTATCGGCGATCTTTTCCTGGATAACATATCCGCAGGCCATGCAGACAACCTCAGCCGCATCGTAATCCCTCATCAGCCGAGACCCTCCGCACTCCGGACACAATCGTATCCTTCTCGAGCTGCTCTCAGGTGCTCGTTCTAGCGTCTGGCCTACTTCTTCAACCATTTTTCTCTTATCTCCTAATTATCCTCTAAAAGGTACAAGACACGTCCCGCGAACCCTTCGCCAGCAACCTCCGGCTTTACGGAGACATATGGACTCTTCACAGGACCGAGAATATTATTGACAGTCCCGATCCTCTTGATCTTGTAATCCACCACTCGCGTCCGCTCTGCTGGGACTGGTGGCTGTTCGAGTCGAACAATCAGGTTACCGCTTTTAGACATGTGCAGAACTTTGCCAAGCCGTCTTAATCCCGCACCTGGCACACTCCAACGGAAGGCGAAAAAAGCCAAATCGCGTATATAAACGTTGATTGGACGAGAAAGACTTCTAATTCAGCTAAGCGATACTACTCAGCAATAAACGCCTGCTGGTGTAAAGTTGATCCGCGAAGTCCAACTATCCAACTTCATGTCCTACAAGAACACAAGCATCCCACTAAGGCCTGGCCTAAACCTGATCATAGGACCAAATGGCGCCGGAAAATCCTCCATCCTACTAGCAATATCAGTCGTCTTGGGTCAAGCATACACTGAGCGAGCGAAAAAACTCAGCGAACTGATCCGATGGAACGAGCAAGAAGCGCGTATCTCTATCCTCTTAGATAATGAGGCACCGAAGGGCGCTCGACCGTTCCCACAAGCCCGATCGGACAAGGTCCTCCTCACCCGAGTTCTCAAGAGATCCGGAGACTACCACTATCTTCTCAACAACAAACCCGTCAGCAAGACCAACTTGGTCGAAGGATTAGCCAAGATCGGACTCAACCCCGACAACATGCTGGTCATAATGCACCAGCTCATGGTCGGGCGATTTGGCTCCGTCAGCCCCGTGGACAAACTACTCCTTCTCGAGGACGCAGTAGGATTTGGAGCATATCGTAGAGAAGTACTCGAAGCCTCCTCCCGATTACAGAAACTAACGACTGAGCGAGAGACAATGTCTTCTGTCTTAGAGGGGACCAAGGAGACGTACCTTCACTGGCAGCGTGAATACGAGAAGTACGAGCTGAAAAGGAAACTCGAAGACCAGTCCAAGGACCTCCAAAGAGAACTAATTTGGAGGCGGATCATTAGAAGGGAATCCTCACAAACGAGGGTAAAAGACCGAATCTCCTCCCTACACGGCAAGATAGAAGAAACAAGAGAAGAATTCGAAATCTCTCATAAGCAACACCAGCAAGTACTGACCGACCTCGCAAGGGTCTCCGCAGAGCTGGACGAACTTCGGGAAGAAAACCTGAAGCTTGAGCATGGCCGCGGTCTACGTGCAGGAGCACTCGAATGGATCTCAAGGGTCACTGATTTCCTCCGGACACAGCAGAACGTCTTGTTTGCGCTTCAGCAAAGAGCTAGCGATGCGAGTCTGGTAAAGGAGAACGAACAGCTTGGTCAGGTGTTATCGGACCTAGTTGAGGAACAGGAGAAAATATCTGAGACCGCTAAGACTGCCGAGCAAGACTTCGAGAAAGTACGCACAGGAATTGTTGAGCTAGCCTCCCAACTCGTCAAGAACACTGATGTCCTGGTAGAATCCAGGGTCAAAAAGGAGGTCAGCAATTTTAAGCTCGCACTGATGGAGCAAGAAGTTCAGGAACTCGAAGTTCAGCTTCGCATCAGTCAGGAGGAAATTGAACCTCTGCGCACACAAGCCTCTCAACTTGGACCAGTATTCGAGAATCCTAGAGACCTACAGCAGATCTCAATAGACGTCGCTTCGGTTCAAGAACGACTACGCCCGCTAGCTCACCTCTCCGGTGAAGTCGAGAAGATGTACAAGAGCTATGGACAACTCTACGAGGATCTAAGGAAGAAGGCCGAGATTGTAGAGCAGAACAGGTCCGAAGTTCTGGGCGAGCTGAGAGAACGCTTCGATCGATGGAAGACGGTCATGGATAAGCTGCTGGAGGAACTCTCCGCACATTACAACGCATTACTGTCTGAGGTGGAATCAAAGGGGCGAATCGTCATCAAAGCCTCCAAAGACATCGAGAAAGCAGGCCTTGAGCTCTATGCAGGATTCAAGGGAAACGACCCCGTGTCTCTAGACGGCCTTGCTCCAAGCGGGGGCGAACGAACAATCGCACTGATCGCGTTCCTTCTCTCTCTTCAACAATTCATCGCATCTCCCTTTCGGGCAATCGATGAGTTCGACGTTCATATGGACCCGCGAAACAGGGAAACGGTATCCAAGCTCATCCTTGCCGCAGCGAAAGCGACCGACTCTAGCCAGTATATCGCAATAACCCCTGGACAAGTGACGATTCCCGAGGACGACGTTCACGTTATCGTCGTCCAGAACGTCGAAGGGAGTTCCATGGTCAAGGAGCTAGGATAACCACGACGCAAAAGGTACATCGACTGTCCGGAAGACGAGAATTAGAGGAGTTAATCCAGACCTGTATCTCAATCGAGAACCGCAGATTCAACCCCTTCCTCTTAGACATCGCTGAGGCATTGAGCATCATCAGGCGGCACTCAAACCAGTTGCGAACGCTAGAGGACCATCTGCTCGATATGCGAGCCATCACGAGTCTCGCTAGAGTTGTAGGACTGCAGAGCGCCCATCTCAGATTCCAGTCCAGTTCCCTCTTCGTCGATCCCAGCATGGTAAAACAGAAACTCGACTCTCTCTCGAGGGAACAACTGGCAGAGTTTCTCCTTCTCTCATGGCATCCGATAGTGGAACTCGAACAGCTTACGCTCGCCTCCACAAAGGAGGCCAAGGAATTTTGGGAAAACATGCTTTCGTTTTTCGAGCGAAGAAAACGACTTCACCTCGGACCATTCGACAATCCAGCAGCAACCGACATAGGTGAATTAGCCCGGATGCGAGTCGTTGAGGAAAAGGCTTACACAAGGAAGATGCAGGATCTCTGGAATGAGCTCAAGGAGAGAGCGGGGAAGGATGAGACCGTTGACTATTGGACTTTCATCAAAGCGTCAGACTTTGCGCACACCGTCACCCGAGCCCAACTGGTCAGCTTTCTAGTCAGCTACGGATACGCGAACTTGCAACGAAAAGGGAACGCCATGTTTCTAGTCCCCAACGCCAAACCCAATCCTCACCTCGAAGGATCACCGCTCAGCCTTCCTATTCCAATTACAAAGGAGGCCTTAGTACGGGCGAAGTAAAAAACGAACCGACCTTCTACGACGAGAGGGTTAAGCGGGCAGCTCACATGCTATTCTTCAAACGAGGACGGGTTCCCGGAGCTAGATCTTGGGAGTTGAAAACAGGGCTTGGAAAAGGCTACACGAAAATATTGGAACGGCTAGACGAAAACCTGAAAGATCTCGATCTCGAAGTCAAAAAAGTAGAACCTCAAACTCAGTCGGATTTTAAACACGTCCCAGAGGCTGGGGAAGAAGAATCGCGCTACTTCGTGCGTCTCAAAGGGACGCTGGCTCCCAAGGAAGCAAGATTGTGTGGGTGGAGGATCGACAATCTCGCGGCCCTAGCGGCCGCTTTGGCGATTGTAGTGTCTAAGCAAGGGAAGAGCGAGAGGAAGGAATTGGAAAACGTTATTGGCAATAAGGCTGGGCGCTGGAGAGCTCTAACGCTAATGGACACGTTTCTCCGATCGGGATACTTGGAAGAAGACGAGGAAGGACTGGTCAAGCTTGGCTGGCGAACACGTGCCGAGCTCGATCTTCCAAGCCTAATGACGCTTCTCGCCGAATCAGCCGGGCCGTCCGTGGAAGATGGCGCGCCTGTTGACGAGGATCAGGCGTCTATGGAAGGCTGAAGGCTCTCAAGGTACCTCTTTGCCTGCGGCACGGCTGCTGCGCAGAGCTTGTCAAAGGGTAGAATCTTCTCATCCCACTCGGAGAGTTCTTCAGCGTGAAGCTTCAGAAAGCCCTTGTCTTCGCTGACTCTGCCCCAAACCAGCATGTAGCGTCGGTCGGTATATCCGCCCGTCGGAATTCCCGTTATATGGTTGAAGAGAACTCCAACGCGACCGCCAGTTGTCATTGCGGGAACGCTGGGTTTCTTCAGAAGAATCTCACCGTTCTCTGACAAGAGGAAGTCAGTTGCAACGCTGAAGGGGAAGCCATCCTTGTCGATCCAGGTGACTACCCCGTATCTGAACCGTGATAATCTGTCGGGGTCGACGAGAGCTAAGGAGGTCACAGGCTGATTGCCTCCGCTGGTTTCGAGGTGTCTCCATTCTTCCATGCGAGTATCTTCTTCGGTTCTACTTCAACGACGATTCTTTTCCAGAACCAGGCGAATTGTTCTCGGGCCGCCAGGAATCCGTCGATGTAGGGCTCCTTCTTGCGCCACATGGGAAGATATCGTTCCCAGCCGTGGTCAAGATCAGAATCATCGCATTTTGCAACGCCCTGGACGAGGATGACATGCTTCTCGACCCCGCTTCCTTCAGGATTTGAGAAGAGTAACGAGACCTTCGGGTTCTTCTTCATATGCTCAATCTTTCGAGAGAACAGTATGCTGGATGTCACAGCGAACCTAGGGGGGTCATCATTGTAGAAAAAGAGCAGAGGAAATGTTACGGGCTTTCCGTTGTCTATGGATGTGAATTCGCAGATCAAATAATTCTCAAGAACGTCTCGCACCCAGCTCGCCGCCTCCATCTACATATCCGACCTCGCGGCCAAAGGCAGCCTTACCCTGGCTATAAGACAACCGATTGGACTGTTCACGCCTCCCTCGGGATCTGTTGGAGAAATTCCCTGGGGTACTGTTTCGAGTTCAGCAGTGAAAGGAATTCTCCCCTCTTGATTGAAGCTCTCGCAGATTCTAGTTCGTTTCGCTGGGCGAGATGATCATGGACCTTTGCTTTTGCTAGCACGTCCAGGACTTTGCCTTCGTAGAAGGGTTCCAGATCCTTTCCCTGGCACACTGCGCAGTTGCAGCTTGTCGAGTTTCCTCTGATCTCCTCGTAGTCTCTCTTTTTCAGGGCTCCCCAGCCTTTTCGATCGAAAACATTGATCACCTCCTTCGTCAGCGGCGTTGGAGGTGGTGGGACGATCCATCTGGAGAAACTGTCAATACTGAACATGGGAAGGATCATTCCTTGACTGCATGGCATCGGGCTTCTTCCGAGTCGTATTTTCGGTGGAACTTGAAACGCGTGAAGCCAGACTTCGGGGTTCTTCTTCTTGAACTCCTCCATGACTCGCAGGGCATGATAGTGGAATGCGCCTCTCAGGTCAATCCCGATCTGGGCTGACTCGTGCTTCGCAAGTATTTTGACAAGTTCTCCGCCGACTTCCTTGTTGTCGGTGGCTTGTATAATCGGCATCAACGGCTTCTCGACGCCACGCTCTTCCATCCAGCGCTCGGCAAAACTGATCTGACCATCAAAGTCTTCCGGAGACATGTCCACAGTGTGCTGGACGGTGATGATATCGAGTCCAGCTAGGTATTGTAAGTCCAGGATCGTCTTTAGGTCCTGCGTCTCTTTTACCATGGCTCCGCCTTTGAAGGCGAGATAGAGGAGACGGACTGAGTCTGGGCTCGTTTCTCTGGACAGGAATCTCGCGGTAGACTTCAAGGCCTCTTCCTGAGTAAGAATTCTCTTGAGCGTGTCGGGCGGAGCGAGCCGGGCGAGAACTGCTACCTCTCCGGGTAGTGGTTCTTTTACGCCCGCTGGTTTTAGCGCGTTTCTCTCTGGGCTGATGGGGAATCGGTTGGGAAGGGGAATTCTTAGTTGCCCTATCCGGAGTTCGGATTGGCTCGCACTGGTCTTAGAGTCAACTTTGATCTGGGCTAGTTGTATTGTAGACATTGCTGGATGAGTTGCGGGGGGTCAGGTAAAAAGAGGCTTCGATTAGGGAGCGAGCCTAGTAGTCTTGGTCATCTGGCTGGAAGCTTTCTTGTGCGGGTTCCTCGAGTGTCTCATTCGGGTCTGGAGAGGCCTCAATAGGCTCAGCGAGCGCCTCGGTAGGCGCTGCAACCTGGGGATCGGGCGTCGGTTGCTCCGCTTTCTCTCCGGGTTGAGGTTCAGGGGTTTCTGACGCTTTCTTCCAAGGCAACCGGAAAACTGATCGGTGAGGCTTTGCAGGCCTCGCTGAAGACTCGTCTTGGCTCAGGCCGGTCATTTTCGCCTTGTAGGCGTTCAGCTCTACGGATACCAAGTGTCTCCTTATCAGGAACATCATTGTGAAGATCCCGGCCGCGAATACTGTAGCGTTGACGAAGATTGAGAGATCGATTCTGGTTATCGGGACCTGGAGTATGAAATAGAATTGTGCGACAGCGTATACTGAGCCGAACGCGAACACCAGGAAGGGTAGCACTTGGCTCCATCGTCTGTCCGCGCGGTTAACGGTCTTTCTTGCGAATGTCTGCATCGCGCCAATAACAGAAACGAGCATCAGTCCGCTGTCTATCAGGGGGTTCGATGGCTGGTTCTGTGTAATGTATCCAATCGCAATGGTGGTTGCTCGGTAGAGCAGGTATCCCCAGAGAACTAGAAAGGTTCCCCCTGCGAATACGGCCGCTTGGGGTTTTTTCTGTACGATAACCCTCCACCCCCAGAGTGCGATGAAGAAGTAGGTTGCGAGGAGAAGTACTGTGACAATCATAGTCCAGATGATGATCTTGTCGGTCGCGCCTTGGACGTTGCGATAGGTTGAGCCTAGCCAGTTTGATATTGCCCATACGCTGTATGTTAGCGGCGCGATCGGGAGGAAGAGCACTGAGATTCCTAGGGTTCTCATCAGCTTCTTCGTGTGTCCTTCTCCCGTCAAGCCTCGTTCGACTTTGACGAGTAGTTGGGATACGGGTGTCGCGATGAAGTAGGCTTGTAGGAGGATCCATGTGTAAAAGATGATGATGAACGCTGGGAAAATGGGGAGGGCTTCAACCGTTCCTGCTTGTTGGATCCAGTAGGCGATTCCTGCGATCATCGGAGCGTATGCGAGTACTAGGATGATGATTCGCCTTGTCATTCTAGAAAACAGGATTGCTGTCCGGAATTTTTCGAATAATGCTAGTGGTGTGAGGACGAGGTATACTCCTGTGCTGCTGGCGCCGGCAATGAAGACGAGAGTCCATGCCTGGGCTAGGCCGAGTCTTGCGCCTACGAAAGCTGTGGCGAAGAGGAAAGTCACGATGACTGTGAAGATAAGTGTGTGTCCTCGGATGCCTGGAGAAAGAAGGAGTCTGATAGAGCTCGGGAGATAGAGTCTGGATTTCTGCTCTGGTAAGGTCAATACACGTTCTCGCTAGGCTAGCCTAGGTTGCAGGTCTGTGTGAGGAAGCCTAATCATTTCTGCGATACCGGCCCTTGCCTCGTCTCGTAACTGGGTCGGTGTCGATTTGTAGGGAGATTGAGGCGGTGACTAGCTCTATGACTTGCGGTTTGTTTTGTGTCCAAGGGGTTATAATGGAGTTCCCAAGGGGGTCGGTTTCGGAGACATCTGAGATTTGGTCGGTGCTCACTACCATCCGGAGGGGGAGATGAAGCGGCATGTGCGGGCCTTCATCTATGTGGCGGCGGTCCTGGGCAAGGAGTCGAAGGTTGCTGACGCACTGTTCAAACTTGCCGAGGTCAAAGAGGTTCATGTCATTCCCGGCCGACATGATATTATGGCAGTTGTGGAGGTTCCTAGAAAGCTCCTTGAGCCTGACGCCCAGAGTATCTACTGGTTCATCGTTGAACGTATCAAGACGATTGGGGATGTTACCGACACCGAGACCCTTATTCCTATAGTCTCGGCTTCGAAGTGGTCAGACTAGTTCTCGACCGCTCCTGCGTCGCTAGATGCTCTGTGCAATACCCCCTACCCTGTTTTCTAGAGAATATTTCCTGTCTGGCATCGATAATCGGCGAGTCATGCGGTTCAGGGCGCGATCCGGGCTTGGATGAAAAGGGAAAATAACGGGAAATCTAGGCCAGTTCCCGAACGAATCTAGAGCGCGTTGTGTAGCTTGTCCCAGATTCGAGATCAGGGCTGATTTTGGGCGAATTCCCTTGAATTCTTGTGATATGTCATGCTTGCAAATTCCCCCTCGTCAAATATCTCCCGGTCGAACGGAGCCGACATTTTCAGTAAGTTTTTCTTCCAGGTTCCACTGAGAGTCCGCTCGAGTCTTGAAAGTAGCTAGTCTCGGTTCTTGTGATCGGGCTACCGGATCAGAATCAGTAGGATCCGGCTAGCTAGGACGGCTTCAACAAAAGCGTCCCGTGGCTCGGTTGCGTGCGATACTTGAGGTTGGGAGGTAGGTGTTTGTCTCCTTTCCATAAGGTATCAATACGAATGTTGCCGGTGGGTCCTGATAAAAGCGGCGCCGATGGTTTCCACCTAATTACCTCAGTTTGCTCCTGGAAGTTCAGTTGGCAACGAAAATGGTATTGTGGATTCCACTAACTCCGATCGTTCCGCATCGTGCATTCTCCGGTCTGGCTTAGGTTTCAGTGGAGATGCATTTCTTCATCCGGGCGAGGTGCCCTCTGTGCAGGTCAGTCCACATCATTGGCGTTTTTCCGATCACAAGGCGCGACCTTTGAAACGCCGGACAAGGCATGTCTCAAACTCGTATATTGGGTTTGGTAGGCAGCAATAGTCACCACACCGACAAAGGATTAATGGAACCAGAATTCGTGAGCGAGCTAAGCTCCTGGGTTTGGTACGATGCAGAATCCGAAATATGTTGCTCCGAGCTGGGACGACGTCTACGATATGATGATAGAACTTGCGCGACAGATCAAAAGTGCGGGTTACTCTCCTGAAGTTATCGTGGGAGTCTCTAGAGGCGGCTGGCCTCCCGCTCGAGTCATGAGCGATCTGTTGGAAAACCCGAATCTTGCCAATATGAAGGTCGAGTTCTACAAGAACATAGGAGTCACTGCACAACGGCCAAAGATCACCCAACCGGTCACTTCCGAGGTAGTTGGAAAACGAGTTCTGGTAGTTGACGATGTGACCGACTCAGGACACAGTCTGCGTGTTACAGTCAAGCATCTCGCTCGAAAGGGAGCGCGAGAGATTAGGGTCTGCACGCTCTACTTGAAACCGAAGAGCATCTTCAAACCCAATCACTACGCTAGAAGAACGGCAAAGTGGGTCATCTTTCCATGGGAGAGACTGGAGGCCATTCACCTAATCAAACGCAATCTAAAGTCGGCCGGGAATACGCGCGCTGTAATTCAAGAGTTGAAAGGCAGCGGACTAGGCGCCTCGCTTATTCGTAAGCTCTCGGCGTTAGATCGATGATAACTGAAAGGATCGGCTTGTACTTCCTATGGATCCAAGGATTCCGAGACGCGAGAGTCGTTGACCCCGAGAAAGCTCTGCGAGATCTACGAAAATCATTTGATGGCCTGGAGCTTCAGCTATTGCGCACCGATAGGATTGCTGGGGTCGAACACATAGGGTTCGCTGCAAGAAACGCAGTCGACTCATTCACAGGTAAGAGTCGAAGGGCGAAGCACCTCTCAATGGAGTTCTTGCTCTTCGCCACAGGAGAACACCAAATAGTCGAGGCGATCAAGTTTCTCGGTGTAACTGAGTCAAGTACAGAACTGGCTGTGGTCGGGCTTTCACAATATAGTATCGACCCCCGGGCTTTGATTGATAGGGCGAGAGATGTCGTCAGAGGGATCCCTGACGATACCGTAATAGAAGTCGAGACTACGAAAAAACAGGAGGATTTGAGGAGAGCTTACAATATCTCCGACAGGCAGTTGAACATGTCGAGGGTACCAGGTGAAACTGGGTATAGCCTCTTGAAGAGGCTCGTGATCGAGCGCTCCGCACTCTTAGCGTTGGAGAACTAGACTCCTCTTTTCTCTCTCTATTCCCAATATGCCGTCCGGTGGGATGACTGCGATTCCAGCCACTTTGCCAATAATCTCTACTAGGACTATCTTGCCAGGGTCCCGTAGATCCACCTTTCTTGGAATCTTTGTTGCAATTGCGTCGATGACCTCCTTCGATGAAACATCGCTTCTCCGTTTCTCGATTGATACGCGAAACGTTTCACCGTCCTTAATCGCGCCCGACTTCTCTGAAACCGCATTCCCAATCGCCTCAATCTCTGTGGGCACAACTCTCTGAACTGGTTTGACTTTGAGAACGTACCGAAACTCCCATGGTTTCTCTTTCAGAGTAGCCCGAAGGCTCCGCACCACTCTAAGTGGATCTAACGACGTTTTGGCGACAGTTAGGCCGCTGACCGGGGTATAGCTCGTCTCGGCGGATCGGTCTCCCAGTTCTGATATGAGATATCGCAGCTCCGAGTTTGCCTCCTGCTCATTGCCCCTCGCACTGGATACGAGAAGATTGAACTCGTTCAGCAAACCTAGTTATTCCTGCAGTTTGATCCTCGGGGGGAGAGCATTTCTAAGGTCTCCTGACCTAATCGCTCCTTCCCGAAGAACTTGGATCCCAGATTCGGTCAGTCTTACAACTGTGGACTCAAGGCCGGGGGGCGTTATGCCTCCGTTCAGAACGATGTCAACTTTGCCTTCGAATACCTTGAACGCGTCTTCCGCGTTTCTCAGTGACAGGTTGCCGGAAGTATTTGCGCTGGTCCCTAGAAGGGTTCCTCCAGCTTTCGATATCAAATCCAACGTGTCCTCTCGGCTTGGGATTCTTAGGCCAACCATTTTCTCAAGACCAGTTACTTGGAAAGGGAGTTTTGCCTGAGATGGAACTACGATGGTTAGTGGACCCGGCCAATACCGTAACGCAAGCGTTTCGACATCGCCGCTTATAACGCCCAGTTCTCTCGCCCTGCCAAGAGTGTCAACTAGGATTGGCAAGTTCCCTTTGCTTCTTCCTTTCACCGCTGATACCCGGTTGACCGCTTTCTCATCGAAGGGATTGCATCCTAGCCCGTAAACCGTGTCCGTTGGATAGACTACAATTCCACCCTTCTGTATTGCGGCTGCCGCTTTCTGAATCGACTCGCCATTAATGTTGAGAAATTGAGTCAGCATTGCCTGTAGCTTTCCCAGACCAAGTCGACTCTTATATCTCGTTCACATCCCGTCGCCGTGACACAATTTGGTAAGTCCGACAATCATCGTTCATGGCGGCGCTGGGGATTGGCCCAAATCGAAGCAGGCAGCTGGATTGTCGGGAGTCAGACAGGCCGCAACCAGAGGGTTCAGACTCCTTCAACAAGGAGAATCTTCGATTCAAGCCGTTGAGGCTGCGGTTTTGGAAATGGAGGATAACCCAGTCTTCAATGCAGGCAGCGGGTCAACCCTGAATCTGGTTGGTCGCGTTGAAGCAGATGCAGGAATCATGGACGGCAAGACTCGAAGAGGCGCGGGAGTTGCTCTTCTTCGGCGTACAAAGAACCCGGTAAGTCTGGCGAGACTTGTAATGGGGAGAACTGATCATGTCTTGCTTGCCGGTAAGAGTGCCGAGAGGCTCGGAGAAGCATTTGGGTTGCCAAAAGTCAACTTGAGGCTTCCCGAGCGAGTCTACCAATGGAAACAGGCAAAACGACGCCTCGCAAAAGGCTTCCATGGTAATTTGTCAAGAAATCTGAAACTAATACGGAGCAAAGGCCAAAGCATACTCGGAGACACTGTTGGAGCCCTTGCGATTGATCAGAATGGAGACTTCGCTGCCGCAGATTCCACAGGCGGGGTCTCGTTGAAACTGCCGGGCAGAATTGGCGACAGCCCGATCCTTGGAGCCGGATTGTACGCTGACAACAGGATAGGCGCGGCCACGGCCACGGGTGTTGGAGAGATAGCGATGAGATTCGTCGTTTCCAAATCGGCCTGCGACGCCATGGAGGGCTTAACCGCACAGCAAGCAGCTTCCCAAACGGTCAAGCGGGTGACGAAACTAGCCGGTAGAGGACTGGGGATTGTCACTCTCGATCGCAAGGCGCGATACGGCGTCGCTCACAATACCCGACATCTCTGCTGGGCCAGCCTGACAAAGAAACGTGGTCTCGTATCGCAAATACACGGTTGATTCACGAGGCGCGCCGTCCAGACTATTCCAATCGTCACATTTTTCGAGAGTTTTTGGGAAGCCTTTTAAGAAGGCACAATTCGCGATAAACCCTAGTTTTCGGAGACGATCAAAATGATACCCTATACCAAGGGGGAGGAATGGGGCGAAGATGAGGATTGGGGTGGCGAAGATGAGTGGGGCGAAGACGACGATTGGGGCGGCGGGGACAATGGAGCCGAAGACAACTAAGGTCCCAGTTTAACCAGGCCAGCAGTAACCCGCACAACTGTTTCTAGAAGCGTCCTGATGCGGTAACAGGAGTTCTATCTTCGACCACGCCGAACTCGGGCGCGTTAGGATCGAAAAACAATGCATCACCCATCAACCAGGATCAGAGCCCTGCCACTAATCGTCCTAGGACTCTTATTTCTGATCCCAATTGCCACGCACACAGCGAGTGCAGATACCGTTAGCAACGGAGACTTCCAAGCACAGAGCTTCTCCAAAGTAGTGGACTGGTACAGCTACGTTCGTCAATACGCTGCCGCGCACAACCTAACCGCGCCTCCCACAAACGAGCACGCATACATCTACACTAACTTCGTCAATGTCGGAGGCTTCCAACTATTCTACGCCGGTCTCGTAAACGCCACCCATAATGGTATGGTCGTAACAGTGCCTCTCCAAACGTTCTTCGAACACTACAAGACCGTTGGAGGGAAAGACGTCATCACAGCTTCTTCATTCTTGAGCCTCGTTAGCTTCAAAGAGAACAGCACCGATATCTATCCAAATTCACCTGACAAGAATGACGAAATCTACGCTAGCTTCAGTCTCGGCGTCAACCTTGCAGCTCTAACCGGTCACCCAGTAACATACGTTGCGACGAGTCAAGTTACTCCGATGACCACCAGCAGAGATGGTCTACACTTCACATGGGCGCTCAAATACACCAACCTCAACGCCATCTGGTGGAAAATAAACCCCGATCCCCTCGCACCATGGTGGGATCAGAACGCTCCACGGGGATTTGCACAGTATAACGAATTGACCTTCAACTACGCGCTAGCTATTGACCCAGCTTCTAAGACAGCCACCCTGACCACCACATACACTATCGGACGTATGACCGATCTGTACTTGTTAACAACGAGTCCGGTTACTCACCTCAATTCGACGGGGACCTATTATCTGAACGGCACCAAAGTTACAGCACCCAACACACCGAACATATACCAATACTTGCAAGCGAAGCAGTTCAAGCTCTCAGTAGTCCTTGCAAACAAGGCAATAATCGCCAGCCACGCCGTTGCCGACAAAGATGATTCAGGAGCAAACGTTGACAACAGCAATTCCACGGATGTCACTCACACTTCCGTTACGACCACCGCCGACGATGGTGACAAGATCTCTCAAGCGAATTTTGGCGTGAAATCGATGTACAAGCTATACAACTACACCGCAGATAGCTCCGAGAGCACATACTCGACTAACAACGTGAACGCAAGAACTGTTGATGTCCATGGATGGGGTGGCAACCCAGTCTTCGGATTCCAGAACACGTTCATGGGCTTCTTACCACTGTTCGTGGCGAACGTTGATCCGGGATTGATCCAGCAGGCAAAAGCGGGTCTCGTAAGCTTCACTACGGCCGACTACCTTTATGTCATATCCTACCCAACTTGGGGAGGATACAAGATAGTACACGACCCAGACTACACTGCATTCTACACCCCGGCTAGCAACGTTGGACTGCTCACAGCCATCTTCCTAGCGGTGGCAGTCGCAGCCGGAGTTGGAGGGCTATTCGCTTTCCTATTCAGGAAACGAAGAACTGCTGGTATCGCGGTTAGTGGAGCTGGAACGACTGGTCCGAGCCCTACTCAGGATCCAACCCCTTCAGGTCCACCTCTTCCCGGCCGATAGCGCCTTCAATTTCCTTTCTTCCTCTCTTTTCTTGTCGACCCAGGGAACGGTGAGCTAAACTTCATCTCCAAATCCAGTAACACCACGAACCGTACATGACAAGCACCGGCTCAGCAATTGATGTCTCACACCTGACAAAGGCCTACGGGTCTACGGTCGCCCTCAACGATGTCACACTGTCAGTAGGGACCGGAGAAGTACGGGGCCTTCTCGGACCCAACGGGTCCGGAAAGTCGAGCCTGATGAAGACAATCATGGCATTGACAAAGCCATCCTACGGCACAATTCATGTCCTCGGATATGATGTCCGAGCCAACCCGATGGAGATCAAGAAGATTGTGGGTTATGTTCCCGAGTCACCGAGGTTGTACGAGTTCCTGACCGCGACAGAATATCTTGATTTCATAGCCGACGTTCGAGGAATACCGTACGAACAAAAAAAGGAACGCATCGCGAGATTTGTTGACGCCCTTGACCTCGAAGGGAAACAAGGAGATATGATCAGCAGCTACTCTCAAGGTATGAAGCAAAAGGTCGCGATCATCGGAGCACTGCTACACCGGCCTCGTGTCCTACTCATGGACGAACCCCTCAATGGGCTAGATCCGAAGTCAGCCAGACTCGTAAAGGAGCTTATCCACGGACTCGCGAAGGAAGGCGTATCCGTGATGTTTAGCACACACATTCTCGAAATAGCGGAGGCCATTTGTGACAAGCTGACCATCCTTCAAGGGGGAAAGATTCTGGCAGAGGGGACCTCGAAGGACTTGAGGGAGAACGCGGGGCTTCCTGGATCGGGGCTCGAAGATGTCTTCCTGAAGCTAACCGGAACGAAAGGCGTCGAGGACATAGTTGAGGCGCTCATCAGATGAGACTTAGTGTTCTGTTCAAGTTTGCCAAAGTTCTAATGATTTCGCGGCTACGAAGCACTCGACGTTCAATCGTCTCTCGAAGTATAACTAGTCGGCCGATTCTCATCGGCCTCATAGGAATTGTTCTCTTCGTCGCTGGACTGCTTTTTGGCTATCTGACAACTGTTTTCCTTAGCTCCGGCGGAGCGCCCTTAACGGGGCCGGTTGCGCATCAGCTGGTCGTAACCATTTTTGGAGGAGTCCCTCTTTTCCTCGTGGGCTTCTACTTCACGATGGGACTCTTGTGGGAGGTGAATGCTTCCACAGAGGCCGAAAGCACCGACGCTATCAACTGGCTGCCCATCACACCCGGAGAATATGTTGCAGCTTCAGCTCTTTCGACCAGCTACACCTATTCTCCGCTTCTGATGGTCGCCTTCGGTTACGCTCTTCCCATAGGAATTCTTACGGGGAATCTCGTAGGATTCCTCGTGCTTGTTCCAATCGCCCTCTTATCCACATCCGTCGGGTCGGTCAGTGTCGAGATTCTGAGGTCAGCTTTGGCGAGCGCATCCACAGCATTCAACAAGCTGGGCGGTAGAGTCACGGTTATCATGCGAATCCTCGGGATAATCCTGATACTTCTTGTTACCCAGCTTCTATTCAGCGGAGTATTCCTGATCCAGATCATAAGCTCTCTCGTCGGAACAGCGGCCGCGGCAAGTTTCGTTCCTGTCTTCTGGCCCACTCTCGCAATAACCAAGCTGCTTCAATCCGACTTTCTAGGAAGCGCAGGATTCCTAGGGCTGAGCGTAGCACTGTTTGTTTTGCTTTCATACGTTGCCCTATCACTCAGAGCCAAGTATTGGGCCGTGACCCCTGGAGCGATCCACTTCGCAGGAGCGGGTTCCGTATCAAGGCCAAGCCGGCTAGGCTACCTTGGCCTAAGCTCTCCCTCGGTCGCGATGCTCAAGAGAGAAATTCGATCGGCAACCCGAAGAAAAGAAGTGGTCAGACTGATGGCGATCCCGATTATCATGCCCATAATGATATCCTTCCCAGCGATCTTCTCCCCTGCGCCATCGTCCACATCGGGACCTGCCCAGATAGACCCGATTTTTCTAGTAATCCCCTTTCTGTTCGGGATCGGATTGGGCTCGCTATTTCTTGGGATGACTTCGATCGGTCAAGAAGGAAGAAGGCTATGGAACATTAGTACTCTTCCAGTTTCAGCTAGTATGCTTGTTAAGAGCAAGCTCCTGTTCACATCCCTAGTCTCAAGCATCGGACTTGGTCTGGGAGCGATCGTCTCCGCCCTCCTACTGCACGCTTCGATACTCGTAATTCTAGGGTTTCTAGGTCTCGGGCTCGTCGTAATATTGGCCGAGGCAAGCTTGGGTATTGCCATAGGGTCAAGGTTCCCAGATTTCTCCGACGGTCCAAGGCCAAGATTTGTCACAGTGGTTGGATCGATAATTGGAGCCGTTCTGGGTATTCTGGAGATGGCGATAATGGCTTTCCCACTAATTCTATCATTCATCCTGAGAACGTTCCTCTCGATCCTACTGCCCCTCCAATTCGTGCTAGCCCTTTCAGGATCTGTTGCCGGGCTGCTCACTTGGGTAGCTTACAGTATGTCGATCAAACCCGTCTACTCCATTCTTTCAGAACTGCCTAACTAGTTTGAGACTCGGAGACCTACGCATCGGAATGCGGCGATAGTTGAGGTGCAATTACTGTTACCATGATTTTGCAGGGTCTGTTGGAGACGTTAAGATTTCGTCAAGCTACGCACCGTTTAGGTTTCAACTCCGTGCGCTGATGGCCCGGCTTGATCAAATCGCAGGGCACCGATGTTCTGGATTCTCTCTGTAAGGCTGGGGCTGCTTGAGAAATATCGTGAGAGCCTCCTCTTCTTTCTAAGCTCCATGTCGTCAATCCGTAAGGAATCGATCTTCTCGAGAACGGCCAGGTGGGCATCGGTCCCCAGTAGTTTGGCCGCTTCTACGTCTGCCTTGAGCTTGAGCTTCCCCTTCTCTTGGGAAAATCGGTATTGTAGGAACGGCCCGAACAAGAGGATGAGGTACAACAAGACTCCGGCGGTTCCAAGGATCTCGAAGAACAATCCAATTCCTCCTATGCCGAGGATCACCATCATTATCATGGTTATTGCCATGTCCTCTGTCATCGTCCAGAAGAGGCGCTTGTTGTAGATCAATGATGACGCCATTAATGGCCTCCATTCTGAAGGCGTGAGCCTCCCCCTCATCCACCATGCGAGTGCTAACACGCCTCCGGCGAAGATGCAATCGTCGGAGCTAACCCGTACGAACGGGGACCATTTTCTCCATGACACTCGAGAGAGTTTTGACTTAACTCCTAGAAGCTGACAGACTTCCTTCCCGACCTTGACAATCTGCGCGTCATACTCAACCCATTCATGCGCTATCGTGTCGCTTATAGGAAGACTCCCGTTGTGATAACTGCCGAGGTAGTTTTCTATAGGTATCTTCGAGCAGGACTTAAGTCGGTATGACTCGCCAGGGACTGGATGAGAAACGTTAATATTTACTCGTGTGGACAGGCCACGTGAATCATGGATAGGCAGCTGGGAGCCATGTTAGGCCGTGAAACTTCTGCATGACCAGTGATTCGCAGCGAGAAACAAGTGAGAAATTTATGGAAATGTCTGACGAACCCAAATCTTGGGTAGAAGAAGCAAGGAACAGGGTCAAGCGTATTTCGGACCTTGATCCTCAAGACCGCCTAGACATCGTTTACGGTATTGGCTTGTGCTGCTCGACCCTTGCGAAGAGTATGCAAGGTTGGATGCAGTGGATTGGGAATCTTTCACTGAAGGATTTCGAGAGACCTGAGCTAGAGGAAATTTTTGGCATCATAAAGAAGGCAACAGTCCAGCTCATGGAGCTAGATATCGACAAGACTGAGAAGTACGAGCAATCTCACGGTTTACGCCAAAAGGCTCCCGACCGCCAGAATCGTCTCGTCAGTTAAGGCAAGAATTAACAAGATAGAACGCGTTCGCGCCTGCGAAAGGTGCGAGTTCTGAAGAGACGAAGAATCGTTTCCATAGCAGAGTTCAGCATCCATCCAATCGGGACAGGAACCAGTGTTGGCAAATACGTTAAGCGGGCGCTGCAGGCTATCTCCAAAATCGATGGGCTTGAGTACCAGGTCACTGCAATGGCGACCATCCTCGAGGCCAAGGACGTTCAAACGATACTGAGAGCAGTGGAAGCCTCACACTCCGCTCTGCGGGCGATGGGTGGAAAGAGAATTTCCTCGACTCTTCGAATCGACGAGCGTCCAGGCAAGCCGAGAACGATGAGCGACAAAACAGAGAGTCTCGAGTATTGACGGGCAGATCTTGTAACTCGCCTTCATTCTAGCCTCTTGAACATGCTCTGCATGAAGTGTATCGGAATCGGCTGTCCGCTCCTGCTGGTTTCGTAGTAAGTCTTGCACAAATCGCACTGCCAGACCTCCATATCGCGAATCTGAGCTGGAGCCCCCGCCTCAAAGTCTTCTTGGACGATGTAACGCCCAACGAAGTCGAGCTGCAGGTCACACTTTGGACATTTCAAGGATCTAGTTCTCAGTTTTTGTAATGTTCGCTGATGAACCTGTCGGCATCAATCGCTGCTTTGCAGCCGTCTGCCGCGGCGGTGACGGCCTGTCGGTATCTGAAGTCTCTAACATCTCCGGCTGCGAATACTCCGGGAACGTTCGTTTCAGTTTCATTCCGGGTGACAATGTAGCCTCTGGGATCGAGTTCCACTTGTCCTTTGAATATCGCAGTGTTTGGGTCGTATCCGATTGCAACGAAGACGCCGTCTGTCTTGAGAACGTGTTCTTTTCCAGTTTTGAGGTTTCTACCCCTGACCCCTGTAACATTGCTGTCTCCCAATATCTCATCAACGACGGTATCCCAGACGAATTTTATCTTCGGGTTTTTCAGGGAACGCTCTTGCATTATTTGACTGGCACGTAACCTGTCCCTACGATGGACCACGGTTACCGTCCTTGTGATGTTCGCGAGAAACGTCGCCTCCTCCAAAGCCGTATCTCCGCCGCCGACCACAACCACGTCCTTCTCTTTGAAGAAGTAGCCATCGCAAGTTGCGCAGCTTGAAACCCCATGTCCTCTGAGCTTGGTTTCTGAGGGGATTCCCAGCCATTTCGCGTTTGCTCCTGTGCTCATGATAACCGTTTTGCCTTGAAGAGTCCGTTTGCCGACCGTGACCTCGAAAGGTTTGGACTTGAAGTTGACCTTGGATGCATCGTCGTATATAATTTCTGGATCGAAACGTTCAGCTTGCTTCCTCATGCGTTCCATTAGTTCGGGTCCAAGTATGGATTCAGAAAACCCTGGAAAGTTTTCCACATCGGATGTAAGCATCAACTGGCCCCCGGGTATCGAACCTGCGATAAGCGCGGTTTTCCTTCCTGCTCGACATGAGTAGATCGCGGCCGTGTAGCCCGCAGAGCCGGACCCTATGATGATCACGTCGTACATCGTATATTCCCAAAGATCGGCTATCCACTGATTTATGGGTATTCTCGAACAGTTGTCTCCGTGGAAGGCTTAATTATCGTGTAATTGAGATTTGAGCGCAGGGCGTAGATTGTTCGAGTACCAAGGGGTTAAGATTAGCTGGCTCGGCCACGACTCCTTCAGAATTAAAAATGGTAAGACCGTAATCATTGACCCCTTCAAGGTTCGCCCGATTCCCGACAAGGCAGACATCCTTCTAATCAGCCACGAGCATTTTGACCATCTCTCTCTCGATGATATCAGGAAAGTTGCCTCCGAGGGAACGACCGTCGTCACCATTCCGGCGTGCAAAAGAGAGCTCTCAAGCCTGAGAGTCAAGGAGGTTAAGGCAGTCAAGCCCGGCGACAAGCTTGACTTCGGCGACATATCCCTCGAAGTGGTTCCGGCTTATAATTTGAACAAGTTCCGTGAACCTGGCAAACCGTTTCACCCGAAAGAAGACGGAAAAGTTGGTTTTATCTTATCCGTCAAGGGAGTTCGAATATACCACGCTGGCGACACTGACCCAATCCCTGAGATGAAGAGTTTCAAGACGGACATAGCACTTCTTCCGGTTAGCGGTACTTACGTGATGACACCTGAAGAAGCAGGTGAAGCAACAAGAATGATCAGACCCAAGCTCGCGATCCCCATGCACTATGGAACTATCGTCGGTTCCGAGAATGATGCCGAAAGGTTCAAGCAACTCGCTGCCTGCCCGGTGCAGATTCTCAAACCTGAATAGAGCGGAGGATTTCTGAGGGCTCTGAAAGCCACCGTCACTCCAGGCTGGCTAAGACAACACCTAGCATCCAAGAATGTCGTTGTCCTGGACGCTCGTTCTAGGAACGCTTTTTCGAGAGCCCACATTCCGGGAGCTAGAAACGCTGACCTCTTCCACTACTTCGTTCCTGGAACCGACAGCAAGAATTTGAGATTGTTTCAACGCGATCTCGAATTGAAGCTTGGACGGCTCGGCCTCAGAGGTGACGAAAAAACGGTCGTATACGAGTCGGAGTTCGGTATGAGGGCTGCACGAGTCGCTTGGATGCTCGAATATGCAGGAATTAAGAGCCCGTTGATGCTTGAAGGAGGGTTCCGCGCTTGGCAGGATTCCAGGTATCCCATCGAGAAGACCCGGAGAGTCGTTGTCCCAACAAAGTTCAAGGCTACTCCGGACCATAGTGTCCTAGCAACAGTTGGCCAGGTGAGGTCTTTATCCGCCTCCCGGAGCGGGCTAGTTTTGGACGTCAGAAGCAGAGGAGAATATGACGGATCAGAAAAACGAGAGTGTTGCCCGCGTTCGGGACGAATACCGGGTGCGGTATGGTTTGAATGGACGAATTTCCTAGACGAAAGAGGCGGATTCCAGAGTCGTCGATCAATCGCGAAACAGCTTCGATCGGACGGCCTCCGCCCCACCTCCGACATAGCCGTATACTGTCATCGAGGTGCACGCGCTGCAGCCGCCTTTTACGCACTAAGATCAATGGGGTACAGCAAAGCTAGAAACTACATAGGATCTTGGCACGAATGGTCATCGAGGAAAAACCTTCCCGCGGAGCCTCGCCAGCAACCTAGGTAACGATGGTTTTCCCGATTGGCTTTTGGAAGCGCCATGCGTCGGGGTCTTCGTGAATCTGCGTGACCCATTCCAGCGCGGTTTTCTCGGGTAGCGACAGCAAGACTTTGCCTACGTGTTTGCAGAGCTGGCGGGTTTCGATGGATCTTTCCCAGTCACCGCAATCATGGGTTATTGTTTTCGTTTCAGATTCCATTGTTAGACTATAATCGCGGATTTTCGCGACAACTCTTTCAGTGGTGGCGGTCTTGATGGATACTTCCTCATCATGGATAGCTAGTGCCCGTGCTAGTCGTGACTCGCCCATCAGAGAGCTGAGCAGGTCGATAATTTTCGGCCGATCGTCGCCTCCCCTGACCCATTCTCCTAACCCCTCAGGACCCTTTCCTTTCTCCAAGTGGCCCTTAGCCCGGTTTAGCGCGGCTGCCTGACCCGGAGAAAGTTTTCCCATCATCTCGAGAATCTTTAGCGCGTTTTCAACTGCGTATCCGTGGAAGTGGTTGTTGAAGTAGCCATATGTGGTTTTGACAGATGGTACGATCTCCTTGACCTTAGGCACCCATGATTGCAGTTCCTGCTCGGTGTAATGGTAATCGTACCAGGGTCGCTGTCCGTGCCCGTGCCAACGGATGTATGCGAAATCAGCTGTTACATGAACTTCAGGCGGAAGTAGAGGTTCATCCACTATCGTGTATGCCACATTGTACTTGGATAGGAGAGGCCACGTCGAATCTTGGAGCCAAGACTTGTGCCGGAACTCGATTGAATACTTGAAACCATGAGGAAGAATGGAAAGGAAGCTCTCTAGGTGGCCCAGGTCGTACTTGTACTTGGGCGGCATCTGGAGAAGTAGACACCCGAGCTTGCCGCTGTTGTTTAATGGAAGCATCAACTCGGCAAAACGGTCAAGTTCAGACTCCAAGGAAGGACCGATCTCCGCGAGTTTCTCATGAGTAATGGTTTGCGGAATCTTTGCGCAGAAGACGAATTCCTTGGGGGAGAATCTGTTCCAGCCCAGAACCGTGCCAGGCTGAGGGAACGCATAGAACGTGGAATCGATCTCGGCGGTCGGAAATACTTGAGTGTAGTGTTTCAGTTTGCTCTCTGTAGATGTCGGATAGAATACCCCTACCCACTCCGGGTACGACCATCCGGACGTGCCGAGGAGTAGCCGCGCCGTCTTTGCCAACCTCTTGCCTAAATCCGAGTCTGTAAACCGTCTCAAGAAGCTATGCCCCAAAGTTTTCATGGATGCATTCAAAGCCGTTAAATCTAGACG
>MNGN01000002.1 GCA_001918745.1 Crenarchaeota archaeon 13_1_40CM_3_52_17 | reverse complement strand
TTTCTCATCGACAATTTCTTCGCTAACGCAAACCACCACCGATTATCCAACGGGATCAACAGTCTACGGCTCGAACAACGGATATTACAACAACGGCATCATTGTCACAACTCCCGTCTCAATAGTCCGCACCGTGTCATCGAAGCTGACGTTCACGCTACGCCTCTCCAACACCAATCTCGACCTATCAAAACGGATGCCCCTTCAACCCACACAGAGCTCCACCTCAACAGGATCCACAAACTCTGGAGGAAACGGTTCGAATTCAGCATTGCCCGCGGGTAACCTCCCCTTCAACATGACAATGATCTACTTCCTCTCCGGCGCGGGAATCGCCGTTCTCGCCAGTGGGGCGTTGTGGGCTATTTCTCGGAACCGACGAAAGTCGACCCTATCCCCTGCCCTCGTCCCGGTGACGACGCCCTAGACCACGAGAAACCTCCCCGTTTTCTTTCTATTCTCAGTGACAGGACTCTCTGTTAACCGGCTAATTCATCGTCCAATTCGACGTGTGTCTGGCAACGGGGACGATTGAGAGGTTAACCTAAGTCAAATCGGGAGAACGGGTAATGCCGATTCCAACTAGGTCATAGTATAACCGTCTGTTCGTCTTACCCTTGTTCTCTAACTTGAGTAGCTGGATTTGTCCAATTTCTTTGAGATGGGACACGTGTAGTCCTCCATCGGCCTGACGGTCAACGCCTTCGATCTCTACAATCCTAAGCTGGGCCTCTGCTGGCGGTGAGGCTTGGGCAAGCTTCACCATATCCGGGAGCCTGAGGGCTTCCTCCCGGCCTAGAAAGTAGGTCTTGACCGGCGCGTCTTTTCTTATCAGCTCGTTCGCTTCTGCCACGTACCCTTCGATCTGAGTTCGATCGAACGATTCTAGATTGAAGTCCATCCTGGACCGGTCGACATCGATCTGGTTCCCCGTTATTCGACAGTTGGCCCTCGAATAGAATAGCGAGCTGAGAAGGTGGCCTGCAGTGTGCATCTTCATGAGTCTATGTCTCCTCTCCCAATCGACTTTTCCGGTCACTTTCTCTCCAGCCTTCAAAGATGCAGGAGATTCTAATGCATGAAGTATCTTGTCGTCAGTTTTTGTCGTCTCTTGGACTCTTGACGTGTTTAGAGTTCCGGTATCACAAGCGACACCGCCACCGCGAGGATAGAACAGAGTCTTGTCCAGAACAACCACTTGCCGTTCGACAGAAACTACCTTAGCAGCAAATTCCTTGGAGTAGGGTTCTTCCCAGTACAGCTTCCTCGTCATCGAAAATCTCTTCCAACACGATTAGCGTGCCGCTGACGGTCTAAGGAGTACTTGTTCCTTAGTATTCTTTGACCGGTTGTAGACTTCCTGGGCTTCCCTCACAGTCACGCCTCCGTGAACTATCTCTCGAACTGCCTTTATCATCGGTACTGGGTGCTCTGATTGCCAGATGTTCCGGCCCATGTCCACGCCTACAGCTCCCTCCTCGATCGCGTTATGCGCGAGCTGAAACGCGTCCAGTTCTGTCTCAAGTTTGGGCCCTCCCGCTACAACCAACGGCACTGGACAGCCTCTCACGACTTTTCCGAAATCCTCGCAGTAGTATGTCTTGACAAAATGGGCTCCAATCTCCGCCGCGACCCTGCAAGCCAAACCAAGATAGCGCGCATCACGCCTCTCCAACTCCTTCCCAACCGCTGTCACGGCGAGAACTGGAATACCGTGTTCCTCCCCCTCGTTCACGAGCTTGCCGAGATTGGTCAGGGTCTGATGCTCGTGCGCAGACCCGACAAAGATCGAAAGAGCCATCGCCGCCACATTCAACCTGACGGCGTCATGGATCGATGTTGTAATCGCCTCGTTAGTCAGCGACTCTCCAATGATGCTGGCTCCACCTGAAACTCGGAGAACAATCGGCACATTGGACCCTGGATTAACAGAAGTCCTCAGCACGCCACGAGTGCACATTATGGCGTCAGAATAGGATAGAAGGGGCTCGATCGTTTTCCGCGGCTCCTCCAGCTTGTGCGTGGGACCCATGAAGTAGCCATGGTCTACTGCAAGCATTACTGTTCGACCGGTCTCAGGCTTGATTATTCTTGAAAGCCGGTTTTTCATCCCCCAGTCCATTTGAGCTCAGCTCAAACGGTGTTATGGTGGCAACGGAATATACGGTTTCTCCCGCCCGGACAGAACAACCAATCCACACAAAAGCAGGAATTGCATCGAATCGCGAAAAGGTCACTGAATCGGTATTGCCTGAGTCAAGTACCAGATACCTGAATGAAGAGCCTGAGGCTACTAAACCCCTATATCACAACAGGGTGGCGCATCTCGTCACCGAACAGGCTGTTTTCGAGAGGCTTGTAGATGATCCGACAAGGCTGGCCATACTTCGACGGATGGCCGTTCGCGGAGAGATGGGTTCACCTAGACGGGCTGGCAATCCATTATGTAGACGAGGGCTCCGGCACCCGTCCAGTTGTGATGGTTCACGGCAACCCAGCTTGGTCTTACATGTGGAGGCGTCTCGTCCCAGCCATCACCGGCTCCGGTCACCGCGCTCTAGCGTTCGACCTAATGGGTTTCGGAAAATCGGACAAACCAGACCCGAACCTCCATGACTTTCCACACCACGCCAGGATAGTTTCCAGCTATATCGAATCCCTAGGGCTTAGGAACCTAATTCTGATTCTGCACGATTGGGGAGGACCCCTGGCAATGCAGTACGTGATACGACACCCCCAAAACGTTTCGGGTCTAGTTATCATGAACACCTTTCTCACATCAGACTATCGTCTTCCACCTCAAGTGGCCGCAAAGATCACTCCGGCGATTATCAAGGAATCATCAGTCCATCCTGAGAATATCCCGGAGAGTGTTATGGAAGCGTACTGGGCACCTTTCCCGGACGACGAAGCGAAGAAAGCCTACCAAGCATTTCCCAGAATGTTTCCGGACTCGCCCACGCACCCGAGCTTCAAACCGATGAAAGAAATCGAGCAAGGTCTTCCACGACTGAAAATTCCAACACTCGTGATCTGGGGAACGGGAAAAACGGCTCCGACCTACGCTGAGAGAGTGACCAATATGATTCCAAATGCAAAGTTGACCCAGGTCAAAGCAGGGCACTTCGTCCCGGAGGACGCGCCTGACGAGGTGGAGAAGCTTGTTCTAGGCTTCTTCTCCGACAATCTCCTGTAACCTACTGTCGATCTCGTAACCTCCATCTCGGGAGGCGAGAAATAGGTTAAAAGGTTCAACCTAGAACGATCCCCTCGATCCAAGATTGAAGAACGACGCGTTGCCTATCGAGGGAATAGACTACGTTGAGCTCTACGTTGGAAACGCGAAACAAGCCAGTTACTTTTACAAAAACGGCTTCGGCTTCACACCCGTCGCCTACAGCGGACCTGAGACAGGAGTCAAAGACAAGACCTCCTATCTCATGCAGCAAGGCGATATCAGACTCCTACTAACCTCCTCCCTAATTCCAGACCATCCGATCTCCAGGTACGTAATCACCCACGGAGACGGTGTAGCCGACGTCGCCATGCGCGTCAAGGATGTTGACTGGACATACAAAGAAGCCCTTCGGCGTGGCGCCAAGGGAATACAAGCACCAAAAGTACTCAAAGACGATCATGGATCCATCCGCGGCGCCGCTATCGCAGCCTACGGCGATACCGTTCATACGTTCATCGAACGTCACGACTATCGCGGAATATTCGCCCCCGGATACACACCATTCCCAGGGAAAGAGGAGTCTGTCGGCCTGAAACACGTCGATCACGTAGTCGCTAACGTGGAAGAGGGAAAGATGGACTATTGGGTAGAATTCTACGGCAACGTTTTCGGGTTCACACAGCTCATCAGCTTCGACGACAAGGACATCAGCACCGAATACTCCGCCCTCCGCTCCAAGGTCATGCGCAATCCCAGTGGGACTGTCAAGTTCCCGATCAACGAGCCGGCCGCCGGAAAGAGAAAGTCGCAGATACAAGAATATCTAGACTACTTCAAGGGCGCTGGAGTCCAGCACCTCGCCATATCCACCGAAGACCTCGTCGCCACCGTCGCAAGATTGGCCGAGCGCGGAATAGAATTCTTGCGCACACCCGACAGCTACTATGCAGAACTTCCTAAGCGCGTCGGAGGAATCTCGGAGAGGATAGATGATCTAAAACGTCTTGGCATACTGGTGGACAAGGATGAGAAGGGCTACATGCTCCAGATATTCACCAAACCCCTCCAAGACCGGCCCACCCTGTTCTTCGAGCTCATCCAGAGAAAGGGAAGCGAATCGTTCGGAAAAGGCAACTTCAAAGCCCTCTTCCAGTCCATAGAAGCGGAACAGGCGAAACGGGGAAACCTCTAGCCTCAGATGAAACTGGTCGCCTACAGCACAAAGAAGACAGCGACCAAGACCCGTACCGGGCTGCTGTGGGGAGAATGGATACTAGACATCGAACGAGTTGCCGGCACAGCTGAGAAGCTGAAGATTCCAGCTCCTCGATCAATTCAAAACCTACCAGCTGCGATCACTATCAGAGGGATCTTATCCCGGAACCCTAAACTCCTGGACGATCTCCAATCCGTGTCGTGGAGGATCTTTAACCGAATCCCACCAGAGCATGTCAACCGATTCATGATCCGGAACGAAGATGCCGGGCTCAAAGCTCCAGTTCCAGACCCTCCGACCCTGCGAGATTTCTATGCATTCGAAGAACATGTCAAGACGGCCCGAGCCCGACGAGGCCTTCCAATGCCCCAAGAATGGTACGAGTTTCCCGCCTTCTACTACTCAAACCCGCACGTAATCTACGGTCCAGAAGAAAACGTCCCCTATCCATCCTACGCTAAGGCTCTCGACTACGAGCTTGAGATTGCGTGCGTAGTCGGGCGAGGTGGAATGGACATACCAGAATCGGAAGCAGAAGCCCACATCGCAGGCTACACTATAATGAACGATTGGAGTGCACGGGATGTTCAGGTGGGCGAGATGAAAATCGGACTAGGCCCAGCCAAAGCCAAGGACTTCGCCACCTCACTCGGACCGTGGCTCGTCACCCCAGACGAGCTACAAGACCGGAAGACAGCGCCTGGCAAGTTCAACCTCAAGATGACCGCCAAAATCAACAACAAGCAACTCTCGATCGGGAACATGGACAAGATGCACTGGACCTTCCCGCAGATGATAGCCCGGGCCTCGCAATCCGTTCAGCTCCAACCCGGAGAAGTGTTCGGTTCCGGGACCGTCGGAACAGGATCACTCTTGGAACTTGGACAAGAGGTGCATCCCTGGCTCAAACCCGGAGACACCGTAGAGCTTGAGATAGAAAGACTGGGACAGTTGAGAAACAAAGTTATACGCCCCGAGAAACCCTCAGAGTGACCACGATTGCCTAGTTATTACAGCCTCGGCAAACTTCCCGCCAAGAGGCATACACAGTTCCGAAAGCCAGATGGGTCATTGTATCAGGAAGAGGTTTTCGGGACCGAAGCGTTCTCCGGAGTCTACTCAACCCTCTACCACATCAATCCCCCGACCAAAGTGTCCCACATCAAGAAGCTCAAGGAACTCGCGATCACTCGATGGCAACCAGACCTCCATCGACACCACCACGTCCGCACCAAGAACACCGAACTGGCAAAGGACCCGGTTGAAGGACGCCAGCCCCTCTTCTACAATGATGACGTGTTCGTCTCAACAGTCCGACCCTCCAAGGGCATGGACTGGTTCTTCAGAAACGCCCAAGGAGACGAGCTATACTTCATCCACGAAGGAAAAGGAAGCCTAGAATCTGTATTCGGAATCCTCCCCTTCCACGAGGGAGACTACGTCGTCGTCCCGCGAGGAACGACGTACCGGATCCATCTTGATGGAAAGGACAACCGGTTCATGGTAATCGAATCCGCGGGGCCTATCGAGATTCCCAAACGATACAGAAACGACTACGGCCAGCTGGTAGAGCTGGCGCCTTACGCCGATAGAGATTTTCGGCGACCTGAGAAACTTGTGCCGCATGGCGACTCCGGGGAGTTTGAGGTTCGGGTCAAGATCGACAACTCGTTGATGTCTTATGTTTTCGATTACCACCCCATCGATGTTGTCGGCTGGGACGGCTATCTCTATCCATGGATCTTCAACGTCAACGATTTCGAGCCCCTAACCGGACGGGTCCATCAACCTCCACCCATTCACCAGACCTTCGAAGCACCGGGATTCGACGTACTATCATTCGTTCCGCGAAAACTCGACTACCATCCCCAAGCCATACCTGTCCCGTACAACCACAGCAACATTGACAGCGACGAAGTCCTCTACTACGTAAGCGGAGATTTCAGCAGCCGTCGAGGAATAGAAGTAGGATCGTTCACTCTCCACCGGAGAGGAGTACACCACGGACCACAGCCAGGAGCTGTCGAGGCGAGCCTCGGAAAGGACTCGACAAACGAGCTTGCGATCATGATCGAGACGAAGAAGCCGTTGAAAGTAACCTCGGTCGCTGAGAAGTTTGACGATCCAAACTATCCCTTCAGCTGGCAGACGCCAGTCAAGAAATAGACACTGTTCCAAGTCCAAAGCTGACGCTCTTGCCCGAGATTCAAGTCGTCAGTGGCGAGTACTCCTACCTGCCCATTGAGAGAGTTCATTTCGGACCCGGGTCAATTTCGCGGTTAGCCGAAGAGCTTGACAGAATTGGTTCACAGCGTCCGTTCGTCATAACAGGACAGACCATAGCGGACAAGACTGGACTAGTAGACGTAGTTGAGAAAGCGTCAGGACGAAAGCTCGCCGGCGTCTTCTCAGGGGTCAAACAGCACGCTCCGATCAGTGGCATAAAGCAAGCAATCAGTGACGCACACAACGCTAGGGCAGATTCTCTAGTGAGCCTTGGAGGCGGCAGCCCTATCGACACCACTAAAGTCGTTGTGAAAGAGCTCTCAGAAAACTTCGCTAAACCTACCCTCGCTCACTTTGCTATCCCCACGACACTCTCGGCCGCCGAATTCTCATATTCTGCAGGAATGACAGATGACACGACGAAAAGAAAGACTGGGGTTCGCGATCCACGGCTCGTTCCACGCTTCATCTTCCTTGACCCGAAAATCACGATCAATACACCATCATGGCTCTGGGCGGCTACCGGAATCCGGAGCCTTGACCATGCTATCGAATCCGTTTACTCGCCCAAACACCAACCATACGTAGACGCTCTTGCGCTTGAGTCGATCACGCTTCTCTTCCAGAATCTCAAGCTCTCGGCCAAAAATCCTGCAGAAACATCCTCCCGTCTCGCCTGTCAGATCGCGGCATGGATGTCCTTCGCAGGAGTTCAAAGCGTCGGAACAGGACTGAGCCACGCAATAGGCCGCGTAATCGGCGCCACCTGGAACATCCCCCACGGCATCACTTCTTGTCTAACGCTCGCCGAAGTAATGAGACACCAGGCTCGGAAATATCCGGAACGGCTAGCATTAGTCGCTGTGGCCGAAAGAAACGACCTGAAAGGGCTGAGCACAGACAAACAGGCACAGTATGCTGCCGACCGAGTCCAGGACCTCGTCAAAGACCTCGGGCTCTCCAAGAACCTAAGCGACTACGGGATCAGGAAAGAAGATCTGCCATCTATTGCGAGAGACGCCTCCGGGACATCCGAATACTCAATGGCGTTAGACGTTCTAGAAGCCATACTCTAATGGCTGGAAAGATGAAAACCCTTAACCCCGAGAATCATCGGCAACTCAGCTCTGAGCTTGCAGAGTACTAGGTCATGTCTTCATGCCAGGCATAACTGAAAGACTTCTCTACCGTGTGGCGAAGAGATGGATTGCAGGATACTCGCTTGAAGACGCTGTCAAAGTTGCCCACGACGCGAACAATAGAAAACTGAGGGCAATCCTCAACCGACTCGGCGAACACACTCCGGACCAGAAGCTGATTCAAAGTTACACCGAAGAGTATCTCAAACTCTTGGATCGGATACGAGCGGAGAAGATTGAGGGGACAATTTCTGTTAAACCGTCCCAGATTGGGCTTGCTGCGAATCCTAGCTTGTACAAATCGAATCTCCTACGAATCTTGGAAGAGGCCGCGACAGATGACGAGTTCGTCTGGATAGATATGGAGAATTCACCATACACCGAGGCGACTGTACAGACATATCTCGAAATTCTTCCAAGCTATCCGCGCTTGGGCATTTGTCTGCAAGCAAACATGAAGCGCTCCGAGTCCGATCTAAAGAATCTTCTACCTCGCGGGGGAAGGGTCCGGCTGGTAAAGGGCGCCTACCCCGAGAACGCAGAGGTGGCTTACAGCAAGAGAAGCGATGTCGACGCCAACTACCTCAAACTCATGAAAACGCTATTCGCGGAAGGAGACCACTTCGGGATTGGCACCCATGATGGAAAACTCCTCGACAAGGCTAGAGCAATGGCGAGGGACTTCAAAGGAGCCTTCGAATTCCAACTATTGAAGGGCATCAGAGACGACTTGAAGCCAAGCTTGGTGGAGGAAGGGTACCGCGTAAGCGAATACATTCCATACGGACCTGAATGGTACAATTATAGTAAGAGAAGGATGCGCGAGCGGAAGCGGAACGTTCTACTCCTCCTACGATCCATAACCGGATAGACGATGCGAAAGAACGCGAAGTAGAGCTTATGTACAGTTTCCGACCGTCGGCTGAACATTCGACGCGATAAGGCTGAGAAACCTAGGCGATTGATACGGATCAAGTGGACAAGAACTTCATCGCTGATCTACTCGTACTGTTCGTACTCCTCGTCGTTGTTGTGGGAGGTTTCACGCTTCTCCGTACTCCATCGATTCTGCTCGGTGGAGGACTGGCTCTCGTCGTCGCTGTTGTTGCCGAGTTCGTCTGGTCTCGTTGACGCTCCAGAGATTCTCTTGATCCTTCTCACCACTCCCCCAAAAAGGGAAGAGACCCTCAGCGAGCAGGCGGGGCGTTTTTCGTCTTTATCCAATTTATCCGGATCAATGTCGGCGTGTTGTCTTTCAAGATACGATCAATTTTTGCTCTGAGGCGTTTTACGTCAACGCCATTGAATTCGTTGAGCGTGCCCAATTTTTCCCTTGCCCTGCCAAGGATTGAGATGCAAATGGATTTCTCGTTTTTCTGGTAATGAACGAGCGCTGCAGCGGTCAGGATCAGGCCTTGAATCGCATCTCTGTCGACACCTGTTGCGGGATGCCAGATCTCCTCCAGGACCTCGTGAGCTTCCCAGAACCTCTCCTGGTTGAACAGATCGATTCCTTCTCGCAGCGCTTCTCTCTTCGTTTTCGTAGAAATTCGCGATTCAAGGGATCTGAGCGTTATGACCTTGGAGATCTTGGCTTCGAGGAGATTCTTGGTTCTGCCGAGATCGGATGGCGCCGCGAAGAGGTCGAACTCAATGGCAGTTGTGCTTACCCTAAGGTTCCCGATCTTATCCGTGGACCCCAGTAATTCTCGGATCTTCGTTTGCATAATCTTCGTGTCGTTCGGTGCGTGGGATTGGTTGTTTTCAAGCCTTACGAGGTATCTCGTCATTCTCGCCCGCGTTTGGGGTCGTTCCGTACTAAGTGAACCCTTGATCGCGAAGGAACTTGATTCGAAGAAGTTCCTCGCCTGTCAATGAGGGGGATTCGGAGGAAACGAGATCTTCTTCGACCTGTTCAGGCGTCTTCACTCCAGGGATTGCCGTCGATACGTCTTTGTGGTCTAGCACGAACCTTATGGTTGCTTGCGCGAGCGTTCGACTATTAGATTCCAGGAATCTCAGCTTGTTAGTTGCCAGTGTGAGTTGGGAGATGTAGTCAGGGGGAAAATTGTGCCGGATGTCTCCTTCGAGGAAGCCGGAGTCGGCCTTCAATTTGCCAGCGAGGAACCCGTTCGCAAGCGGTTCTCGGGCGATGATCCCTACATTGTTCTTGTTTGATTCACGAAAGAGCTGGTTCTTAGCCTCCTGCCGCAGGATATTGAATGCGACCTGGATAGCTCCCAGTTCATGGTCTCTCATCGCGAGAAGCCCTTCTTGCGGATCGTGAATAGAGACACCGTAGTGCCTGATTTTTCCCGCGGCCTTGAACTTCTCAAGGGTCTTGAAGACCCTCCCATCTTTGACCAGTTGGATTGGAGGGTTGTGCAGCTGATAGAGATCGATATATTCGGACCTTAGTCGTTCACAGCTTTTCGCCAGGGCAAACTGGAGATAGTCAGAGTTGAAATTCATTCGAGGAGTTCCATGGTAAAAGTCGCCGCCAACTTTCGTGGCGATGATAACATCCGATCGGTGACCTTCGAGTGCTTGGCCAAGTAGATCCTCGCTGTGCCCGTGACCGTATACATCGGCAGTATCGAAGAAGTTGCATCCCAGTTCCAGCGCTCTTCCGATGGCTGCGAGCGACTGTTTGTCGTCGGTGGGTCCGTAGCTGTTCCCGTAGGCGTTGCCGCCTATCGCCCAGGCCCCGAAACCAACTTCGCTCACTTTCAAACCCGTCTTTCCAAGGACTCTGTACTTCATCCGAGGCTTCAAAGAAATGAGTTCGTGAGTAATCACTAGATTAACCTTGAAGCGGGACAAGAGAATCGTGGACGGTTGCACGTGTCTCGGCTTCGAGACAGGCTATTGCCAGACATTTCTTCCGCGACGAACATCAATTTCCCCCCGGGGCTGCTCTCTTCTGCTCAGGTGTCACCCCGGTAAGGGTCGGTTTTCACGTTCCTCGCTCTCCATGAGGCATCGCTTTTCCGTCGTAAATCGCTTATTTTCAGCTCTGATCTCGAATCTGGCGCGATGTCCCTTAGTTGCCTAGCAAACTCTTCCTGAGGACCGCTAGATTTGCCCTAGCATCCAAGCCCAGACCACGCCCTGAAGCCGGAGACTCGCAGGGAATCAGTGCCAGACAGCCAGAAAACATCTCTAAGAGGGGGGTCTTGCACAGAACACCTCGCGACGCAAGAGTGGTTGATGGAGAACTCTTGCACACGCTCTTTCATGAAGCAGCCTTTCTATCCCTGTGCTAGCCCGGCAGAAGCCAGAGAAACACGCTTTGTGGAATCTTTGCCGTGATTGTGCATCTAGGTGCGCCGTGCACAGGGTCAGGGTTACAGTCTGTTGATAGTCTACATAGGAGGGTTATCTGTCAGGATGAACTTTGGCAGTAAACACATCGCCAAAGCCAACAGCAGCCTTCGCGCTGTCAGCGCTCGCAGGGCTAATCACCCTGATCAGTGCTTTCATAGCTGGCACCGTTAGCTCGCTACTGATACCAGGCCTCAGCTCAACAATGATCCTGGTATGGGGTAGCATCGCAGGCGTACTAACGCTCGTCGGATCTTGGCTGCTGTACAATAATGCGGCTCAGAGGAAAATAGGGTCAATACTTGTGCTCGTCTTTTCGGTAATCTCACTGAACTTTGTCGGATTGATCCTAGGCCTCATCGGAGGATTCCTCGGATACACCTACAAGGGTGCGTCCGTGGCCACCTCCAATACATCTGGCCGCTAGATTCAATCCGCCCTAGGCAAAGGGCGGACCTCCTTTCTTTGTCTACAAAAATACAGCCGGCATAGATACGATTCTATAATCCTTAAATCAGCTACCGGTCGATACCAACCATAGCCTTGACCAGCACGGTCAGCCTCTCCGTTCTAGACCAATTCGGCGGCAGCAAACTCCTATCCCCTGAGAAGATTCGCTGGATAAGACCAACACCGTTGCCCGCAAAGCCGGTCGAGATCGCGTTCCGCGAAGCCCTCGCGACACCGATAGGCGCGAAACCCTTCGAGAGAGAAAAGTGCTGGAGCCCCGCCATCATCTTCTCCGATTTCACACGAAAACACTCACCCTTCATCTCACATCTCATCAATCTGATCGAACCGAAGACAGATGATATCAAGATCATCTGCGCCGGAGGAACACACGTTCCATCCGAGCCAGACTTCATCAAGAAAGTGGTCGGAGAAGACATCTACAAACGCTACCAGAAGAACATCAAAGTCAGCTCGGTCAAGAATCCCACGAGCAAATACGAATGGATCGGGGTCACGAGCAGAGGCACGCCCGTCGAGTTGAACAAGGAACTTTTCGACAGGGATCTACTCATCTCAACCCTCAACGTTCAGCCGCACTATTTTGCCGGTTACGAGGGAGGCGCCAAGGCTCTCCTACCAGGCTGCTCAGGCCTCAAGACCATAACCACAAACCATGGATACGTAATCGGAAATCCGAACTGCAGAGAGCTCGCGATCAAAGGCAACCCGACGAGGGAAGATATGAACGAGGTTCCTAGCGTCCTTCGGGAGTTCATGAAGATAGAGCATCGAATCCTAGATTTCGTCCTCAACCAAGACGGCGGCCTGGTCAAAGCCGCCTATGGAGATCCCAACCTTGCGCACCAGCAGCTCGCCGAGAACTATTCCCGCCGGGCCCACTCCGTGACATCCCGCCCATCTGCCCTAGTGGTCACGGTTGCAGACGGACCTACCGGCACGAATCTGTATCAAGCGCTCAAAGCCGCAACCTTCGCCGCAGGCCTCGTGATTCCATCACACCAGCCCAAATCCACGGTAATGCTGCTCGCGTCGCTTGAAACAGGGATAGGAGGAGACGCATTCAAGGCCGAGATGGAGACCTATGGCAAGATGGAGCCTGAGATGGTTGTGGAGGACTTGAAGAAGCGAGTGAAGCTTGGAAAGGTTACAGAGGCCTCGCAGAAGCCTAACCGGTTCTCCCTGGATGCTAAGAAGACGGACTTCGTCGTGGTCTCGCCTAAGGCACCGGCGCTCGTTGAAGAACTACTGAACAAGACGAGAATCAAGTTCTTCAGAACAATAGATGACGCGCTGAGAACCGTTGACCATAGTCTATACGAAGAGGATATCGCAGTGATTCCCTACGGCTCGTCCACTGTTCCCGTAGTCGCATAAATTGGGTCGGAACAGTCTAGAAGGCGACTCAACTAGGTTTAACCAGAGCCGCTCGGTCGGACTCTTTCATGATCTACACCCAATTGGGAACCGACAAGTACGTACTAAGGCTCGAATCCGGAGATGACATTCTTCAATCCCTACAACAATTCGCCAAGACCAAGAGGCTCGGCGCAAGCCTACTCGAAGGCATCGGTTCCCTCAGCAAGGTCAAGCTCGGCCACTACGACTTCAAGACGAAACAGTACAGCTACGAAACATTCGAAGATGATCTGGAAATCCTAAACCTCTCCGGCAACATCGCCAGCATGAACCGCGAGCCCCTTCCCCACGTTCACGTAACCCTAGGCCGCAGAGACTTTTCAGTAATCGGAGGCCACCTGGACGTGGGATCATCCGCCAACATGGTAGAAATTGGTCTACGGAGGCTCCCGGGAAAGTTGGTCAAAGCTAAGGATGCGGAGATCGGGTTGAACGTGCTACAATTAGGACGAAGAATATAGCCCAGTTAATCTCCCGCGTCACTCGCAAGGTTTCCATCCTAGTTTCTTCATAATCACACCGAGAGGACCACTTAGCCTATTACAAGCTCAACAGAGGCCCGAACCAAAGATAGGTGTCTCTTTGCCGCGTAAGGTCGGGCTGCGAATGGTGCTTTACCTCTACGTGGCCGTCTTTCTAACAAGAATTGGATTCGGGTCGATTACGATCCTCTTTCCACTCTATCTTCAGGCACCGCCCTACATAATCGGAGTCATACTAGCGTTGTATCCTATGTCCGAGGCAGGTTCGGCGTTGCCGATAGGCCGGTTGGCTGATCGATTCAGCCGCAAAAGACTCCACATCATTGGAATGATAATGATTACGATCCTCACCGCGGCAATCGGCTTCACCACAAACGTCCTCTATGTGTCGGTTCTTCACGCCATTATGGGGGTCTCCGCGGCGGCTGCGGCCGTAACTTCCCTTACTCTCCTAGGCGACGCTACCAAACTCACTAATCGTGGAAAGAGCATGGGAGGCTTTGATCTTGCAAATCTCGGAGGCTACGGACTCGGGTTCGGAGTCGGTGGACTCCTAGTCAGCGTTTTCGCGGACGATTTGTCATATGCGTTCTGGGTAACTGCAGGGGTCTTTCTTTTCGCGGGATTAATGGCAGCGAAGTTCCTCGTCGAACCGGTAAGGGTCTGGGAGCTAAAACAGCCGAAAATTCGACAGAGAAGAATAGGAAGCAAGATACGTCCTGTGATCCCCGTCTGGGTTGCTCAGACCATTATTCTCGGAATGTATTTTCTTCTCCCCAAGGCGTTCAGAACCGCGAACATCGCTCTCACCAGAGATACTCTGATCTTCCTCGGAGTTCTTGGCGGCCTCTTCGCGCTCGGGGCGATCGTGTTCGGCCACATATCAGATAGGATTGGGCGGACAAGAGTAATGGTACTAGGCGCCTTTGGCGAGTTGGGGTTCTTACTCCTCTTTGGATGGTCCCTTCCTAGAAACGATTTTGTGAGGTATGAGTTCTTGCTGTGGCCGATGTTCTTTCTTGCATCAGCAGTCGCCCCGACAATACTCGCCTACGTTGCGGATATCTCAGGTAAGGCCAAGAGAGGGTCTGCAAATGCCCTCTACAGCATAGTTCTGAGCATCGGTCTTGCCATAGGCAATATCATAGGCGGGTTCGTAACCACGTTCTTAGGAATACAATGGATCTTCTACGCGGGAGCAGGAATACTGTTCCCTTCAATACTAGCGACATCAACGCTCCTTCGTCGACGTCAGTAGAGCCACCGAAAGAATCTTCTAGCAGCTTAGCTCAACGCGTTGCCTGGCCTAAAAATGCCTCTAGAATATTCGTGCATTATGCCACATGGAGGTGACATAATACCACAGCTTGCAGTGCGTAAAACCGAGCACTTATTCGAGAAGACAAGAGAATCCGTACGCAGAATTGCTAGAGACATACGAAACGCTCGGCCGCAAACGATTATTCTAGCATCTCCGCATAACTTGAGACTTCAAGACAACATTGCGATCGTGACCGCTGAGAACTCCAGCGGCCAATTGAAAGGTCCGAGAGGAAAGAAAGTCAGCTTGGGTCTGAAGTGCGACCGAGAATTCGCCCAAGACCTCCTCGAAGAATCAACCAGAAAGCATCTACCGGTTGTTGGCGCCAATTATGGGACTGCGGAAGGGCCCGCGTCAGATATGCCGATGGATTGGGGAACCCTTGTTCCAATGTGGTTTGTTGCTAAGGAGGAACACGTCAAGGCAAGGACGGTTATCGTTGCACCGTCAAGAGAGATTCCTCTAAGACAGAACATCGAGCTTGGGACAACAATTGCGGAGGTTGCGGAGAAGAGAAAGGAACGCGTCGTGTTCATTGCAAGCGCTGACCAGGCTCATGCTCACAAGAAATCGGGGCCCTATGGGTTTCATCAGAGCGCTGCCAAGTATGACGAGTTCGTCTCGCAGGCAATACGGAAGAATCGGCTTGAATCAATTTCCGGGTTGAGCAAGAAATTTGTTGAAGACGCGAAACCTGACAGTCTCTGGCAGATGGCGATACTGGCTGGGCTAACCCGAGTCGTCAAGATGAGGGGAAACCTGTTGTCATACGAGGTCCCCACGTACTATGGAATGATCTGCGCGAGCTTCACTCGAGCCTGAAGCCTCGATCTCATCGAGATGACGCCTATTCCTCAGTCATTCGGTTCACCATTTTTCTCACTTCCGTTTTCATATCAGGCGACGCAGTTACGACAACAATGCCCTGCGATGGTTGTCCGTAGACAACGATTGCGCTGTCTGGAGATTCCAAGATGGCTGGAATCGCAAGCAAGTCCTCCTCACCTTCCACATAGATTACCGCCTCATTATCCTGCACAGCCCGCTTGATCGTGTCCCACGCTTCCTTTGTGATAACACCTGCTGGATTGCTTACTCTATAGATCCGCTCCGCTTTGATTTCGAGTTGGCTGATCTGTTTTCTTAGGGTCAGTTGGTCTACTATTCTCAGGTTGACTGGTATTCCTGCTGTGAGAGTCTCTCTGGAAACCACGTCGCCAACCGTCGTGACCTTGGCTGGCTTGGTTTTCTGAACGTGCACCTTCAGCTTCGGCATAGTCTCAATCGGAGCACCCGTGATTAGTTTTCCAAGTGGAGTCTTCATTCGAACAAGGTCCGATTGAGATGGTCTGAAGCTGGTCAAGGTCCCGAACCATCAGTCCCTATCTTTCTAAACTTGCGTCTACGACAGATTACGGAGGTTGAGAAACTTCTGGCCGAAAGTTTTCCCCTAACAGCGAAGTCAACGGAAGTCAGCTACGGCCTGGCTGCTTCTTCGGCTAGTTTTCTAATTGTGAACTCGAGCCTCTCTACCTCGGTGAGCATTGAGGAGCCGTCTGTTCCATATTGGGGGTCCCTAGAAACTTCTCCTATGAACTCTCGAATATGCTTAAGCAGCTCCATAGCTCCTTCGCCTCTCGTCAAGGTCATGGCCTTGCCGCAGGCAGGACAGGAAAGTGAGGTGACCGTGCTCGCACTGGTTCCGTTGGATCCGGTCGGAAGAGCGAAAAAGTTTCCCTCGAGGACGTGCCCGAACGAGCATTCCCATCGACTCAACGACGTGTCCTCATCAACCTATAACGACGACCCTGAGCTACCTGGCCCATCGTAGCAACCTGCCGGTGAGTGACACTCGACCTTCGTTGAGGCAATGATCACTGTCGATTTAAGCGTCACGTACTTTTTTTGCGAAACAGAGGAAAGGACGACGCTCACTTCAGAAGTCAATCCTGTAGTAATTAGTCGGCCATCGGGTTTTTCGGGAGTAAAGTATCGAGGCAGAGTGCTAGGTTGGTTTCTCAGGACTTTCCAGTCGGGTTGGGTACCATGATTTCAGAACGATTGATTTGCTGTAATGTTTCGACTAATCGCATTGAGTATGCCCATTCGTTGTCATACCAGGCCAATATGCGGACCATTGAACCATTCGCTCCTGTAGAGAGGCCGTCTATGACCGCTGAATGCGGATTTTTCTTGTAATCAACCGATACCAATGGCTCGTCAGATACTGCAAGGATTCCTTTCAGTTTCCCGGTGGATGCATCCTGGAAGACACTGTTTACTTCATTCCTGTTCACTTCTTTCTTGCACTGGACGACTAGATCGAGAAGCGAGACCGTCGCTGTCGGCGCTCTTATCGCCGAGCAGGTAATTTTCCCTTTAAGACGAGGCAGGATTTTTCCGATAGTCTGAGTGGCACCAGTCCGGGTCGGTATGAGCGACTGGCCGGCCGCTCTGGCCCTTCGAAGATCCTCGTGAGACCCATCGAGCAACCTCTGGTCACTGGTGTACGAATGTATGGTTGTGGCAAAGCCGTGTGCAACTCCGAAAGCACCGTCCAAGACCTCAAGACATGGAGCGAGACAGTTAGTTGTGCACGACCCCATGGAGATGATTCTGTGGAGATTCGGATCGTATGTTTCCAGATTACAGCCAGGGATGAGGATGATGTCGGCGTCTTCGAAAGGAGCGCTGATCAGTATCCTTCCAGCCCCGTTACTGATGTATGTGTTGAGATCCTCTCGTTGGAGACGTTGCCCAGTGCTCTCGAGTACCGCGTCGACTTCGAAACTATTCCAGTCTATTTCTGACGCGTTCGTTTGGCTGAGGCAAGGGATCCTCCTTTCTGCAACCGTGATGGCTTCCGAGTCCCAGCTAATGTCCGATAGAAGAGTTCCGTAGGACGAGTCATACTTCAGGAGATGTGCGAGTGTGCGAGGGGCGGAAGTCGAGTTTATCGCGGCCACCTCGATGTCCGGGTATTTGTTCTCCAAGATCGCACGGTGAAAGCATCTTCCGATGCGGCCGAATCCGTTGATGGCTATTCGCAGTTCGTTCGGACCTCCAGAACTAGTTCTCCTCCTGAACGATGAGTTGGAAGCTGCTTTGTCGGAGAATGATCCTTCTCAGGCAAACTCAATTCGCGATGACCTGATCGAGGACTCGACCGTCAAAGTCGGACGTAGCTTCGACATTCAGCAATCTCAGTAGCGTTGGAGCTAAGTCTAGAAGGTTCGCATCCAGCTTGACCCCGTGTCTAATCTTTGGTCCTGTTATCCCGTAGAACCCTTCCCGGGTGTGTATTGATGAGAAATGTGGCGAAGAGCTCCAGAGCTGCTGGGTTCCCAGCCTCGGGTTAACTTGGACCTTCTCATTCTTTGTGTAGAACTCGACGCAGAGGTCAGGTGCATCGTATTGGAAGGGTCCCTTAAACGCGTCTTCTTTGAGATGGAATATCGGGGAAAGTTTTTCCCCTGTCTTTGGATCGGTGAGCTGGCTCATCAGGTTGCAGAGCTTGTCCACGACGTCTGTCGTGGATTGAGAGCCCCTACTATCTTGGAGCTTGTTGATCAGGTCATAGGTGACGTATATGTGGGCCTGGTGTCCTCCTGTGGAGAAAGCCAGAGTTCTATCCCAATCGATATTCTCAATCAGGCCCCGGAGTGTTCGTTCTATCGCGGCCGATTCAGTGAGCCTGTGGCCGATGAAGCCCGGGGTCATTTTGTAGACGCTTGCGATGGCGCCTGGCGGGAGGGTCTTCAAGACCCACTTCCTGAGTTTCGTGTAGGTTTCGCCCTTATTCTTAACAGGACCTTTGAGCGTAAGAAGGCCGTTCGATTCCAGGTACTGGTTGATGTACAAGGCGGACGACACAGGTGCCGATCCGTGGTCGGAGAGGACCAGCACATGAGTTTCTGCGCCCACTAGTTTGCGGAGTTCTCCGATGGCAATGTCCATAGTGATGTACCAATCGTGCAATACGTTGGAAAAGGGCGAGTCTGGGGTGTCCATGTATTTCCAAAAGTCGTGATGGACTAGGTCTATCGCTTGGAAGGTCATTACGAAGAGGTCAGGGTCGTACCATTCCATCAGCAGCTTCGCGGCCTGGAGGGTCTTGTCGTGCAATCGTTGAACTTGAGGGAGGTATGCCTTTTCTCCCCCTTTCATGTTTGTGGGTTTCGTAAGCGGAACGTCGATTTCGTATCCGCCGACAGCGGAGTCGAGTCTCTTCATCAGGTCATCCGGGTAGGACCAAGTCTTGTGCGATGGAACGGGAAAACCCGACACCATGAAGCCTTTTACCGGGTAAGGCGGGTACGTTCCTGGAACGTTAAAGACTCCGACCTTGATTCCTCTCTTCGAGCAAATGTCCCAGATGCATCCAAGTTCTGGGGTAGTCTTGCCGAACTTTAGTTGCCGATTTCTTCCTATGTATGTGAATCCGTAGACTCCGATCTTGGCGGGATTCATCCCAGTGGCAAAGCACTGCCACGCGGGGACGCTTTCGGGAGGGACGATTGATTTCAAGACACCGTGCGCACCAGTTTCGAAGATTGATCGAAGGTTTGGAAGCTGGTCTATCCAATTTTGGATCAGATTAGGAGACGCTGAGTCTATGCCTATCACTAGGGTTTTCATTCTTGGGTAACAGCTTGGACGGTGATTTCTTTCGTCGAGGGTCCTTCGTCGAGGGCGCTCTTGACACGTGTTATTATCTTGCTCCAAACGACGGGCGGAGGGTCGCTAGTATTGATCTTGGTTAGGTTGAAGGCGTCCACGAGTTTCAGGTAGAGCCACTTTTCTTTACGAATGAACTCAGCTGTGTGCTCGGGGCGATCCACTAGAATCCGCTGCTCGGGTGCGTCCATCACAAATGACACATCGGGGCGAGGGATCAGCCTCAAGAGTAAGGACTCTAGAGGAGCCTGCCTATCATAATCACCAAAAGCTACAATGATGTCGTAAACGTATCTGTCACATACAGTGCTGTAGCCAAGTAGTCTCCGGAGACGTATTCCTCCAATGAGAACAGGGCAATATATGAAGAGCAGGTAGAGGGACCAAAGAATTCTGGTCGGCCGTCGCTTCTCCACCTCGGTTGGGTCGGTGTGGAGTACCCTGGCAACTCGCCTGACGATAAAACCGAAGGGATCAAGTAGATCCTGGTTTCTCAAATAGGAAAATCTGTAGCCCGCCTTGTTGAGGAGATAGTAGCACTTCCCAGCGTTGGTGGATTTTCCAGAACCATGGGTCCCGCTCAGCGTTACGAGGATTTTTCTCATTACCAGACTCCTCCCCTTCCACCTGCTCTGAGCGCGGCGCTGATGAAATCGAGAATAATGAGTGGAGGAGCCACTGCGCAGGAAATGGCGCTTCTCCATCTAGCACTTGCAGCCTCTCTTGCGGCCTTGACCAAGAAGAGCATGATGATTGCCATGGTAGGAATCCTGTAGGGAAGGACGAGCTTATCACGTCTGAGTAATCGCAATCTGTCTTTGCCGAATCTTTCCTGGGCCAGCTTCTTTACTTCTTGAAAGGTTTCGTTCTCGACTCGGCAGGCTCTCAGGAAGCGCTCTATTGATGCCAGATAGAAGATGAAGGCGTCGCCGATTCGAGCGTTGTCGATCTTCTCAAACACCTCCTGAGTGCTTGCAGTCTCAATTAGCTTCAGGAAATCCAATATGTCTGAGAGCTTGAGGAAATTGTGTCGGAACATCGCATGAATGACGCGTATTAGCACTCTATCAGAATCTGAAGTCATCCATACAACATGTCCTTGGAGCGTCGCCTTCCGACGATGATGAAGGACTTGATTTGGGTTCAAGTGGGTCTCGCCAAGCTGGCTAATTGTTGGGTAGAGTTCAAAGTCGTGTTTGTATCCTGGCAGAAAGCAGCTGAATTTTCCTAGCAACCTGTCGCAGTGAGTGAGCCCTTGAGTGCGGACTCGATATTCATTCACCAAAAGTTTCTCTGCTAACAAGAGCTCTACGTGCGAGGGAACGAGGAGGTCAATATCGTGACCGATGTCGGGGAGAGAGTCAAAGGATTTTATCGCAACGAAAGAGACTCCGCGCTTGGTGAAGAATTCGCTCATCTGATCATACAGGTCAAAGGCTTCACGGGCATCCTTCGTTGCCTCGTCGAATGCCTCGGATGGGAGTGTGATCAGGCCAGCGGCTCGTAAGAGAACCTTATTCTTCATGGCAAGTTTCAGCATCCTTTCTTCATCCTTTACCAGGAGTTTGTTGTTTCTCAACAGTGCGGTGGCAAGGAGAATGGACTCCGCTTCCCTTCGAGCCGTTTTCACGCCACCTATTTCTTCAAGAAAATTCATCTTCATAAGATAACGGCCTCTAGAGCCACCTGAAAAGAATTGAATGTTTTCTTGACAATGGACTTAATTTCGTGGTCAAGATTCTCGGGGTTGGATGGAATGCGAATAACGGGCAAGCCTTCAAGGATAACAACTGGATTCAACTTCGATTTTGCTTGCCTCCGTTTCCTGGTAACAGTCTGAAGTAGGAATTCTGGTCGCGCGGTATTTAATCCAATTCCGGTCTCGTCTAGTTTGTACAGCAATCCGATATCTTCGGATTTCTTTGTCATTAAAGCGATTGAAAGTAACGATTTCGTCTAGGAAGAGTTAAAACTCAGAAACGAAGTTCAATCGCTAAGGTGCTGAAGTACGAGCAAGGAAACGGTCCTCACAACTGATCCCGCCGGTGGGGCTGAAACTGTAATGCCTGTCACACATGGATTCAAGATTCCACTCATGAGGCCCATCGTAGATCAAGAGATGCTTCAAGCCGCCGCCGTCTCCTTGCAAAATGAGAAGCTTGTCATGGGAGAGAGTGTCTACAAATTCGAGGAGGAATTTGCCCGTTACTGTGGCACACGATATGCTGTCTCAACAGGATCTGGAACAGCTGCACTCCAAATCGCCCTCCAGTCGATGGGTATAGATCAGATCGATGAGGTCATTACAACCCCGTTCTCCTTTTTCGCTACCTCCAACGCAATAATTCATGCCGGCGCCCAGCCTAGATTTGCAGACGTAGAAAACCATGGTTTCAACCTTGATCCACAAAAGGTAGAAGCAAGCCTAACCCAGAAGACTCGTGCGATAATTCCAGTTCACTTGTATGGACATCCTGCAAGAATGAACGAGTTTCGAGACCTTGCGGACGACAAGGGAATCAGTATGATTGAAGACGCCTGTCAAGCTCACGGAGCTGAGCAAAATGGAAGACGAGTAGGCTCCTTTGGACACGTGGGCTGTTTCTCTTTCTACACCAGCAAGAACATGACGGTATGCGGGGACGGCGGCATGATTGTAACCAACGACGAACAAGTCGCGGATACGGCCCGCAGCTTCAGAGACTGTGGTCGAGCATCGAAATATACGATGGCACGGATCGGTTACACGTCGAGGCTCAACACCGTAAACGCGGCTATAGGGAGGGTCCAGTTGAGACGTTTGGACAAGTGGAACGAAGCTCGAAGAGGAATAGCGAACTTGTACAGGAGAGAGCTGACGGATGCACCCGGTGTGGAATTACCGCCCGCGGAGATGTCGGGCGAAACTCCTGTGTATCACCTGTTCGTTGTTCGAAGCGACCACCGGGATCAGCTTGCCTTGCACCTTGAGAAGAACGGAGTAGAGGCTGCTATTCACTATCCGATACCGATTCATCTTCAGGCGCCTTACCGAGCAAGATACCGATACTCAGAAGGAGCATTTCCTCTAGCTGAGAGGCTGGCGGAACACGTGCTAAGTCTACCAATTCACCCAGCGATCACAGAGGAAGAAGTCAGGACCGTCTCCCGGCTAGTGAGATCCCCCGTCCCTGAATAGAGAAGGAAGTAGGGTGAGCATTACGAATCCTGTCCGAATCGCCGTCATAGGCGGAGGCTATTGGGGAAAGAAGGTCATCCGAGAGATCCTTGACGTAGGCCGTACTACTGGACGAGTTCAGCTTCACGCCGTCGTCGACAACTCGCCAACAATGCTGGCTCAATGCCGACAGGAATTTGGAGCCATGGATTATCGCGTAGACTACCAAGGTCTTCTATCTGACCCGCAGCTGTCAGGAGTACACATATGCACACCGAACGCCACCCATTTCGAAGTTGCCTCAAACTTTCTCAGGCATGGAAAGAACGTGCTGGTGGAGAAACCTCTCACACTCAGTTCAAAGGAAGCATACCAGCTCGTCGAAATCGCGCACGAGAACAAGAAAGTTCTTTGCGTGGGACACATTCACAGATTCAACAACGGCGTAAGAGAACTCCGACAAGCCATCAACACCGGAGTATTAGGAGAGCTCTACTATGTCCGGTTCGGATGGACTGGTTTTCTACCTCCACAGGGATACCGGGAGGTCATCACAGATCTAGCTCCTCACCCCTTCGACATATGCAACTATCTTCTCGACATGTGGCCGAGCAAGATTACATGCAGAGGAAAAGGATACAGAACTAAGGAGAACGAAGAAGTTGCCTTCATAACTGCGGAACACCCAAGTGGCCTGGCCGCTCAAGTAGAAGTAAGCTGGCTCGACAGGGAAAAGCGCAGAGATGTTACCGTTGTGGGAAGCAAGGGCATGGCGTACCTGGATTGCTCGGAGCAGAAAGGCGTCCTTCACGCTTCAAGCAGTGCCCAGATCTCCATCACTCCCAGCAACACGCTAAGAGAGGAAGTTACGCACTTCGTCGACTGCATTTCAAGCAGCCTGGACTCCAAACCCTTTGCCAACCTCTCAGACGGAGTTCTCGGAGCCCGGGTCGTCAGCGTCTTAGAGGCCGCACGGGAGTCGCTTCGTCAGGAGCGAACCGTGCGAGTTGAGATGCCCCTGGCCGAGGAGATACCTGCAAAGTGAGGAGACGCCCGAAATACTCTATCATCAAGAAGACGAAAGTCGGACAGTCGTCTCGAGTATATGACCAGGTAAACCTCTACGGCTGCACAATCGGACAAAACACAAAGATAGACGCGTTCGTCTATGTCGAAGAGGGGGTAACGATCGGCGACAACTGCAAGATCCGACCATTCGTCTTCATCCCAACCGGAGTAATCATAGAAGACAACGTGTTCATCGGACCCAGTGTCACATTCACCAACGACAAGTACCCCAAGGCCCACGGCGAATGGAAACTTCTTGAGACCAGGGTGAAAAAGTTCGCATCGATCGGCGCGGGAAGCGTGATCAACCCCGGAGTGACCATAGGAGAAAACGCCCTAATCGGTTCCGGCTCTGTCGTGACTAGGGACATACCAGACAACGCCATCGCGTTTGGCAACCCCGCACGAGTCATAAGCAAGGTCCTCCCCGCTCTGGTCCCATCAGCGAAGACACGGGGCACGAAAGGGTCGTCGCGTCTATGAAGACCATAGCGATCATTCCGGTCTACGGAGATTCAGAAACAATTGGAACCGTTCTCGAAAGGTTTGAGCCTGGCTACGTCGATGAGGTATGCGTCGTTGCAGACAAACCTGGACTCGTCACGCTGGGAGCAATCGAAGAGGCCGGACGAAGGATACGAGTTCCTATCAAGACCATCCAGAACCCGGTCAGAAAGGGTATTGGTCATGCGATACGTCAAGGTTACAGATACGCACTCGAAAACAACTTCGAGCTCATCGTCATTATGGCCGGAAATGGTAAAGATGATCCGCGCGAAATCCCCAGGCTAACCGCGCCGATCATAGACGAGGGATACGACTACGTTCAGGGCTCGCGGTTTCTCCCAGGCGGCCGTCGAGAAAAGAATCCCTTCTTGAGAAGTATCTTCACTAGGCTCTTCCCATACGTCTGGTCGTTTATGACCGGCGTCCGGTGCACTGAGGTCACCAACGGTTTCCGAGCCTACAAGGCCACGATCGTGGAAGATTCACGCATCGACCTATGGCAGAGCTGGCTGGACGGGTACGAGCTAGAATACTATCTTCACTACAAAGTACTGACATTGGGTTACAGATTTACTGAGCGGCCAGTTTCCAAAGACTACTCTGCAATGAAGAACAAGAAATATTCGCACATCTCCCCGTCCAAGGACTGGTGGCAAATCGTAGGCCCATTGCTTCTGTTGAGACTCGGAGTCAAGAAATAGGCTTGGCGAAAACACTCACTTCTCCAATTGCGCTTGGGTCAAGTGAGCCTCGCAACTTGGCAATTCTCAAGGAGCTAGCCGATTTCTGGAAAGTCCCATACACTCTTGAGCATCTTCAAGATCCAGATCAGTTACTTCTTACAGATGGACTCGCCGACAGCGAGGCGTTCCCGGCAGGACGCCCCGTGATCATTTCGCCAGTCGGACCCGAGGAGGCCAAGAATATCGCGCGACGATTCGGCCTTGAGGTCTTCCGAGAAGAAGCATTACTTCATCTGCCTGTTTCACCAGGCACTTTTGTCTCTATGAGGACCACTCTAAACCGGTTCTCAGGATCAACTCTTAGGTCTGTTTTGAAAGACAATACTACCACGATTCTCTACCAGATTCTTGGATCGAATGTCCACCTTCTTTCAACGGACCTCGTGTCAGAGTATTACCGATTGGTCTTCGCACGATTGGACGAGAATCCAAGCTGGAAATTCCGCGTATTGGCATTGATGCCTTTCTCGTACGATTCGATCCCATCTTCCATTAGGAATCGAGTCTTCCGGTCGAAAAGGAGCTCTGCCCAGTACAGAGAGGAGATGCTTGGACCTGTCGAGTGTCTTAGAACCATCTTCCTCGCCAGCCTTTTGGCCGCTTCAGGGAAGACGATTCCACGGATAGGTTTCTGGAAGAGAGGCAGCGCTTACGCCCTCGCGGTCAGCCACGATGTTGAGACCCAGGTCGGTTTGGAAGATTGTGCAAGCAGGCTTGTTGAAGTGGAGAGGGCACTCAATATCCGCTCAACTTGGAATATTCCAAGTGCGCGTTACCCACTATCTTCCCAACTCTTGACATATCTCGCGAAGGCGGGGGAGGTTGGAGCACATGATACGAAGCATGATGGCCGGCTACTCTTCGCGGGATACAAGGACAAGGTGGAGAGGCTGATTGAATGCAAGGAACTGCTTGGGGTTCTCGCCAGGAGTGAGATCCGAGGGTTCAGATCCCCACTTCTACAACACAGCCGAGAGATCTTGGATGCAGTTGGAGAGGCCGGTTACAAATTCGACTCGTCCCTCCCTAGTTGGGAGGCGCTATCTCCCACCTCTCTCACACCTCACGGAGTCGGAACAATCTTTCCGTTTACCATTTCGGGGATTGTTGAGGTTCCAGTTTCGCTTCCTCAGGACCATCAACTCATTAGAGTAGCTGGGTTGGGCATCTCCGAGGCGGTTGATCGACTGATTGACCTTTCAAGATGGGTCAAGGGAGTAGGAGGGGCCTGCGTACTCCTCGTTCATCCAGACTACGAATTCGGGCTAGAAGGCGGGCAGGAGGAGTACCATCGCCTTCTCCTATCGTTCCGTTCTGACCCCACGTGCGATATCGTGACTCTTGGTGAACTGGCCGAATGGTGGGCAAACCGAGAACGGTCCCAGATTAGTTTGACAGACGGAAGAGCGAGCTTGCAATCAACCGACCATAAGAAGGGAGAAGGCGGGCTTGAGCTTGAGTTTGTGACGGCATATGGGAGTGAAGGTTTCAAGGTAGAGAAATTGGTGGATTCGAACGTGATTGAACTGTCGAGAGGCTCGGAGAAATAGCGCGTGGCGAACCGATGAGTTTTCTCGCCTACGTCTTCGGTATCATCTATTACTTGACAGCAGCTGCGGTGATCGTCGTCTACACTCTGGGGTTGGCGATACTTCTCGGAGCCAAGACGACGCCGTTACCTAGAAGCCTGCGCCGAGCAAACCCTTCGGTTTCCTTAGTTATTCCCACCTATAACGAGGCTTCGATCATACGACGGAAGCTAGACAACGTCCTGCAGATCGACTATCCAAGGGAAAAGTTTGAGGTAATCGTGGTTGATAGTGCTTCAACTGACCAAACGCGAAGCATTGTCAATAGATTCGCGGAAGAACATGGCCACAAAGTCAACCTAGTATTGATTGAACAACCTGTCAGACGAGGCAAGAGCGAGGCAATAAACGAGGCAATGCGAAAGGTTAGATCAGAAATACTTATTCTAACAGATGCTGATGTCACCTTCTCCCCCGATTCGGTGTCAAGACTTGTAGAGAATATTGACGGGTCGGAGGTCGGTGCAGTTTCAGGAGTTGAGATTCCCGTTGGATCGAGGTCTTTTCTGTCAAATCTTGAATCTGGCTACAGGCGAGTCTACACTGCCATCAGGCTGGCAGAAGCAAGCATCGACACACCGTTCATGTGCGAGAGCGAGCTTTCAGCATACAAAACGGAACTCTTGGAACCGCTTCGTCCCGGGACGGTGTGCGATGATGTAGAACTCACTCTTACAGTGCGAAGAAAGGGGTTCAGGGCTGTATATGCGTCAAACGTTCCGTTCTTCGAGACAGAAGCGGATAAGCTGGGACCCAAGTTGAAGCACAAGTTCAGAAGAGGTATGAATAACCAACACGCGTTGCTTCAAAACTCAAGTGTGCTGTTTAGCGGGAATCTGGGGAAATATGGCAAAGTTGTCTTTCCTTTCGAATTCTTCGTTCATGTAATTTCACCGATACTCTTGACAATTGCACTCTTCTCCTTCCTCAGCTTTGCAGTCACTACACCTATCTCTGCGGCGATTGCTCTCCTAACGACAATAGTCCTTTCCTTCCCGCTGCTTGTGATCACCCATTTCTTGGTCAGTCGATACCGGGGCATCGACATTCAGGGTTCCCAAGGAATAGGGTCCTGGGTCCTTGGCGCTATAGCCTTCTCAGCTTTCCAGCTGCTGTTGATGGCCAGCTTGTTCAAGCTGGCATTTGGAGGTCCGCAGGTGAACTGGCAACAAATCTCAGGAACGAGAATTCCTGTCTCGGTAGAGGCAACAGTATAACTCGTCGACGAAGAGAGCTTGGCTCTAGGCTAACGCCAGAGAGCTAGGCACAGTTTCTCCCACACCACTAGATCGGACTAGTGAGCTGCCGCAAAAACACGATAGGAACGGTAAGCCGCCACAGGTGAAGCCACCAAGACATAGAGGCTCATCAGAAGGGTGTTGTACGAGGGGAGAAAGAATGGGCCTAACCCGAGGAGCACCCCAACCGCGATAGAGATTAGGACGCTAAGGAAGACGCTGAGCAGAAGCTGTTCGAGAACGCTGATTTTCCCCCTCGGAAAGATAATCCGAACAGTCAAATACCCTGGAACGAAGCCCAATAGGCCGACACCGAAAACAATTCTTAGAAACAATAGCGGCCCACTCTGGGATTCCAAGAAGACGAGAAACGATTCTGAAACTGCGACGACTACTGCCAAGTATACCCACCAAGTATCCCAGTAGGAGGTGATATATTCCTCGAACGAGCTGGCTCTTGCAGGAAGGTACAACCTGATCTCTCCTTTCGATCGCATTTGCTTGATCAAGGGCAGAAGCTCGGCATCGTTGACCTCAATCATCTTGTCTTCGAGACATTTCTTGAGATCTGCAAGTGTCGAAGGATGACGCTCTTCCACAACAGCCAATATGGCCTCCTTCGATAGCGCGGGCAAATCCTAAAGCCTAACCACCCACGTCAAACTCGAGACCCAGATATGCGCTTCCGTCAGTCGGCCTTTCTGGGAACTCTCCTCCTTCTCACCTTTTCAATTTCAGCAACAACCGACAACGTATCGGGTCAGTCAACCCCTATCGATATCGCACAAAACAAGATCGTTCAGGCGTTTCAGATTGTGAATCAGGCTGATCTGGACGGTGCTTCTCCAGCTGCTATTTCCCAGCTTGCAAGCAACCTGAACCTCGCTTTATCATACGAGCAGAGCGCAATTCAACTGCTCCCGACAAATAAGACCGGGTCAGGGGTCTACGCTAGCTTATCTCTCAACATGTCCACTACGACAGCCGTTCAAGCTCTGAACGTAGCCAGCGCTGCCCGGACCCAGACGCTTCTAAGCCAGCTAGGTGACTACTCGCTCGCCGTAGCAAGTGGTCTGGGTTCAACTTTGCTAGTGATTGAATTTCATCGAGTCAAGAACTTCGTCAGGAGAGTGAGATTGCGCAGACTGCGCTTAGACTGAGGCAACGAGAGTGCAGCGAAGAATCCTTACATTTGTCGTGTTATTGGCGAGCTTCAGTCTGATCTACAGTTCTATCACTTACTACGCCCTTAGTAAGGCGCCCTCCCAACCGTTTATCGCATGGGGAGTCTTCTCACCTAGTGAAACCTTATCCAACTACTTTTCAGGAGTGGGAATGAACGTCACTACCCATAAGATTCTGACTTGGCATTTTGAGGTAACGAACCAGATGGGTTCGATCCAGTACGTGGGTGTCGTATATCGATTGGGAAACAGTACTAGCAACAACCCCAATGCAACAGCTCCTGCAAGTGCTACTCCGCAGATAGGAAACACTTCTAGGTTTATTCCGAACGGGCAAACGGCCGCTATCAACTTCACCTGGAGCATCAATTCTGAAAATCAGGCTGGAGGATTGGTAGTCCTCAACATGACCATCAATGGCCAGCAAGTGTTCTCGCCCATTGGTTCTGTAAAGGGATTGAAATTCAGATTCTTCTTCGAGTTATGGACTTACGACCTCGCCGCTAATTCCTTCCTCTACGGTTATGAAGGACCGGGTTCGAGGATTGGCAATTGGCTTCAAATCTGGTTTAACGCTGCCTAACCCTTCCGTTCTTCAGCCCAGACCCGGATTAGCATAGATCTCGTCGGTACCCGTCGAGTAGACTAGGTTGAAGTTCTGCGTGACGTTACCAGTGAATTCGTTTCTAACGGCGTAGTAAAAGGTCGAGTTATGTCCGAATCTGAGGCTGTACAGGTTCTGCCAGTAGCTAGGAAGCACAATGTATCCTGCAGTGCTGTCCGGCTTTGAATAGGTCAAGTTGAAGCCCGGAAGCGTAGCGTCACTGTTTGGCTTCACAAAACCGCCAAGTTGGCCCGCGATATTACTCTGTTCCAGTCTCGGCTGGCTGATAGCTCCATCAAGCCCCGCATAGAACCGCCAACCGTCCTCATCTGGCTCAAGGAACAGTATAGAGTGTTGTTGCAGTCCCGCCGCTACATTTGCGGTATAGAGCGAGGAGCCGGGTATGTAGTGGAATGGGTCGATTCCGTACCTCGTTATTGGTATGAGAACAGCGAAGAGAACCATCATTATAATGAACCCGGTTCTGAACAGCCGGAAGAGGTCCCTTCCTCGAAAGGTGAGCACCGACCTTCTCTCAAGGAGCCAGGCCGTTAGAATCACGAATGGGACGAGGGCGAACAGGTAGCTTCTTTGGAGAACATCGGTTCGACCAAAAACCGCGATGGGTATGGTCGACACAGCGGCCAGAAAGAGACCTCCAAGGAATAGCTCTCTAGGCTGGAGTCTTCGCAGAAATAGGAAGTATGATAGTCCCGTTGCCCAGACCACGACGGAGACTACTTGTTCTGCAAGGACCGTGACCCCGTAGCTGAACGAAGGCGTCAATGGAAGTGAAGCTTGCGTCTTGATACCGATTGGTAGCTGGGAGAGGGTTAACAGGGCCTTCGCTAGAATTGTCGTCTGGACTAGGCTTAGAGCATCAACCGCGATCACAAACCACCAAACCAAAACCCAACAAACGAGAGCGCTGAACGGCAGGATCGATCTCAAGCTTTGTTGTAGGAAAGTTTTCTTTGATCTCAATAATGACAATATCAAAAAACCGGCGAGGCCGAGAGTGAAAGCAAGAGGCGTTTCGGGATGGCTCCCGACAAAAATAGGAATCGACGCCAGTCCTGTCATGGTCCAGAGCTTCCTCCGCGGCGCGTCCTCGATAATCTTTAGAACTAAGAATATGAGACCGAGATAGAGGATCAACTCCAAGCTCTGGGGTGAGATGTGAAACTGGAACCACATTCCTCCTAGAAACGTGGCTGAGGCGATCGATGCGAAGCTTGAGCTGAACATCTTGGTGATGACGTATACCATAAACACGATAACGAGCGAAAGGCCAAGAGGGTAGTATCTCATGAGCTGGAACGGGTCTATTCCCGCAATCGAGATCAACTGCCCGACGAACAAGAATACACCCGGAAACTGGTGACCATACCAGCTGGGAGAGTTCAGCCAGGCTTGATAGTTGAGAAGGTTAAGCGAGTTTCCTGTGTGATAGTACGCGTCCAGGAACCTAGGGTCTTGGTAAGCAAAAGAAGGGAGCCCGATGAGATAGAATGAAAGCAGGAACAAGACAGAGACATCAAGGACAATTTGCTGGCGTCCGCGGAAGATAGAACGAGTGAAAAACAGGGCTAATGTGGCTCCGAGGCCCCACCAATATGTGAGAGGCAGGTTGGAAGCGTAGAAGAAAGAGTCCGGTGTGAAGCTAGTAATCCGGAAGGTTGAGGCTGTGACAAACCAGAGAGAGACGGCCTGTGTCGCAAGAGCGAGGGTTAGAATCAAGATCGGCACTTCGATCGTTTCGTAGAAGGGTGTCGAGCTTGGGAGCGCGAGGTCTTCTTCGCTAGCCAAGCGAGCACTGTATCGCGGTTTTGCTTCCAAACCAGCACGTTGTCGGGCTCTTACTTTCGGAGCGCGCCCTTCGCTCTCTAGTCGAATGATCCAAAATCCGGTTACTAGAGCAAGCTCCGCGATTGCTGCGGCTACAACCCACGCGTTGAGTAGGACGAGGCCAAGGGGGAAGTTCTGAGATAACCAAGATTTCAAGAAAGAGTTGGATTGGGTCTCAAGGAACATCCAATACAGTAGTAGGGATATGATGACAGTCTGTGAAACGAGAAGTATCTCAGTCCGCAGTTTGTGTGACATTTGTCATCTCACTAGATATCTCGAATCGCGTGCTTCTGCACGTCCGAGTCCAGTATCAGTTGTTTTTCAGACTTAGGCTCCTATAAGGAGTCGCGGAAAAGCTGCCCTGTTTGTATCGGTAGTAATCTAAAGATGCAGAATTGATGATGGTGAGAACAATATTCTAATCTGGGATACGCTTTCGAGTCAGTTCGTTGGAGATCCTAGAATTGCATCTGGAGAAACACGCGGTTCTTCGTACCAATATTGACGGCGGTACCCATGCTGCAGAGCCATGTCCCCTCTGCAGGATTTCTCAGGAGGAAGTTTTGGCAGAGTTCCAGCGGTGGAAATTGGCACGGACTAAAACGATGAAAGGCCACAGAGAGCGATTGATGTTATTCCATAAGGATCACATCAAAACCCTCGACGAAGGATCTATTGGAGAGGCATACTTGCTACTGATGAAAATCGGTTCGAAATTCTTCTCTTACACTGACAAATGGGCGATATTCGAGCCCGTATATGCGACGGTTCCAGACCACTGGCATAGGGTTGCGTCAGACTTGGACAGGAACGCAGACGACGATGCTCAAATCCTCAAAACGCCCAGAATGATCATTGACAATCATCAGGGAACTCTGTCAAGGGCTTACCCCGATCACGATTCAGTAGACCCCGTTGAAGATCCTAGCTAGGATGGACTCCTAAAATTATTTCCAGAGAGGCCTGTTCAGTAGGGTGGATGTTAATTGTCGAAACATGAACGCTCTCATATCCCACGTGCCAACATACCCTCCGAAAAGCTCAACCTTTCCCCTCGGAATACTCTCAACAGGGTCGCCGCAGATTATTCCTGCCGTTCCCACCGTCCTTGCCCAGTGAGCATCACTTCCAGCTGTCCGGGGAAGACCATGAATCTTGGCAAGGGACATGGCCCTAGAATTGGCTAGGCCTCTGTTTGTTGCGTTGAACACTTCCACGGCGTCTGCCTTCAGGCACTCACTGCCGACCGAGGGTCTTACACGGCTTGAAAATGGATGAGAGGCGACCGCAATTCCGCCGAGATCGTGAATAAGTTCAACAGTCTCCTCAACACTTAGACCCTTCTGAACGTTCTGATCGACGCCTATCGCGAGAACATGTCCAGCGCGACTCGTTACTTCCGCTCCGGGGATTACCTTGAAGTCCCTGTAGCCCTTGGCCACCTCTTCCCCGACGAGTCCTCCTTTGACACTATCGTGGTCCGTTATGATCATCCCATCTAGTCCCTTTCTAATTGCTGCTTCAATCATTTCTCTTGGACTATTCAGCGCATCATACTTTCGATGACGCCTATTGCTATACAATGTGTGGCAGTGAGTTTCCCACTTCAAGAGAGAGTCCTAGTGGCGATTTGTCCTAACACAATCCATTAAACTCTCCTCGTTTGCTCAGAAACGATAGTTGCTCATCCAAGAAAGATTGGGCGTGTGTGCCAGCACTCTCAGGTGCATCACAGCCATTTGCTTGACCTCTTTCCCCCGTGGAGAGTTCAGTAGACCCAGTAGCCTCCGCCCGCCCAGAAGGCCTTCATTGGCCATGGCCAGGTTATTTTTCAAGCCAGTCTGCCAGTTGAGTCAAGTCCTTGAGTTCTCCGATCAGGGTCTTTGAATATTTCTTGTCCATTGGTGAGTTCTTCCTGTTAACCCAAATGGTCTTGATTTGGAGCCGTGTCGCGGGCTCGATGTCATGGTAAAGACTTGCGGCGACGTGGAGCCAGCTGGTATCGGGTCCGAGAATTTTTCGCGCTTCGTCAAAATGCTTCGTCCCGGGCTTGTAGGATCTTACGCGTTCCGCCGTGATGACGAGGTCGAATGGGACCCTGAGCTGTTTCAGCGTGCCTTGTAGAAGGTCGTCATCAACGTTGGACAATATTCCCAGTTTGTAGTTTCCAAACAGCCTTTCGAGGGCGGGGTTTGTGTCAGGAAAAGGGAGCCAGGTGGGTAGCTGTTCTGCCAGCAGATTTGACGCTTCTTTAGGTATTGTCTTTCCGAAGCTCTTGGCTGCGGAGTTGAAGGCTTCGGCTAGAACCTTGCGGTAAGGCTTGTAGGGCTTTTGGGCTTCGATTCTCTCTTCCTCTTCTAGATATCGATCGAATAATCTGGATTCCTCGTGCTGGGTCAGCCCGAGACCCTTGAGAGATTGCTTGAACGCGGCTTCGATTCCAGTTTCCCAGTCAATGAGGGTCCCGTAACAGTCAAAAGTTATCGCTTGGAATCCTTGGTCGCCTTCCAATTTTTTCTCCCCGTGAAACGTTCCTTTTGTCCGTAAATGCTTGCTGGGAAGCAATGTTGAATCTAATTTCCTGCAAGGAAGGGAGATCGCTCCTACAACATGCTCTGCTGGTTGATGGGAAATCGCCCATTTTCAGCCCTGATCTCGAATCTGGGACGAGCCACACAACAACCCCTAGAATCGTTCGGGAACCGGCCTAAATTACACGTTGTTTCACTCTGCGATCAAAGCCAGGATTGTACCCTGAATCGCAGACTCGTCGATTATGCATGCCAGACAGAAAATTTTTCCCTAGAAAAAGGGGGGTATTGCATAGAGGATCTCGCGACGCAAGATCGGTTCTTCCAAAAAGCAAGAAACCCGAACTTCTGACGGTTGCTGGGTTTTGGAGCCTCGGGCGTGGGATCAATGCAAGTTCAAACCCTTTCTTTGGCCAAGGTTCAATCGCAACTAGGAGCTCGTTCCCGTGTCAAGGAGCCCCGGAAGGCGTGGGGGACGACTCAGATACGGAGCCCTTCTCATGACCTCTAGATATGATGGCGGTCGGGACCAAAAACCCTAGAAGTCTTCCAGTTTGAAATGATTCGCTTCGTGGTGAGCTGGGAACCAACATGCCGAGCACAGACCGGCAGACTTCGTCTGCTACATCTAAGATTCCCTCGATTGTCCAGGCGAAACCCAATGCGCAAGTGCCTTGGAATGGAATCAACGTTCGTCGAGAAGATTCGCTTTCTAAGGCATCGCTTTAGACGAATCTCGGACGTTTGATTTGATTCAGTGGGGAAGGTAAATCTCGCGGATGACGCCAAGCCTGCACACGGTCACAACATGCAGTCGCCTAAAGTCACTAGCCCCTACGGCCAGGTTGAAGTCTTCCGACTCAGTCCAAAATATTGTGGGCAGTGGCCGTGCAAACTTGTTGGAAGGAGTTTTTGGCTAGTTCTCTATGCTGGAGGCCGCGGAGCCTGAGTTCGAGATTGAACCCCTTGCGTGGGAGCGATGCGAGGTCTTACCCTTTTGAACGTCTCACTTCGGATGGATGGTTTGTCATTCTAGATAGTTGTAAGCTAGTAGCGTCATGAATTCGGGAAAACTTTCACAGGTCACAAGTGAGTCTAATAGGTCTCCTGCAGTCTTGTAGTTTGGCTCTTCGTTGGCTTGTAGTCCGACTCCTGCTCTTATTCTTGCCATTTCTTCCTTCAAGATGGTTTGGAATAGCTCACGTGTAATCGAGGGCCCGTCAAGAAGCTTGGCGGAGTGGTGAATCCACTGCCAGATCTGAGCCCTACAGATCTCCACAGTAGCCGTGTCCTCCATCAGATTGTTGATGCTCACGCAACCGAGACCTCCCAGCCAAGATTCTAGATATCGTAGGCTAACGGCAACATTTGCTCTCAGAGCCTGCTCGCTAATCTTCGGCTCTGGTACTCTGAGGAGATCATCGTGGCTTACTTCCGCAATCGCGTCAGCGTTCTTGAATTCTATGGAATGGTCGTCGAAGACATTCTTGACAACCGGTACCAGACCTGGGTGGGCAACCCAAGCGCCCTCATATGCCTCAGCGGCCTCTCGCTTCTTATCGGCGACAACCATGTCGATGGCTTCCTGGGAGTGAGGGTCGCCTTTTATGGGAACCTGGGCGGCCATTCCTCCGATCGGATGCGCGCCTCGTTTATGGCAAGTTTGAGCTAGTAGAACGGAGCAGGACTTGAGGAAGGGTGTTGTCATGGGGAGGAGCGGTCTTTCAGGAACTAGGAACCTCGGGTCGTGGCCCAGGAACTTGATCAGGCTGAAGATGTAGTCCCAGCGGCCGAAGTTGAGCGCGGTGATCCTATCACGCAATTCATAGAGAATTTCGTCCATCTGAAACCCGGCTAGAATGGTCTCGATGAGAACGCTGCACTTTATGCTAGCGTGGGGAAGTTTGAGCACCTTCTCCGAATAGTCGAAGATGTCGTTCCAGAGACGGGCTTCTAGATAGCTCTCGAGTTTGGGGATGTAGAAGTAGGGACCTGTTTCTTGGCTGATCAGTTTCTTGGCGTTGTGGTAGAGGAAGAGGCCATAGTCGAAGACGAAAGCGGGAACCGGCTTGGACCCGATTAGAACATGTTTCTCGACGAGATGCAGGCCTCGGGGCCGCACCATAAGAACCGCGAGTTTGCTCCCTAGATTGTATTCTCGGCCATCAGCACCAGTATATCTGATATTCCGGTTAACAGCGTCTCGAAGGTTGACCTGGCCCTGAACTGTTCCTTTCCAGGTGGGCGAGTGGGAGTCTTCAAAATCCGCCATGTAAACATCCGCACCCGAGTTAAGCGCGTTTATCATCATCTTCCGATCAACGGGGCCTGTGATTTCCACCCGTCTTTGTCGAAGATCAGGCGGGGGAGGTCTGACCTTCCAGTTGGAATTCCGAATACCACGTGTCTCTTCCGGAAAATTGGGAAGTGTTCCGTTTCGAAGATTCTCATGAACAAGGACTCTTTCCCGGAGTAGCGAGTCGAGACGTGGGAAGAATTCTAGGACAAGATCTCCGACAAACGCCAGCGCATCAGGTGTCAGTATCTCTTCTAAACCAGGGATGTTGGAGTCTGTGACCCTAAGAGTTCGCGGTTCCATTACTAGCTCGGATCGACTCTCGACTTCGTCGGATAAGTGCAAGCCTAGTAGTTCCGATCCCGGTCAGACTTGGTACTTGAGACTGGAGGAGTGGCGAGGGCTGTTTGTTCTTTGAACTGGGCTGTTTCGGTGGATTCGCCCATCGCTGTGGTCGATGACGTTCCGCTGGATATTACAGTTGAAACCTCGTCAAAGTATTCTGTTCCCACAAACGCCTGGTGTTTCACGGCCGTGTAGCCTGCAGGTTCCGCCTCGAACTCTTTCCTCTGGACACGAACATAGGCCGCCATTCCTTCAATAGCGTATTGTCTTGCCAGCTCGAACATGGATACTGAGAGACTATGGAAACCGGCCAATGTGACGAACTGGAACTTGTAACCCATCATGCCCAGTTCTTTCTGGAAACGCCGAACGCTCTCTTGATCCAGGTGTTTCTCCCAGTTGAACGAGGGGGAGCAATTGTATGCTAGTAGTTTCCCAGGGTAGACTCTGTGAACGGCTTCTGCAAACCTTCTTGCTTCATCAAGGTTAGGTGTGGGAGTTTCGCACCATAGGATGTCGGCGTAAGGGGCATAGCTGATGCCTCGCGCTATGCCCGCTTCTATGCCGGGTTTGATCCTGTAGAAACCTTCTGCTGTTCGCTCACCGGTGGTGTAGGGCAGGTCCCGCGGGTCCGCATCGCTTGACAAGAGTTTCGCTCCCATAGCATCAGTCCGCGCGACGAGATACGTTGGGACCCCCATTACGTCCGCCGCAAGCCTGGCCGCAATCAGAGTCTTGATGAACTGCTGAGTGGGAACTAGGACCTTGCCGCCCAGGTGGCCGCATTTCTTCTCTGAAGCAAGCTGGTCTTCAAAGTGTACTCCTGCCGCTCCAGCCTCTATCATCGCCTTCATTAATTCGAACGCGTTGAGCGGTCCGCCAAACCCTGCTTCCGCATCGGCGATTATCGGTGCGAACCAGTCGATTGTCCCTTCGCCGTTCATGAATTGGATCTGGTCAGCTCTCTGGAACGCTTGATTGATCCTCTTTACCAGATTCGGGACGCTATTGGCAGGGTACAGACTCTGGTCCGGATAAGTCTGCCCAGAAACGTTGGCGTCCGCGGCTACCTGCCAGCCGCTCATATAGATCGCCTTGAGGCCAGCCTGAACCATCTGCAGCGCTTGTGCCCCGGTCAGCGCACCGAGAGTATGAATGTAAGGTTCGTCTCTCAGGAGGCGCTCAAACTTTTCCGCGCCCTGTCGTGCGAGAGTGTATTCTGGATGGACTGTCCCGCGGAGTTTGCAGACGTCCTTTGCCGAGTAGGGTCGACGGATTCCGTTCCAGCGTCCTGATCTCCAGGCCTGCGACAACCGTTCAGCCTCTCCTGTGAGATGCGCAATTACATTCGTCAAAGCGTGTTGTCGTTGATATCTAACCTCGTGAATAATAAATTGTTGGTAGACAATCATTCCGATTTCTATCCTTAGATATATTTGCATGGATAGCTGGTTCTGGCGTCCCAAACGTATCAGAGTTACCAATCTCAGATCCTCAAAACATGCATTAGGAAATTGTCAGTCTTGTGGAGAAGAATTGGACAAGTCATTAGGAATGGCCTTTTCGCTTAATGCGTAATCGAAGGGTCTACTCTCTTTGTTCTTTGTGAGCTTGTTCTTACCGAGCTCGTTAACGGAGGGAGGCGAAAGGTGTGGCCTTGGGTGAGCGAGGGTTATCTGTTGCGAGAAAGGCTGAATGAGGTGACGCAGTTGAGCAGAGAGATTCGAGCCGAAATTGTTACACGCCAGCGGAGGATACGTCGTCTTCAAGCTGCCTTGAGTGCGGGGAAGCGAGAATTGTTGACAGCCTAACTCCGGAACGACTAAGGTTACCGTTTTTGACGAAGATTTGGTGGGCGCCTGTAAGTCTAAGATATGATTCCCTTTCTCGGTTCAAACTCTTAGCGATAGTCTATCTCAGTTCAGACTTCTTTCGGGAGTCTGAACTAGCCCGTTCTTCAAGTTCTCGGGCGTGGGAGCAAACGCAAGTTCAAACCCCTTTGCACGCCCCAGGAGCATGTCTCCTGCGGGACTTTCAGCTGGAGAGCGTTCAAGTTCTTGACTCAGATCGCATGTCTCTTGAACGTCCTGCTATGTTCCAAGCAACATGGAACGGCCTAAGGGATTGCGTACACGGGAAGAAAATTATCCTCCTAAGGTCAACAATCTAACAATTGGAGGACACCTAATGTTGCTCTTGTCCTTCCTAGATTCGACGCTTTCGAGGCAATTTAAGAGGGTATTCCTTTTTTCTGAAAAACATGCCATAGAATGATATCCAGAAGAACACGCCCGCGAAGACGAGTAGAGTCCATCCAACAATTGAGGGGATCAAATCAGTGTGCAAATGGCGACTCCCTCTAGTGTCGGCGAGGCACGCATTCCTAGATACGGTCTGTTCCAGGGTTTTCCTGGCCTGCAAAGGCCCATCAATGCCATTCCAAACAATATTGAACCGAGGGCGGTGATCAGAAATACTATGTCCATTGGCCTTGCCTGTTAGTTCCAACGTCCCGTGCCACATAACATACTGAAGCAGCCGAGGAAGAATGCTACGTAGGGAAGAAGGCGGCAGGCTACACATTCCTAGGAACTGGGATCCGTCCGACTGCTCAGGGATGTATCGGAGATGGCCTCGTCCAAGATAGACCCGACGCCAGGCTTATTCCAAGAAGCTACTACGGCGTCTGGGCTGCAATCCACAGGGCCAAAAGAAAGGCTGAATTGGATCCGAAGATACCTACCTGTCACGGATTGAGGAAGTATTTCGAGAACGATCTAGACGAAGCCTTCATTGATCACGAACGGAAGATGATGATCGAAGGACATTTCGCTGGCACAAGGGCCAGACATTGCAGAAATCTCAACTCGAGTGAAGAGGACTCAAATCGGCGGGTAGCGCCCGTCTTGCTAGATCTTTCGAAGATTAAGAATCCTCTCAGGAATAGTCGGCCTGCTGGACAAGTAACGACTAAACCATCTGTTTTTGGCCTTTTCATTTTTGTTCGTATCGAACGATTCTATCTTGCGGAGCACTAAAGTGAACGCCTCGTTCCCGGACATCTTCGCGGCCTCCGTGTCTGCGCGAAGCCAGAGCTTTTTCCTGGCTTGGGCTATCCTTGTTGAGAGGAAGAGACCGATAATGACAGCAAGAAATAGTAAGATCGCAACGAAGTTGCGAGAGACGAAAGCAAAAACTAGAGCCGCGGTAAGGATTGTGAGCATCGGAGTAATCAATAAGGTAATGAGCATGTCTATCGGCATTGTCCAGACCAACCGTCTGCGATATAGCAGCGAGGAAATCATTAGTGGTCTCCAGTCCTCTGGTTCTAACTTTCCTGCCATTCGCCTGGGTAGAATAATCCTGCCCCCTGCAAATATGCAATCGTCAGAGCCTACTCGGCGAACAAACGTACGATCCATCCATACGATGCCCGATATAGTAAAAGCGATGCCTAGCTGCGCGCAGGCTTCTGCTCCGACTGTCGCAATGCGGTTCTCATATTCTGGCATTCAGCCTACTCTCCACACTCTCCGAACACTTTCACATTAGAATCGATTGTCCAGTCCACCTAGAAATAGCTGGCCGCGTCACTGGCACATCCACTTCCAACGTTCCATGCAAAATCTATGGTCGCTGAGGCGAGGTGCGCGAGTTGCTCACTATATTCAGGTCCGAATATCAGCCCTCCCAATGCCGCTCCGCTCGCCCACGTAGGTATGGTCAAGGTGGCCTGCGAAACAATCCAGTAATAGAGAAAACTCGCTGCAGGAGCCGCGTAAATGACCCCGACGGTTGCTAATGTGATTATAGAAGCTGTCATGGTGCACTCATACAAGGTTCTGATATTCCTATCCTTGCTGTGCAGATTCGAGTTGTAGAATTGAATCTCCCAAGCGAAATAGTCCCGGACCCCTCCCCAGAACTCCCCGTTGGTTCGCACATCCAGATCCCATAATGCCTTGGCGGTGTCGGCAATTGTTTTGATCGTATCTATTCCTGACTTGATAAGTTTCTTCCCCTCGTCAATGAGTACTCTCTTGCCCTCGTTAGCCGACCAAGTCAGAGTTTTCCTACCGTAGTCGTATGCCTTCCCAGCTACGTTCCTCCCGAAACTGTAGACATTCTGGAGTGTACATCCTCCATAGGCGAAAGGATTCCGGATGTCGCAATCTGCCTCCCCTGTCGGATCTGTTAGAACTGTGGGTTCGTTACTCGAGTAAGTATAGAGGTTGACGCTCTGCGGAATGGATGGCTTGCCAGGCTGCGGATCCTGACTGATGAATCGTCCGGTTGAAGGGTCGTACCAACGATGATACTCATAGTACAAACCTGTCGTTGCACTAACAGGTTTGCTTGTGAACCTGTAGGTCTCCGATCCAGATGCGGCTCCGTTGTCCTGCCCGCGCCAATTTCGCCGTAATCCTTAGGGGCCCAAAGGGAGGTGGCGGCGTAGAAAAATTCGAAAAACCTGAGAATCAGTTCCTGGAGTCTTCCCAACCGGTCACTTCAGCGGGTCGGGGAGCAGTGGTCTCAACTTCTGCTCAACAATGTCCGCGTCCGTAGCAGAGTCGAACCTCATCGAAACCCTCCCGTAATGCCAAAAGCCAGTTTCTGCAATCAGTGTTACCGCATCAGTCCGCTCTAGTCTACTCGGTTTGACTTCAAAGATGTTCTTCCCGGGTTCCACAACGTAGCAGACGTTTCGTTCGAACCTTATCAAGCGCCTAGGTTCTGTGCCATCAAACTGCGCGCCATCTATCAACACGAACGCCCAAACTCCCTCATTCAGGCCCACTAGCTTCACCTCAACTAAACGGTCGTTGCCATATCAGCATCAGCCCCATATCGAGCCCTTCGCTCTCGGTCTCTTCCTTCTTGGGCTCGGACTTCCTACGTCGTCTTGATATTCTTTGACCTGGGGGTTCACTTTGGTAGCCCTAGAGGGGGAGGGGGCGTAGTAGGCTGTGGCTGAGGGGCTTCTTCTTTTGTCCAGAACCCGAGCTGGCGGCTTCCCCCTGGAGAGTGTCGCTTGTAGCATTGGGATTTCGGCAAAAGCGCAACGAGACAAGCTCATAATCGACGTTGCTCGTTCTGGAGAGTGTCGTGAAAGTCCGATGGATAGAAGAAGAACTTAACAGTTTCGAAAAACAGCCTTGCCAACCTCTCGGTCCAATAGACCGGTCGAAGGCGATTGTAAGTCGCCGAATAGCGGCTCTTCAACATCAAAGTGTAATCCATCGCGGATAGTAAGTCCCTTGTTGTGACTATGTGCGCAGTTGGTCTTGATCCCCCGAGAACTTCGCCCTCTCAAGTAGCTCTCATTAGACGTCCGTGGATCGGTTGAAGCGATGTCTTAGAAGGGAACCGACATCGGTTTGGACTCCCAATCTTTCAGGCCCTGTTAGAGGGTTTCAGCCGAACTTATTGCGATCGCCTAGTAACCTCTTTTCCAGCGAGGAAGTAATTCAAGCTAGCTTCTACCTCTCGGGCCATTTGTTCGGCACCATGCTAAGGTATCGCGTTGGGGGAAGCTCTTGCACGTACTTGGCAATATTTTCGTCTCGGTCTATTAGGCCTTGGATTTCAGGCCAGCGGGCAATGTGAGTTGGCTTGAGCGGAGGTAGCAACGGGGGAACAACATGGACAAACGCCAAGATATTTTGATGTACGATGAGGCAAAATTGCGAATACAGTTGGATCTCGAGTCAACAAGATACTCGTACCTAATCAGTTGCCCGACTAGCATTAGCGCTAGAAATAGCACTCCCGTAGCGAGGAAGGGAACGTAAAGCCAACCTCCAAAGAGGTAATCACTTGTGAATGAAAACGCGATGAGAACCGTACTGACTAGCATATTAGCGCAGGAGAAGCTCAAGGAGAGAGATGCATGTCTGAAATCTTGCGACCTTCTCAGCCACATCTTTGCGATTTCTGCATAGGTTTGTGATGTTTCTTTGGCCTGCTTGACTGTTGAGAGGACCATTGCTTGCGCGAAACTGAGGTCGAACGACCTGAACCCATGCATGTAGCGTTCTCTGTCCGCAAGCAGAAGGGCAGATATCGAGATGAATGCAGCAAGGGAGACGGCGAGTATCTGAGTTGGCAAGTCTTGACAGATGGGTATGTCTAAATGCCATGCTAAGCTTTTGCGCTAGCTCACATTATGGAACCAATGGAGTTGCGGTAGACTCGTCCTAAAATTTGGGGGAGCCTGAAGGATTCCCCACAGAGGAAGAAACGAACTCCATCCTTTAAATTGAATTTGTGCCCCGATATTCATCCTTAGCGAGCGGTCTCGCATCGCAAACCGTGAGAACAATTACGAAGAGAATTTTCCTGACTTATCCTTTCACAGGACTGACTCTCGTTGGCTCTCCCAAGGGTCGAATTGAATCTGCCTTTAGTTCTGACTCCTTTCGGGAGTCTGAACTAGCCCGTTCTTCAAGTTCTCGGGTGTGGGAGCGAATGCAAGTTCAAACCCCTCCAATCTTCCCTATTGGAGCAAGGAACAATTCCTGAGGTCTGTCATCCGGTATTGTGGGCACGCTGGTTCAATCTCACTTCTCGCACATGGTGCAAATGCTGTTCGCTTGACTGTCGCGTGGAATGATCGTTTTCTACAGATTGACCTTCCACTAGCTCTATGGAGCACTATTGTCGGACTAGTCTTAGGAGACTTTAATACAAGTATAAGCACAATTCATATTGAAAGGTTAAGACAAATGAGTGTAAGAATGCCAGCGTTTT
>MNGN01000045.1:124153-127837 GCA_001918745.1 Crenarchaeota archaeon 13_1_40CM_3_52_17 | reverse complement strand
ATCCCGCCACAGTCGACGGGTTGAGCGTCACCGATCCTTCGTAGAGCACAGGAGGAAATGTGCCGATGTTCTCCGGAAGAAAGTCCTCCAGTCGAACGTTTCGAAAGCGTTCACTAGGTGAATTGATATTGGGCATCGTGAAGGTCTCGGCCCACCATGAGCGGAAGTTTTCGACTGTGGCTTCTGGGGCTCCTTCGAATGTAAAGTGTCTTACATTTGGTAGAAGGACGAGGTGGTTGTTGGGAAGTTCTTTTGCCCAACGTTCGGGCCACTTCTGGCCTGTCATCGGGTCACCTTCGCCAAACTGGATGAGCACAGGCTTCTCGCGGAAGGCCAGCAGCGCCCGACCGAGATCATCTTGTGTTGCGTGATCGTTGAAGCTTGCGAAGAGCCTCAGGGCTCGGTTCCTAGTGTTTCTCTTCTTGAATGGCCTTGTGTATTGCTCCCGCTCCTTTTTCAGAAGACTCCTAGTTCCCAATGCCATCTTGGACCCCATCGACCGAGCGAGAAAGTTCGTGTACCTGTTTATGAGACGGAAGAAGGGACTTGTGACAACGCGTAGGGTCCAGGCTACCGACCGATAATCTTTGATCGACCAACCGAAGGTCCCTCCCACAACGAGTCCGAGAACTCGGTCCGATTGCTTTGCGAGTGCGAGTATTGCGGTAGGCCCGCCCCCATCGTTGCCCCAAACGATCATGTTTCGCAGGTTGAGAGTCTGCACGAACCGTCCTAGGGCGTGGCTCTGGGAGCGGAGAGAATAGTCGTAGCCCTCTGCCGCTTCTGAGAGTCCATAACCTGGGAGGTCAGGCGCGACGCAACGGAACTTGTCACTGAGCCGTTTGATGTGGTAGCGGTACGTGAAGCTCCAACCTGGGCCTGGGTGTATGAAAAGCAATACGGGTGCGTCCCGCGGTCCCTCGTCCACGTAGTGGATGGAGTGTCCGTCGATTTCGACCCAGTTATCGTGAAACGGGTAGAGTTTCGAATCTACCCAGTCAGGACGACCGACGTTTTCTTGCATCTCGGGTCACTCCTTGTCCTGCAACTCGAAGCCTGGATGACGCCTGGCCTCGCGAGCGTAGTCGTCGATCGTGGAGTCTTTCGTAAGACCGTATCCTATTCGGAGGAAAAAAGATCGAATACGAGACGCGACGTACGCTGCGAATATCTCTCGGAGAACTACAGCAGCCTTGTCTGGGTTGAGCTCCAAGGCTGTTACGTGTTTCCGGCTCCAGCCGCGGCCTATGACTGCTTCTCTGGTCACGCGTAGGTTTCGAACCCAATCCGCGTTCCCGAAAGTGTCGAAGATGTAATGGTGGCCTTCTAGTGTGAATAATCCAACAGGTGTTGTGTGAGGTCGACCTGTTTTTCGGCCGCGAACGGTGAGAAGGGCCATTGGTCCTGCTGGGACTCCTAGATGGAGGAAGCTCTTCATGAGCGGATTCAATAGTGGAACATAGAACGGAACCCTGTGACTTTTCGAGACTGGGGCGGAATCGATTGACCTCTTGTTTTTCGGTAGACTCGATCTTGCAGCTTGCATGAACTCATTATGGTCGCCATCAGATTTAGTGGTGCGTTAGGTTGGGCTTTCGATTAAGGGAGGGTCGTTGCACGCCTTTGACCTTGGACTTTTCGAAAAAAAAGAAAAACCGGACTTGATATGAGGATGGCTTCGTACGAGTTTCATTTCTTTTCCTTTAGATCTGTATCCGAACTAAGTGGCGGAAAAAAGGGGGAGTCTAACATGCTTGTTAGGCTGTTCTGTTATTGGTCGAAGTGGTATTGCAGTGAATAGGTCCCGGTGACGGTCGTGGGTCCTGTAACTGTGGGTTGGAAAGTTCCCTGGGCGTGCAGTCCTGAAAGGCCCGCGGCGCCCAACTCGACGACGAATTGACCTGAGCCGGTTGCACCGGTACCGGTGCTGCTGCCAGTGATGACCGCGGTTCCGGACATGCCGTTGACGGTTCCGGTGAAGGTTCCTGAATCGTGGGCGTTGAATGTATCGTCAGGGTGGATTATTTCCAGGCCTATTGCGATACGGGTTCCGGTGAGGAAGCCTGAGAGAGTCTGCGTCTCGATGGCAGTGATGATGGTGTTGCCGTCAGCTTGGCTGATGCTAGTAATGGCTACGGTTGCTGTGAATCTTCCGGTCGCAGACGCGGGAGTGGATGCGCTTACCATGGGCACGAGAAGGATCAGAGAGAGTAGCAGTGGGAGCAGGAGTTTCAAAGTCTTTTTTGTGCGTGTCTCTTGGACGAACGTATTGTTGTTCATGACGTTGTCCCTGCGTGGATTAGATTTAGTCGTACGTTAGGTGCGACTTTCGATTCAGGGAAACTTATAGCCCGCGAACCTGCTCTGGGCCAAGTGTGGACTCGAAGGACTTTCAGCTCCTTGTTGGACTTCACCGGAACGCTCGGCAGAGTCTTCTCTTACTCGGGCGAGGCGTGTCACTATCGGCTCCGGCTGTTCGAGAACGGCTGAGACGCCTGCATAATACTGGTGTCCTCTTGGGATATGGTCTCTGGGTAGACCCGGTAGTCTTTGATCGTCAAGAAGTATTGGTGTTCTTCAAACGTGAACGGACTCGCGAAGAGGTGATCAGGGTTTTGAAGGCGCCGGACGTGAGCTACATAGGCTGGAAACTGGACGGAGGCTTGACTGTCGGAGTCTGGTCTGATAATGTCAGCCGCTCCATAAGAGAACTCAGCATAGCCCTGGGGGAGAAGCCTTCGGGATACGCTGTCACCGGAGCCGGCGACGTTTCGGCGCTCTCCATTCTCGATTTCATGGTGGTTGATGCCCTCATCGACGATCCGAAGACTCCGTTCAAGGAACTCGTTGGGACGACTGGGCTGAGTCCGAAGACCGTGCGCAAACACCTCGACACTCTGATTAGATCGGAGACGATAGTGATCATGCCAAGACTGGGCGCAGGCCCTAATCCAGGCGAACTAGTGTACAATCTCGCGGTTGCGGGCAAAGTGTCCATGAGCGAGATCCGCAGGATTCTAGACGACGCGTTACTGGTTCACGAGACCCGGAATCCCCCGATGAAATACTTGCTCTGTCGAAGCAGAGATCTCGGCGACGTCGACTCCAAAACCCGCGCACTGAACCGATTGCAAGGCGTCGAGTCCGCCGCCGTTACGCTGAACAGAGAGCTGGTGTTCGCCAACGACTTCATCCACTCACTCGTCCGGGAGCGAATACGAACGCTTGAGAATACGAGAGCGGCTCAAACCGTGGTTGCATAGAGCGAATTGCGAACTCTATGGAGATTTGGACTGATTGATTCTAGTCCAAACCTGAATAGGAGGGTATGATGTTCTTTGCAAATTCTTTGAGATTGTCAAGATATCCTGTACGGTGAAGAGGGGCAATGTAGTACAGTACTCCGTCTTTTGCGGCCTTTTCCACATCCTGACCGACGGCTTTTAGATCGAATTTTTGGTCTCGGTTGGCAACGGACCCGGCTGCAAAAGCTATGTTGTCCTCGCGGTGGAATCTTCGCGCCTCCTGCTTGACGATCGACCGTGCCTTCTCCATTGGAACACGGACCCATGGTGGGATATGACAGATGTCAGAATATTGGCCCGCGAGCCGTAGCATTCGCGTCCCAACGCCTCCGAACATTAGAGGCGGGTGAGGTTTCTGCACGGGTTTGGGATCTAGAAT
>MNGN01000045.1:0-123970 GCA_001918745.1 Crenarchaeota archaeon 13_1_40CM_3_52_17 | reverse complement strand
AACGGGATCGGGGTGACAATGGTTCCTAGCTTGATATTCTGGGTCTTGGCCGCCAGATAGGTGAGGGCGATCCAACTCTCTAGAGTCGAATCCTTCTGTGGCTGTCCGTACGCTTCAGCCCACATGTAATGATCCGGGATCACCGCCCCCCAGAATCCGAGTTTGTCAGCCAGCTGAACTGCTTGATCGGTCAGGTTCCATCCGCTGTACCAGTTTCCGAGACCTGAGAGAATGAACCTCAAAACTCAACTCCTAGTGTAAGGCTCCGGCCGCTATTTATTTCAACTTGGTAAGGTGTCTTTCCGCTTAATGAGGCTCATCTTCATCTACGGACCACCAGCATCCGGGAAGCTAACAGTCGCAACTGAATTGGCAAAGCTGACAGGGTTCAAGCTTTTCCACAATCATGTCTCGATCCAGTTTGTCCAGTCTATTTTCGAGTTTGGAACGAAGACCTTCTGGCGTCTGACCAACAAATATCGCCAGGAGATGTTAGAAGAAGCCACGAAAGAGGGAATTGACACGATCTTCACCTTTGTCTACAGCAAAGGCGAGGACGACAAGTTTGTGAAGCGCGTCCTCAAAATGGTCAGATCGAATGGGGGACGGGTGTGCTTTGTGCGGCTCTACTGCGACCGAAACGAATTAGCTAGGCGTGTCAAGTCGGGCCAAAGAAAGAGGATGGGAAAAATCAGTACCAAGAAGATGTTGAGCGACTTGTTTCGAAGATACAATCTCGACTTGGAAATCCCATTTCATAGGAGTTTGAGTATCGACACTACAAATCGAGCTCCGAGAAATGCTGCGAAATCAATTGCGCGTCATTACGGGCTATCGTCGCGGCTCGACTAGACAAGGGAACTTTTGGGCAAGCTGCAGAAAGAAACTGCTAGGCTTTCAGTTCTCGCAATAGTTGTTTTGCAATCGTTAGTCTTTGTATATCATTCGTTCCTTCGTAGGTCTTGATGATCTGCGAGTCCCGCAGAAATCGTTCCACTGGATATTCCGTCGCGACACCATAACCTCCATGAATCATCATTGCAAGCAACGACAACTTTTCCGCCGCTTCCGTTGATGTGACCTTTGCGATTGACGAGGCCTTCACGAAGTCCTTCCCCTGATCCTTTAGGGACGCGGCCCAATAAGTCAGCAACCGAGCAGTATGCAAACCCATAGCCATCTCGGCCAGCTTGTACTGCACCTGTTGAAACTCGACCAATGGCTTTTCAAAACTGGTCCGTGTCTGTGCGTAACTCACAGCTGCCTCGTATGCAGCCTGGCAGATTCCGACGCCTTGTGCCGCAACGTCGATCCTGCCGCGGTCGTAGGTCTTTACTCCGACATAGAAGCCATCACCCTCTTTTCCAAGCAAATTGTCTTTGGGAACTTTTACATGGTCAAGAACTAGCTCTGATGGTTGCGAGCCGCGCAACCCGATTGTCTCTATCTTGCTTGCTACCTGAAATCCTTCTGTTCCTCTCTCGACTAGAAACGCGCTAAGACCCTTGTGTCTCTCCTGTCTGCTCGGCGCCGGGCTGGTCCTAGCAAAAACGAGGTAGAGATCTGCTATCTCACCGTTTGTGATGAACGTCTTTCGTCCTGATATCTCCCAGTGGGTTCCGTGGAGTTTCGCTGTGGACTTGATCCCTGCAACGTCTGATCCTGCGCCGGGCTCGGTCATGGCGTGAGCCCCGATCTTCTCACCCGCGACCATCGGGATGAGGTAGCGTTTCTTCTGCTCCTCTGTTCCCCACTCGTTCAAGGGTTCAGAAACAAGATGGCTAGCAACAAAGACTGTCGAGCACGCGGCGCTGACGCGGGCTAATTCCTCGAGCGCGATAACCATCGATAGTAGGTCGGCGCCTAGCCCTCCATACTCTTCCTTGTAAGTAATAGCGGTCAGGCCGAGCTTCGCAATCTGGTTGAGCAATTCCCGAGGAATGTGATTTTTCCGATCAATCTCCCCAGCTATGGGCCGGATCTGTTTCTCGGCAAAATCACGTATGGTATTCCGCAGACTTTCATGATCAGGAGTTAGTTTAACCTCATAATCCGCAGAACGTGGAAGAATGGTACTTGTCAAGGATAACCGATGCTCCGAACGTTGACACCCTTGGCGTTCCTTTAAACTTTGAATCTCGAGGAGACGCTTATTCTCAGTCCAGAAACGCAGACGCCGCTTTTGTTGGTTTCATTTTGTGAGTCGAGAAAAGTGTCTAAATAATGGATATTTTGGGCACTGTCACTGATATTCACCTCGTGAAACATTTGGACGCCGTTGGAATACTTCTCATGAATCCGGGATTGAAATTCTAAGGAGACTCTTGCTTGTCCAGTCCTTCTATTGAAGCTGTAAATCTGTCAAAACGGTACGGCTCGTTTTCCGCGTTATCTAATCTCAACCTGAAGATTGAGGGTTCGAAATGCGTCGGTTTTCTCGGGCCGAACGGAGCTGGAAAGACAACTACTCTGAAACTCTTCACCGACATGATTAGAGCATCCGAAGGAAAAGCACTGATCAATGGTATCTCAGTACATGAGAACAAGAAGAAAGCTCTCGCCTCCGTCGGATCACTTATCGAGAGCCCGGAGATCTACCCGTCTCTGACCCCGAGAGAGGCTCTCTCGATGGTCGCTGAGATCCGAGGAATGCCACGGTCGGAGAGAAAGAAGAAGATCGAAGAGGTGGTTGCAGAGGTACGAATGGAAGAATGGCTGGACAAGAAAGTCGGAAAATTCTCCAAAGGAATGAAACAGCGGATCAACATATCCGCAGCCCTCCTCTCCGAGCCTGAAATCCTCCTACTCGACGAGCCGAGCACGGGCCTCGACCCTAGAGGAATGTCCGAGGTCAGAGAGATTGTAAAATCGCTCAAACACAAGAACCGGCTCATCTTCATGAGCTCCCACCTGCTGAACGAGGTTTCCGACATATGCGACGAGGTCGCCATGATAGACCACGGAAAACTACTCGTCTACGACAAGCTCAACAATGTCGTATCCCGCTTCTCCGGCGACGGAGGCGAAATCATCATCGACGTAGGACTATCAAGAGACATTGATGATCAGACAGTGACCAAGAACATATCCTCGCTGACCGGCGTAGTGTCGGCCGAAAGACTTGAGACGAAAAGCTTGCGAATAAAATTCTCCGGTAACCTAGAAAACCAGGAAAGACTTCTCTCAGACCTTGTGGCATTGAAGATCGGTCTAGTCAGCTTCCATCCATCCTCCTCAGCCCTCGAAGACACTTACCTGAACTTGATCAAGGCAACTCTGTGACAGGAAACATGAGCAAACCATCCCTCAAAGCAGGCCCAACTGTCCTTCCAAACCTCCCTGGCAGTATCGCGCAGGTGGGAGTGATGACTAAATACGAGCTCTTGACTTATTTCAGATCCCGACGGTTCTTCATCCTTCTGATAATCGGCCTTATCATAAGCTCGATTCTAACAGCCGTAGTAGCATACTACGGCGTCAGCAGCTTCGCATCCAACGCCCTCGGATTCTACTCCTTCTGGTGGGGCAACTCCGTCACTCTAGTCGTCATACTCTCAGGAATATTCTTCGGGGGAGACGCAATATCTGGAGAGTTCCAGAACAAGACAGGCTATTTCCTAGTCGGAAACCCATTACGACGATCCTCAATCTATGTCGGCAAATGGATTGCGGCGCTGACGGCATCCCTGATCATCCTCGCCGTCTATGCCGCAATCGCCGTAGGAAATGGCGTCTACTACTTCGGAGCAAGCATACCCTACCAATTCGGTGAGTCGTTGGTCTTTTCCGTCCTGTATCTGATTGCTGTACTCGGGTTCACCTTCTTCTTCAGCTCGCTTTTCAAGAGTAGCTCTATGTCGATTCTTGTAACCGCTATCCTCTTTCTCTTCGCGTTCTCGCTCATCCAGCTAATAGTCTCAAGCCTCGCCCAAATAGAACCCTGGTTCATCATCACCTACGGGGCAGGAATTATCGGCAATGTCCTAACGGATCCTTATCCTACAACTCAGAGCGTAAGAGGAGGATTCAGTGGAAGAGAGGCTACCACATTGTACGCTGTAAGCATCCCGGAGGGGATCGCCATACTGGTTGGTTACTTTGTTGTTACCGCAATAATTGGTCTTCTTCTCTTCGAGAGAAAGGAATTCACCTAGACAAATTCAAGGAATGACCGGAAATCTCAGGCTAGCCAATCTGGACTGTCCGGGATTTCTCCCGGCCTGGTGGGGGAGGGTGGGGGCACGAGTCCCAATGGATTCACATCTACGCGCGGGTCAGTCCCAGGGGTTCGACTCCGCTAGGGGGTCATCTGGGAGTCCACTATCGAATCGTCTCGTAGTGCAACATCAGCTCGCCCTGCTTGAGACTCTTCACTGAGAGGAGGTTCAGGGTCTGCTGTTTCAGCATCGACCCCCAGTAATGTTTCCCGCGTCCCAGGATGACCGGCCAAACCATCATCCGGTAGTCATCGGCTAGACCTCGCTGGATGAATTCCTGAACGAGCAAGGGGCCTGCGTCCACAATGATGTCCTTTCCTTGCTCCCGCTTCAGACGGGCGACGATTCGATTGAGGTTTCCTTTCATGATCCTGGAGTTCTGCCATTCGGTCTTCTTCAGGGAGTGGGAAAGGACGATCTTCTGAGTACGATCTAGGAAGCGCGAGAACTCGAAAAGATACTTCGGATCGGAGGGCTTCCGTGCGGATTCGGAGTGGTACGCAAGGTGACCCTCAAAGGACCGCCGACCGTACAAGACCGTATCGACCGAATCATACCGGTTGATCCACATGTCGGTGAACCCCTCACCGGGTTCCTTCGACTGAATGTCGGACCCGGGATACTTGGGAAATTCGCCGTACCCGTCGAGGGTCATGTATATGTTCACGGTAATCTTTCGAGCCAAGGTCGATCCCTTATCGGAGTGTTCAGACCTGTGGTGGGGCGGGTGGGATTTGAACCCACGATCACTGGTGCCCGAGACCAGTATTTCCTCGAACTGGTAGCTGCCTACCAGCTCTCTTAGACCAAGCTGTCCCCACAGGTGGGTGGTCTGGACCACCGCCCCTGCCGGGTGCCCCAACTCAATGATTCAAAATGCTTTGGTTCGACTACCAGCGCAACGCTGGAACGCACTAACTATTGCACGAACGAAACGCTTGAAAGTCCCTTAACTAGTGGCCTGAGTTAGTACGTACTTGTTGGTCTACGGGACAATTGTTCCCGGGGCGCGAGAGAGAGTGTGTCTTATTTCGCTACCTTGCGATCTGTCTGGCCTTTCTTGTGTCCGTTGAAGTATGTTCGGATTAGATGTTCAAAGAATATGCTGAAGCCTCCTGTCCTCCCATAGTAGACCTTGTCGACTTCTTGTCTAACCAAGTGTTCCGCCTCGGACGATAGAGAGACTATTACTTTTCCCATGGTTATCTCTAGACTACTGTAGATAGCTCGGGGCCGTTTTATGCTTATCCCCTGCTGGCGCCTCCGATCGGCAAAGAATAAGAGCCCGAAACTCGAGACAATTGGACTCCGACTAGGAGTCTAGGCTAGCTTCTGCAATAGCCTGCCAATCGCCGTGACGGCAACGAGAGCTCCAACAATTAGGCCTAACTGATCATTAAGCGTTAAGGACACTAACGCTGTGATGCCTCCTGCGATGAAGTCACAGAAGAGACCCTTGCGCTTGTCGGACGTATCGAGAACGTCTGAGCCTAGAACGAGGAGGAGTATCAAGAAGTAGACTGGTTCCTGGCTGATGGCGTTGGCGATTACGAAGCTGGCTACCCAGGCCGCCGACTCGGCCACGGGACGCAGAGCCGGTCGTATTTCTGCCAGCCTGTACGACAGATCGCTCATGTTGCAAGATATGGTAGAAGGATAGAAAAAGCGACCCGACTTTTTCTACTGCGTCTCAGTCCAGCAACGAAAATGTCAATCCTGTTTAGCGGGAAAGTTCAAACTATAACGCGGGTCAGAGGACCGTGGAGGCAAACACGGGCAAAGGGAGAAGTATTGACTGGGCGTTTCTTCTATATGTTGCCAACTGTCGAGATCTACAAAGCGATGCCGAACGCTCCGGGAATGGACCAGTCTGAGATTGACACGTTTCTAGCTCGGAGCAAGACGCCGCTCCGACTCGGAACCACTAACGCGAAGGGCGAACCCAACATACACCCGGTGTGGTATCACTATTTGACAAACAAGCTCTATTTCATGAGCTACAAGGATGCGGTGAAAGTCCGGAATCTGAAACAGAACAAGACGGTCTATTTTTCCGTCGACACGGACGCGATGCCTAACACAGGAGTGAAAGGAAGAGGAACCGCCATCATAGTAAAGGACGCAGGTAAAGCATTGTCGCTATCGGAGAAGATCATAGCGAAATATCTAGGCGACTTAAACAGCAGTATGGCGAAGAGTATGGTAGACCGAGTAAAGAAGGGTTCGGAAATCCTAGTTGAAATAACCCCTCAATACTTCTCGACCTGGGACTATAACAAATAGAAATTCTAGCCCGATCACTCGGGAACCTGTAGAAACGGGTTTATACGATCTCTATGAGATCGAGGGACGGGTATCCCTTGTCGAAGTTGAAAGTGGCCCCGTGTATATGCGTGAAAGGTTTCACACCGTATATCAGAAGATGACCATTCCAGCTTTGGACCTTTATGTGATAATCGGCTTGCCTCAGAAACTCATCACGCACCTTGGTGGGACGTGACGATATTCCGATGCTGAAGGCCCCTTCGTCCCGCAAGCCTTCTCCTATTTCTGTAAACCCTGGAAGTGTCACATCCTCTCCGTAAACCTGAACAAGCTTGTCAAAGTTCATAGTTAACATCATGCCAGTTGACGTTTCTTTCAAGGCGTTCCATGTTCTGTAGAACTCTGCGAGATCGCTCATTAGCTGCCCCCTCAACTTCAGCCGCCAGGCCTTCGAAGGCAGCTGCGAGTTGAACTCGACTATTCGAACTCTCTCTCCCAGAGCTTTGTCGCCTACATAGGGTCTCAGTGCCTCCGCCGAGGATTCCGAACTGAAAGTTCCGGTTGAAACACTGAAGCAGGCCCCGCCTTGGTTAACGAAATTAGACCGGATCATATTGATCAGTAACCTCAGCGACTGCGGGGAAACATTGCTCTCCGTGTCGATCATGAAGAACGAACCTTTCCGTACTCCACCTCCCAGCAACTGGTCGAGCTCTCTACTTCCCGTTGAGTAGTGGGTTGCAGTGTGTGGAACTTTTTCTGGACTTCTAACTATACTCGGTGGGCCGTTTTCGTATTCTTCATCCAAGAAAGTGAACCTCCCCTTTTCCAAGGAGAATGGAAAATGTTGGCTCTGAACTCTGAATCCTCTTAGCTTGTCTATTCCGAGAGACCTGATTCTTCTTCCCTCTATCTCGTTCTGTTCGAGAGTTACGACTCCGTCGACTAGGTAGCCGAGGTTGTCGGCTCGCTCGGCCTCGCTCACAAGAATCACGCTTACTTTTGTCTGATCTAGTTCGGACATGACAGATGACTCCAGCATTTTGCGTCCTTCAGGCGTCGCGTTTCTCAACGCTCCCTCCCAGCTATCTACCACAAGGATTGATTTCTGTTTGGCCTGTTTCAGGCGTACGATCTTCGAAAAGACACTGTCGGTGTCGGAGCCTCGGAGGTCGTGGAATTCGTCATTCCAGCTGGCCTTAGACGATCTCCCGGACATAGAATCGATAACCTCATCGATCCAAGGAAACTGGATGCGCAACTTAACCGGTGAGACCCTGCTGGACGCGTAGACCCTGCGCGAGTCCGCAACAGCATTCAGAATCTCGAACGCGAGAGTTGTTTTCCCAGTACCAGGTGCTCCTTGGATGAGCAGGACGTTTCCTGGAACCTCGAGAAACTCCAAGAACATGTTCATCATAGGAGATGATGTCGCACGGACTACAGAAGATTCGAGAGCTTGCGGATCGGGTTTCGGCCCCGAGGCTATCAAATTACTACATCATGAATTGAGATGGGGCATGAAGGATTTCAAGAAATTGTTTCTTTTGCGGTCTTTGGGTGGGAACCAATGTGATTGTTATGTCACGTTGACCCTCCACATGTTAGCAATTCGGTAGACCCTAGTCTTCAAAGCCTAGAGAGTGACGTGCATGATGGGTAACGGTGCCAAAACTCAAGTTCAGCAAGGACTACCTTCAACGTTTAACGAAACCTATTCCAAAGAGAAACCCCGACAGGGTGGCCGCAGTATCCACTGAAACCCTGTCAGAAGCGCGTCATCCCACCGGATTTCACCAGTACTGCACGAACTGCGGGAAAGACCAACTCTTCAGCGTCGACACGTTAGGCTGGAAAACCTGCACTGTCTGTCGCGTTACCGCGCCGGATAGAAGCCAGAGTCCAATATGAGAGGTCTCCAAGTACAATTTTTTAAACATGTTCGGGTAGACGACTCTTGACCTTTTCTTGCAGCGATCCTACGAACGCTTCAGTTCGGATATTCTAGACGCTGCTTCTGCCCCAGTTCGGCTTCACATTCTCAAGCTGTTAGTCTCTAAAGGTCCCCTTCCGTACACCGAGATAATGTACGAGGCGAAGATGGATCCTGTGCGAGACGCTGGAAAGTTCGTCTATCACCTCAAAACCCTTCGTAAAGCCGGCTTAGTTGCGATCGAAAAAGGCACGAAAAAGTACAGCATAACAGACCTCGGCAAGATTTTGGTCGAGTTCTCGCGCGACCTAGAAGAGTGGGTTGCTGTCAAGCGGGGCCGCCTCTTCGTCCGAACCTCCAAAATGACGATAGAAGAGTTTGATAGAACCCGAATCGCGTCTTCTCTCGTCACCGAGGCCGGTATGCCCCAGAGCCTAGCAGACGAGATAGCCTCAGAAGCTGAAGAGAGACTTCTACGCTTCGGAACAACCTATCTCACCGCACCCTTGGTCCGCGAACTCGTCAACACCATCCTCGTTGAGAGAAAACTCGAAGAATACCGCCATAAGCTAACCCGACTCGGACTCCCTGTCAACGACGTAACAATCCTCCTCAAAGAAGCTGGCCGAAAACATCTCGATTCGGCCTGGGTACAACAATCTGCGGGTGCCACGGTCACCGAGGAGTATGTCCTGCTGAACATCCTCCCCAGGCCCCTAGTCGACGCACACTTCACCGGACAGATCCACCTAGAAGACGCGAAGTCCTGGATACTCAAACCCAGCATATTCTTCCATGATTCACGCCCCTTCCTCCGAAAAGGGCTCCCACGATCCACGCCACCGGTCTCTTTCGAAACCGCTCTGGGAGCATTACTCCGGCTAGCTCGCATAACCGAAGGACAAGTGGCAACTGAACAAGTCTTTGATCACATTAACGTCCTCCTAGCACCGTTCATCCAAGGGATCCCGACCCAAAGAGTGCAAGAAGCAATTAGGCTATTTCTCTCCCAACTCAACTGGGACGGCTTCTCGAACAGCCTTCCCTTCCGAACGACCATCGGACTTGACCGAACCATTCCCAGTTCTCTTGAGAGATCAGACGCGGTATCAGCCAATGGGAAGAAAGAGGGAGTGTACGGCGACTACGCTCACGAGGCTGAAGAATTGTTCCGGACAGTCATCGATGCAAGTATGGAAATTGCAAGGAACAATCTCCTGGTCAACCCTTCAGTCACAGTGAACCTCAACCGGGAAAGGCTCTCTGAGCCTGACAGTCTTCTCTCGATGACATACGAGGCGTCCCTGAAATATTCCATCCCAAATTATAGGATTCACGATTCAGAACAAACCGTCACCGTATCCTCGGACGGCAACGCGATGGCCAGCGATAGCACGAACATTGCCAGTGGAGCAATGGTTGGAACTGTCCATGTCAATCTTCCAAGAATATCCTATGATGCAATGGGAAAGGACGAGCGATTCCTTCAGGGAGTTCAGAATGCAGTCGACGAAGCGGTGAAGGCCCTAGAGATTCGCGGACAGGCCGTACACGAACGAATGAGGGAAGGACTCCTACCCCTCCTTTCATGGGAAACAGACGGGAGCGCGTATTACGGATCCCAACCGATGGCAGAAATTGGCCTCCTCGGTCTAAACGAAGCCATCAGGTTCCACATGAAGAAAGACATCGACACAAAAGACTCTCTCACCTTTCTCAAGAAGATCCTCGAGACAGCACGACGCGCCATTTCGGAAAGCGACCATCATAAACTCAGAATCCGCGTCGGGCTTCATCCCTCTCCAGAAGCATCATCAAGGCTCGCGAGCATCGACGCTGAAAAATACGGATTCTCCACAATAATCTACCAGGGGTCCAAACGACACCCCTACTACACCGACGTACCCCTGATTCCATTGACGCAGAAAATATCGCTATCTTCCCGCGCGTTTCTTGAGGGGGAAACGCAGAAACTCCTCGATGGAGGGACAATCTTGCCGCTCCTCGTGGGGGAGAAAACAGGACCCACGGGGTTGGCGAGGGCATCTCAACTGCTTGCAGATTCAGGAGTCAAACACTTCACGTTTTCCAACATGCTTTCACGGTGCCAATTCTGCTATCAAGTCGGCACCGGAGTTCGTACAAAATGCGCGAATTGCGGTTCAGACAAACTGACATTCGTCGCGAAATACGCAGGTAGACTGATTCCCCTCGACTTATGGACCGAGTCACGGCGGAGAGATCTGGACAGAATTACAGACTACGTTTTCTCGTAGACAAACCAAGCCCTTTGGAAAACCAATTACGGTCGTAGCGGACAACACGACGAGCCCCTATACCGTTTTGAGTGTTCAATGAGGGATTGCACGAGATTATAGAAGGATGCTAGATGGCGCCAAAGACCAGGCCGAGTAATCCCATTCTCAGTACCACGCCGTTGCCGACCTGTGGAAAATATTTCGCGTGGCTCGTTGAGTCGACACTAGAGTCTATCTCATCAACTCTAGGCAACGGGTGCATAACGATCGAACTCTTCTTTGCTCGTGCGAGCTCGTCCGATGTCAGTCGGTAGGACCCTTTGACCTTCTCGTATTCGGCTAGATCTCCGAACCTCTCTTTTTGGACCCTTGTCATGTAGATCACGTCCAACTCTTTCAGATGCTGCTGCAGCGAGGTAGTCTCTTCAACATCTATTTTCTTCGAGACCTCTTCCAGGACCTCTTTCCTCATTCTCAATATCTCTGGGGATATGAGGACCAATCTCACCTTGTACTTGGCTAGCGCATAGGCGAGCGAGTGAACTGTTCGCCCATACCGAAGATCTCCAATTAATCCAATGCTAATGCCATCAATCGCCCCCAGCTCCTTTTTGATCGTGTAAAGGTCGAGTAACGCCTGGGTGGGATGCTCCTCCGCACCGGACCCAGCGTTAATCACTGGAACCCTAGAGAACTCTGCAGCCATTCTCGCCGCCCCCTCAAGGGGATGCCGTACCACGAGCACGTCGGCATAGTTCTCTACAACCCGCACGGTATCTGCAAGATTCTCACCCTTCTCGACAGACGTACCCTTCGTCTCCGCAAAGCCGAGAGCAGTCCCACCGAGCCTCGTCATCGCGGACTCGAAACTCAACTTCGTGCGTGTGCTCGGTTCGTAAAATAAGGTCGCCATTATCTTCCCATGAAGCATATCAGACCCGATCTTCGCCAGAGGCTCCATAGCCTCAGCCATGTCCAGAATATGATCGATCTCCGACCGAGAGAGGTCGCGAACGCTAACTATGTCTCTGCCAGCAAAGTTAGATGTGGGAGGCATTCCAACTACCAGCTGAATCAAGGAGTCCTATAACTATCTTCAGAAGTAATTGAACGATGACTGTTCAAGTTCTCGCGATAACCTCAGACCTGTTCCTCCAATCGAGAATCATAGAGCTTGCAAAGTCATTGGGCGCAAATGCCAAAGTGGTAACAACCGAGGAAGCTCTGATCAGAGAAGCTAACTCGACGCATCCAAACTTGGTCATACTAGACCTAGCCGCTTCCGACTATGATCCCTTCTCGGCTGCCCAAAAACTGAAGATTCTGACACCTAAACCTACGATTCTGGCCCTGTTCCCCCATATCAGAAAAGACCTCAAACTAAAAGCCGAAAGAGTATCGATCGACGACATCGTTCCAAACTCAGGCTTCCTCAAGACTCTCAAGGACATCCTGGAAAAAGAGGTCCGAGCCAGCTGAGCTGGATCGTCAAGGACCTCTGGGACACGTTGGACAGGCGGCGCGGAGAGTTCGAGAGTCTCTGGCAAGATCGTACTCTGCGAAGCTTTGAAACAATCAACTGGATTGCCAACGAAGTCGGCGAACGGTGGGGCGTTCTCATACAGATCAACTTTCCACCAGGACAAGAGAAACCGGGCCTCGCCCACATCGGGCACAGAAACCTCAGCATCCTAGTAGACAAGAACAGGAAGAAATTCCAATCAGTGTCCGAGGGCGAGGTGAAGCAGGCTGCCCAGCGAATGAACCCACTCTCGCTTGACCCCGCTCGCTTTGGCCATGAAGGATTCAGGGCAAAAATTGCATCTGGACTGATAGACTGTCTTCCAAGCGGAGTCCATCTATGGTGCGACATAACACCTGACGTGTTGGAGTTCCTCGACTGGATTGTCGTAAACGGTTATGGTCTGAACCGTCCACTTTAGAATCACGGATTCGTTAGTCGAATTCTCGCGCGCGACCGGCCAAACTATGTGAGTTATACCGTTTTGGTTCCCGAGACAAGGAAGAGACTTGCCGCGTACATCGTGGGATCGCTTCGAAGCTTCTTTGTGTTGGACAGTAGTGCTCTCATCTTTGCCAAGGTTTGCCGATTGTAGGCGTTGATCCTAGCGTTCGTCATACCTCCGGCGATTGCGTATTTTCTATCGGTCTTGTACCTAGTCTTGAACTGTAAAATGTTGATTCGCAATTCTTGTTTGACATCAGCGAGTCTTCTCCTAGGGTCCGAGTATAACCAACCGTCTGCTTGGACCTCTGCCTTGATGTCGGATAGCCCGGCCGCCTGGCAGATTCCAGGGAGCCTCTCGCCGATTATGAATTCTTTTTTGTCGAGCTTCCTTATTCCGTCCAGCCAGGCATCATACATCTTTTCGACGAGCTTCAGTGTAGACATGGGCTTTGGTTTGTTTGCCCAAGCCGCTTTTCGAAAACTGTAATGGCGCATCCGTTTTTTAGGAGACGGACATGAGCTTCTTGCCCAGTCTTCTCTCGATATCCATCTTGGCCCGTTTCAGCTGCCTCGCGCGCTTGAGCAGCTCGATGAGATAGTCCAGGTCAACTATTGGACGCAAAGCTGGATATTCCCAGGGAGTCTTGTTGATCTCGTCGGGATAGATCATGTACCCGTTAGGATAGTGCGTCAACAATATCCCCGTCGGGTCTGTTTCCAGGACCTTTGAGAACTCGCGTAGAGTGTATCCTGCCTTCTTGAGCTGTTCCAGGGCCCTATCGAGCTCGTCGCTAGCCCTCTCCAGCTCGGCAAACATCTCACCCCTGTCGCCATCTCCCATAGAATCTCTCCTCTAGGACCTTTGTTCGCGAGAAACGAGGCTCGCGGCGGGCATAAGCGTTCCCTAACCCGTCCACCCTTCCCACCGAAACAAGAGCAGCCACGCTTGAACGAAGTCATGAGAGGACGCAGTAAACCCTGAGCGGTAGTCCGGAATCCACCTCCTTATACCTGAGCGATCTTTTGCTTTTCTGAACCGTGTCCCGTTATCGTCAAGCATTCCCTTCATCCAATTCTCAAACCAGCGGTTGTACTGGTCGATTTTCTTTTTGGACGCGCCGCCCGCTGACCTCGGGCATCGCAATCAGCTGTTCGGTGTTGAATTGGGCTCGGATCGTCTTCGAGTGAGAACAAGTTTCCATAGAATGAGTATTCCTCCGACAATCGCCGCCAGCACTGTTCCGACGTACCCTGTGAGGAAGAAGCCAAGCGGCGATGCGTTCTGGCTTATCCATAGCTGAAAGAAATAGTTGGACTGATACTCGTTGGAGATAGCAACAAGCAAGCCTATTGTGATCGCGAACTGAGCGATAATGACAGCGCTCACGGCTCGAGATGTTTCGCGATAACTAACCTTCCGGACAACAGCTGTCTTCGCGGTCGGAGCTGACTTTGGGTTCGGGATCAGCAGTGAGCTGATAGCTCCGAGCGAGACGAAGACGCCAGCTGTGAACGCTGCCCAACGTGCTCCTTGCGTAATTGCATCGTACAGGATTGATAGGACGGCGGGTACGTTCCTGCCAAAGAGGGAAAGAAAGGATGGGTCGATCCCTCCAGAGAGTCCTGAGTTGAGGGCAGCTGTCAACGCGAATTTCTGCTGAATGGTGAAACCTGCGGTGCTAGTTGCGAGGTCGGCCACTCCCACCGTGGAAATCTGGGCCACCAGAACTGCGCCAATTACAGCGATTCCGAAGGCTGAACCGATCTGTCTAACAGTGTTGTTAGCCCCTGATCCTACACCGGCCTTCTGCCATGGTATACTCTGCAAGACGGTACTCGTAAGCTGGCTAATTGCCAGACCAACGCCCGCGCCATAGATTACGAGGATCGGATACATGTAGTAGACAGGATTCTCAACGCTGATGATCTGTGATAGGCTGAAGAGTGCAATGGCTTCAAGGGCCATACCGGTGGTGACAACCCATTTGGGTCCAAACCTGGTGGCTAGAACACCGGCTACCGGTGCAAAAATGAACACTGAGATCGCCATGGGTAGAAAGGTGAGACCCGCATTGAATGCCGATAGCCCCTTAACGGTTTGAAGGAATATTGAGATGATGAACACGGCCCCGAACTCGCCCATTGCAACGATTGTGACCGTGAATAGTCCGTACCTGAAACCCTTGAATTTGAGGAGACTGAAGTCGAAGAGAGGAACTTTCCCACTCCTAAGACGGCGGATCTCGTAGAAAGTAAACACGGTGAGTAGAGTTAGCCCTGTTATGATTGAAACGAGGGGAAGAGATACGGGGTTTGAGGCCGACCACGAGAACCCTCCCACAGCAAAGTCATTGTTGGGGACAATCCACCCGTAGGTTTGGGCTTCGATGAAGCCGAACAAAAGGCTGGCTAGACCTAGAGTGATGAAGACCAGTCCAGGGTAGTCTGTGGTGTATTTTGGATCTTTGAATCGGGTTTCCTTGATCGCAAACGCCGCCCCGACAAGGGCTGTGATCCCTATCGGGATGTTGATGAAGAACGCCCAACGCCAGGTGAGAGTGGGATCGCTTGTAAAGTACCCACCTAAGACTGGCCCCAGAACTGCGGCCGCGCCTGCGGTTGCGCCCCATATTCCGAAAGCGACGTTTCGCGCCTTGCCGGTGAAAGTGGTTGTTAGGATTGACAGGGTGGAGGGAGAGGCCATCGCCGCCCCGAATCCTTGCATTATACGACCTACAAGGATCTGGCTCAGACCTTGTGAGAATCCATCGACGATGGATCCAATAATAAATAGAGAGATTCCGGCTACGAAGATTCGTTTTCTGCCAAACTCATCGCTCAGCTTCCCCCAAGTGAGAAGGAACGAGCCGAAGACCAGGGCATAGAGAGACGTGATCCATTCTAAGTCCTTCAGGTTGATCCCGAAGTCTTTCTGAATTTGATATTGAGCGACTATCACTATGGTGGCGTCGATCACGATGATGGCAAGGGACAGGCTTAGGACGAGCAGAATGAGAAGCTGCTTTCTCTCGATCTTGGTGGATCCTCCGGTCGGCGCCGTACCCGCTGGACCCGATCCTTGGCCAACCTGGCCAGAGGGTTTGCTCTCGCCTGACATTTGAGACGGCATCACATTGTGCGGGGTAATCAAACATTCCCGTCAGATAGCAGTCTGGCCACGCATGAGCTGTGAAACATCTAAGAACTTGAATGGAGAAGACAGTGTCTTAGATTGCCAAAGGATCTCCACACGGGCAGATACAGAATTGAGCCGGGACATGAAGTTCACCTGAGCGATGTTGATCCGAACGATACTTCCGGTTTCGAGGGAAAGGATGATGATGAACAGAAAGAGTCGAGGAAGCTCAACGAGAAACTTAGACAGCTTCAGGAAATGCTATACGCAGAACACGAACAAAAGGTCCTAGTTGTTCTTCAAGCGATGGATACCGGAGGCAAGGACGGAGTCATAAACCGGGTCTTTCAAGGAGTCAACCCTCAAGGGGTCCGCGTCGCACACTTCAAAGAACCTACCCCTGAGGAATTAGATCACGGTTTCTTGTGGCGAGAACACAAACAAGTACCTGGAAAGGGAGAACTAACGATTTTCAATCGAAGCCATTACGAAGGGGTCCTGATCGAGAGAGTTCACAACCTCGTACCTGAGGAAGTTTGGAAACATCGGTACCGGCAGATCAACGATTTCGAGCGAATACTCTCCGAAGAGGACACGACGATACTGAAATTCTACCTGCACATCGACAAGGATGAGCAGAAGAAACGGCTGCAACAACGCTTGGACGACCCTTCCAAGCGGTGGAAGTTCAGTGGGGATGATCTTCCTGAGCGAAAATTCTGGAACCAATACGTGAAAGCGTACGAGGACGCTCTGAACAAGACAAGCACGGAATGGGCGCCCTGGTATCTAGTGCCCGCCAACCACAAATGGTACAGAGACCTCGTAGTGTCCCGGATAATCGTGAAGGCGATGGAAAAGATGGACCTACATTACCCAAAGACAAAAACGAATCTCAAGTCAATAGTAATAGACTGATAATCGTGCTTGGAGATTCGATTCGTCCCTAAGGTGAGATCGAGATAACGTCTAGCAGTAATGATGCAGACGCGTCGAGGCTAGATCGTGAACTTGCAACCTCGAACGTGAATCGCGCCGCGACCTTGATAGGTTCAAGCATGGCGATCTTCACGTTTCTACTATTCTTTCTCTATCCACGTTTTTCAACCGGTCAGATCGACCCGGTTCTTTTCCAGGTCACTCTAGGCCTGATAGTCTTCACCATCTTCGCGTTCGGATTCTCAGGACTGTATTTCTATGGACTAGTCGGCATCTCAAAGCTGAGCAACGCTAAGAGACAGTTGTACTTTCGACGAGCGAATCTGTTCTTCGTCCTGGGTCTGCTCTTCGCTGTTGCAGAACCGGCACTGATCCTGTTCACGGTGGGACTTACATTGTTAGGACTAGCGGCGCTGATTCTTTGGCTTTTGTACACTTACTTCATTGTGCGTCAAGCCAGAGAACTCTCCAACCATTGAGCGGGACCCCGCTCCTGGTACCCTTACCCGAAGATTGCTGTCGAGCGGCAAATCCCGTGTTTCTAGTTCTTGCAGCTACTTGCCAGTGACGGTTATGGACCCGTTTACTGTTGTCAGGTTGACAACTGCGCTCCCTGTCCCGATACTTGTCGTTGAATGATTTGTGAGCTGGACTCCTGGCCAGACCACTGATACAGACCCGTTTGTCGTGTTCGGGGTGATCTTGCAGGAGGCAAAGACTGGCAGTATGAGGTTCACGTTCCCGTTCGTCGAGGTCACTATGTAGGACCCGCCCAACGACAACGTCGAAAGCCCCATGGTTACACCACCGTTCGTCGTTGTCACCGTTGCACTGCCACATGAAGTGCAAGTTAGGTTGACGGATCCGTTAGTATCTGTCGCAGTCACGGTTGTGGCACTAACATTCGAGGCGGTGATACCTCCGTTCGTGTCGGTAAGGGTGAGGCTGGACGAACTGATGCTTGAGATCTGCAGGTCGCCGTTTACCGTTACGATCTGCACGGTGTTGAATTGGGTGGAAGATGGTGTGTACACGTGAACGTCTACGCTGTAGCTTGCGCCGAAGAAGAAGTTGCTCGACGGAAAGACGACCTGGAAGACGATGTTTCCACTAGAGTTTGACATCACAAACGTGATCGCATCAGGAGATGACCCAAAACCTCTGGCTGTAACAGTCCCGTTAAGCATAACGTACGCCTGGGCCCATGATGAAACAGTAACCCCGCCATTCGTGTTTGAGACCGTCATCGATGAGGGATTGTTGTTGTTCTCGGAAACCGAGGACTGATAGGGCGTGAAGTTCTTCTTCGTAACCGAGAGGGATGGACCTAGAAACACTGACGCCGCGACAACCGCAAAGACAACACCCACGACTATCACGAGAATGATGACAACAAGCATCGTCCTGCTAAGCTCAGGCTTCTTGGCAGTCGTTGACATGAGCTCGTAGCTGAGCCTAAGTCAGCTTCCTTAAGCGTCTTTCCGACCCGTCTAAGAGTCGAAAAACGCATCTCTTCTGTAACTATTTTTCTTGTAAATCTCTCTTTTTCGCATAACTATTTCTTTTTCGCTAACAATTATGTGACCCCCCGGGGGGGTCGATTTTTCCCGCGCCGCGCCCTTCGTGAAATGCGCCGATTGACGCGCTGACTGGTCGGCCACTCGCATACCTGAACAGAGTGCCTCGGACCCCCGTCCGGGGCACGGGGCCTTCAAATAAGCGCCAGCCATGATTCTAGAGGTAAGTCTTCTCATATGCGGACCCTTGTAGCAGAGTGCCAGATTCCCACGGCTCCCTCCCGTTACGAGGAGGTCGAGACCATGGCTGAGAGCATAGGCTACGAGGTAATCGACACCATCGTTCAACACCGGAAGAGCCTCCACCACACCTACTGCATCGGACCCGGAAAGCTAGAAGAGATCAAAATGCTCGTCGCCGAAAACGATATCGAAGCAGTCGTCTTCGCCAACACCCTCCCAAGCGCCCAAGTCTTCAAAATCCAACGTGTCCTCGGCGGAACAGACATCAAAGTCATCGACCGCAACCTCCTGATCCTCGAAGTCTTCGACAAGCGCGCAATGACAAAAGAGGCAAAACTACAGATCGCGCTAGCCAAACTCAAATACACCTTCTCCTGGGGCAGAGAATTCCTACGGCTCGAAGGAATCCTAGGGGGACAGGTCGGCTGGAGTGGACCCGGAGACTATCCCTACCATGATTACGAGAGAACGGCCAAGAAGCGGATCGCGAACATGGAGAAGGAACTGAGAGACCTCTACTCGAAGAAAGACCTTCTCAGAGATCACCGGCGGGAACGAGGTTTCCCCATCGTTGCGCTAGCCGGTTACACGCAGAGTGGAAAGACCACATTCTTCAATCGCATGTCAGCAGAACACAAGGATACCGGCCTTGGACCTTTCACGACACTGTCCACGTTCGCGAGAAGAATCGATCAAAACAATGGGGGCGACAATTTCAGCTTCATACTAATCGACTCCATCGGTTTTATCGAGGATATGCATCCCACAATTCTCAAGGCATTCAACACGACCCTCGGCGAGATAACGAACGCAGACCTTATCCTTCTATTCGTCGATGTCAGTGAAGACCTAGAATCAGTCTTCAGAAAGCTATCCGCTTCCAAGGAGATCCTCAAGAAGATAGCCCCCAAAGTTCCCCTAGTCATCTGTGCGAACAAAACAGACCTATGCAGCGACGACAAGCTCCAAGAGGGAAAGAAACTGATCTCGCGAACGTTCGAAGGCGTCCCACTCGTGGAGCTAAGCGCTTTGAAGGGAAACAATACGGAAGAAGTTGTGAAGCAGGCCTACCATCACCTGAACAGTTCAGTCTCCCTTGTTCCAGTGGCTCTCTAGAGCTGCACTCCTCTCCATAGTAGATACCAGGAAATCCTAAAATTCTTCAATGTTATCAGTTGAAGATAGGTTGTTCTAAGTGGAATTAAGGAAACTTCAACGAACACCAGACGGCACTTTCCTCGTCACTATACCCAAGGCTTGGGCTAAACGCGTCGGACTCGATCAAGGGTCCGTCGTCTCCTACGAAGAACGCCAAGACGGGAGACTCCTCCTCTCCCCAAGAATTGACGAAGAAAGGCCCCCCCTCGAAGTCATACTGGAAGCATCCCCCTTCGTCAGACGCGAGATCATCGAGCGATATCTTCTCGGGTACGACATCATCCGCATTCAATCAAAGGACAGTCTGTCCCCGGAGACGAGGGACGAGGTCCGCAAGACCACGAAACGGCTTGTAGGGCTGGAGGTGTTGGAGGAGGACGCGAAGAAGATCGTCCTACAATGCCTCATGGAACCTTCACTGCTCAACCCTGAACGCATCCTTCGACGGCTAGAAATGCTGTCCATGCCCATGCAGATAGACGCCGTCCAAGCCTTCGTAGAATCTAACACCGAGCTTGCTAACGGAGTCGTTGAGAGAGATGAGGAAGTTGACAGATGGTACTTTCTGCTAGTCCGACTAGTCAGAGCAGCGATCGCCGACACCTACCTGCTTGAGAAGATCAAAGTCTCCTCAGTTGACTGCCTAGACTTCCGCCTACTCGCAAGCTACATCGAAACCTTCGCCGACTACTCAGTAACCGTCGCCGAGAACACCCAAGACAAGATCCCAGTTCCAAAGGAACAACAGTCACTATTCCAGAAGATCGGAGCCTCAGTAAATACAATGTACAAAGACGCCGTCGGGTCCGTCCTCTCACGAGACCTCAAACTCGCCTCATCTGTAAGTCCGAGATTCAAAGAGACCAAGAAGATCCTTGCCGAGGCTGAGACAAGCATAGCGAAAGCCCCACGTCCAATGGTCAACCACCTCGTCGCCGCACTCATCGCCCTGAACAGAATGTGCGAGGTTTCCGTCGACATATCCGACCTCACGATTACAAGATAACGGACCCGGTCTCGCGATAACCGGATAAGCCGCGGTTACGTATCAGGTACGGTTCCAGGAGGCCGCTCAATGTCTGAAGAGAGGAAGAGAGCAATCGGCACCATACTGGAAGCAGGGTTCCAGATGGAAAGCGACGCATTCAAGGCCCTCATGGAGGTCAGCGTAGCAAGCCCGCTTGACCCTCTTGTCAAGGAAGTCCTTCGAGTCGCCGGAGCCGTAGAGCCGCGGCCCTCATCGATCAGCAGGGACCTCGTCCTCAGAGCTGCCGAACAGCTAGACCTCTTGGGGAAGAGTAGGGGGACTGAGGGTGGTGGTTTGGGACGTGGCCGACGTTTTGCTGAGGAGCTTGAGTCTCGGCTAGAAGTTGTCTCGGACCCTACGGGCAAGCTCGGAACGACTGGTGCCTTTGATGATTTTCTCCATTATTTCAGAAACCGTTTCGACAAGATGAGCCTGCTCTTCAGGCAGAGAATGGACACCCGAAACGCCGGGACCATTTCCGACGCGCTTTCAGGCGGATCAAATGGTCGAGGCCGCTTCATCTGTATGGTCCTCGAAAAGAGAGAGAAAGGTGACAGGATCTTCCTGACAGTTGACGACTATGAGGATGAAGCCACTGTCCTCGTTGGGCGGCAGAACTCTACGGTGTACGAGATGGCGAGGAAGATCGTCAGAGACCAAGTCATTTACATCCAAGCCCGGAAAACTGCTGGTCCTCTCCTGATCGCGGAAAGCATTGTTCTGCCCGAGATACCGGATAGAAAGCCGGCCCACGCTAGCGAAGAGATCTATGCCGCATTGATATCCGACGTTCACATCGGGAGCAAGGTGTTTCTCGAGGACGAGTTCCGCCGGGTTCTAAGCTGGCTGAAAGGAGAGATTGGAACCCCGAACCAGCGAGAAGTCGCCGAGAGAGTGAAGTATGTTCTGATCGGGGGCGACCTTGTCGACGGGATCGGAATCTATCCTCGCCAAGAGGTGGACCTTGCGGTTCCCGACATCTATGAACAGTACCGAATAGCAGCGAAATTCGTCAGCGAGATTCCAGAGTACATGGATGTGGTTTTGATACCTGGGAATCATGATGCGGTACGCCAGGCCCTTCCGCAACCCGCTATCTCGAGAGATTTTGCCGGACCTGTTTACGACTCGCGGAAGATTGTTCCACTAGGAGATCCAGCAGAGGTCCGTTTGCACGGGGTCCAGTTTCTACTCTACCATGGAACTAGCCTGATGGATATTCTGAGTGGAGTCCCAGGGCTCGACTATCAACGTCCAGTAGAGGTAATGGAGTACCAGCTACGGGCCCGACACCTGTCTCCGGAGTACGGGAAGATGACGCCGATTGGTCCCGAGCAGGAGGATTTCCTGGTGATAGATAGAGTCCCGGACGTTTTTACATCCGGACACATACACGTTTCAGGTGCAGGCGTCTACAGGGGAACAACGATAGTGAATAGCGGTGCCTGGCAAGGGCAGACGGATTATCAGAAACGGATGGGGCTGGTCCCTAAGCCGGGAATCCTTCCCGTTGTTAACCTGAAAACCCTTGACGTCAAGATGGTCGACTTCCAGTGATAGACCTACCAACCCTCAGCGTTCTAAACACGGATTCGAACATTGTCAATTTAAGAGGAGGTCTACCCCCACCCCATGGTTTCCAGTGCAAATCCTCAACTAACATTGGGTGTGTATGTTACTTTTAGAAAACTTACTGGCAAGGTTAACTTGCATCACGATGATTTATGCTGACCTGTACATTTTCCATAGTAGATTCATCTTAAATTCTGTACGCAAAGGACTGGAGATTCTTCAAAGTCTGCAGAGGAAGGAGGGGGGTAGGGGTGCGTGTTCTAGGTCTGCTACTCGCCAACTAGCTGGACAATGACGGTTCGGTCCCGCGGTCTAACATCTAGCTCAAGAAAGACGATCTGTTGCCATGCTCGTAAGGTGCGTCTTTAGGCGCGAGTCTCTCTAGCGCTAGGGGCAAGTCGGCCCAAAAGTCCTGGTTCAAACTCGATTGTTGTTAGGGCTCCGGTTGATCCGGCCACGAAGATCGTTGCAACTCCATTCTTCATCTTTGAGGATTCGACGATTCTCTGGATCCTCTCTTGTGACGTCGAGAATATCTCCTTCGTGATGTGTCCGAAAGCTCAACTCTTGAGACGCAACCGTCATAATCCCCCGTCTTGTTTCAAGCAAGGAATTAAGAATGAAACCTAGCTCCTGCCGGAGAGGTTCAAGGTCTTGTCCAAGGGAACCGGCCCAAAGGAGCTCTACGTTAAGAAAATCCGTAATGGAACAGTGATCGACCACATTTTAGCCGGCCATGCCTTGGACGTGCTCAAGATTCTCGGAATAGACGGTCGTGAAGGACACATCGTGAGCGTGGCCATGAACGTGATCTCGAAGAAGCAGACCAAGAAGGACATCGTCAAGGTTGAGAACCGAGAGCTCAAACCCGTCGAGGTGGATAAGATCGCGTTGATAGCGCCGAGCGCAACCATCAGTATTATTCGAGACTACGAGGTCGCTGAGAAGACCAGGGTCAAGCTACCGGATTCCATCAGAGGAATCGTTCGTTGTTCAAATCCAGCGTGCGTGTCTAACGCTGAGCCTGTTGAGCCAAGGTTCAGTGTGGAAAAACAGGACCCTCTCCGGCTCCGCTGCTACTACTGCGTCCGAATAATGGAGAAGACGGATGTTCTCAAACAATTCTAGTATGGAACTCTCACCGAGAGAACGCGAGAAATCTGTTCAGGAACTCCAGATACTTTACGGCGAGAAACGCGATGCTATTCAGACACGACTAAACGAATTCAAACAGGTTCTCAATCGCAATGACGATGATGTTTTTGCCGAACTCTGCTTCTGCCTGCTGACACCGCAGTCGTCCGCGAAAACCTGCTGGGCTGCAGTGTCCCGGCTCAAAGAACGAAGCCTTCTCTTGAAAGGAGAGGCTAGCGAGATTCAACCGCAGCTAAACGATGTCCGGTTCGGTGACAGTAAGGCGAGGTATATTGTCGAGGCTAGAGCGACATTCAGCAAAGATGGCAAGCTCTTCCTCAAGTCCCACCTCTCCAGCTTCGCAAACCTGTTCGAGTTGCGGGAATGGATGGTGGAGAATGTGAGGGGACTAGGCTACAAAGAGGCCAGCCATTTTCTCCGCAACGTCGGGCTCGGGGAGGAATTCGCCATCCTAGACAGGCATATTCTGAGAAACCTCAAGAGGCTGGATGTTATTTCTGAGGTGCCGGTTTCGATCACGAAGAAACGCTATTTGGAGATTGAGGAGAAGCTTCGTGGTTTCTCGCGGGAGATACGAATACCGTTAGCGGATCTTGACCTCCTGTTCTGGTCGCGCGAAACGGGCTGGATATTCAAGTAGGCAAGCGAGCCATGGGAAAAATTGGAGTCATGGCGGACAAGGAGACAGCGATCTACTTCAAACTCGGCGGGGTCAAGAACAGCTGGATCGTGAAGTCTGAAGACGAGGCCGTCAAGACCTTCGAAGACATCAAAAACAAGCAGACAGTCTCGCTTGTGATTGTCACCGACACGGTCTTCGATTGGATTAAGGACAAGGTTGGACAAGGAAAGAAGGAGATCGAACTCCCACTGGTTGTATCGATTCCAACAAGACGCGGTAGCAAGTCCCAGGTTGACCTGTTAGCCGATCTCATCAAGAGAACCGTTGGCGTTGAAATCAGGGTTCAGTAGCCCGCGTCCACGATCGAGTTTTTGGTCTGTCCAGTTGAAATCATTGTACGAGAACCCTTAGTCTTGTCGTAAATTTCGGACATCTTTATTTCCAGAGGAGCCGCTTGGAATCTTGGATTTGGTTTCAGTTGAAAATGTTGTCCCTAACCCCTCCGGTTTCTCTGAGGGGTCTTGCGTCTCTCTTCTTTCGTCCCTCTCCTATTCTGAACTTCGGTAGAGTCTTGCCAGTGAAGGCATCTTCACCCAAGTAGTCGTAGAGCCGCTGTTTCGTGTCTGCGTATTCAGGCTTAGAAGCATCGAAAGGTGATGCTGATAACTGGAGTATCACCCCACCGTCCGGAAGTTCTTCGGCCCTGTAACAAGGCGCTGACAACATTTTTTCTCGCCCCCACATGTCAACGTATTCGGGACCGAAGAAATTCGCCCAAAACAACCCTTGGAGTGCATGTCTCACTTTTGGGGGGTTCCATCCTCTCGCATTGTCTTTTTTCCACGTGCCAAGAGGTTCTTCGTGGAAGTCGTTTCTTATGTCTCCACGATTCGCTCCGACCGCACCATACAATGACTTCGCAACGGTGACGAGCTTAGCCGGACCAACGAATTGATCGAATAACTTGGCGCGTTTGGGATCCAAAACTCCATTCTTGTCCAGACAAAAATACAAGCTAAGATAATCGAACATTACAAAATCGGTCGTCATGACGTTAAAGAGCACCTTGAAAGGCTTCAGTCGTTTTGTCATGATTCCGGGGAGTCTATCCTTGCCAACGATCCATCCGTTAGTCCAGCCATTCAAGGGGACGGTTAGGTCGCTCGCGTTGAACAGAGTTCTTCGCCCATTGTCCCCTTCAAATGTTTCAGGAATAAACAGTCCTCCAGCATCAAGCAGACAGTGAATAACTTGTTCAGCGTTTGTCTGGCTACGCAAGTGTAGATTGGTCTGAATATGGACGGATATTCCGGCGTCTCGAATCTCAGGTGCTCCTTTTAGTTCGGAGACCAACGGGGGGAGCCGTTCAAAAGATACTGCGAGATTCTCGGGACTGTCTTCCCACCAGTTGCCACAGCTTTTGCACGCTATGGTGGCAATCTGTTTTTCCCTCCCTTCTTCTGAAGTTATGACTATAATGTGAGGCTTGAGCCGAACATCTTGACTCCGACATTTTGGGCATTGGACAGACATCAATCGGAGGTTTGGATCAATGACTCTTCCTTGTCGCAGGAGTTCTGAAAGAGCTACAGAAGTCATGCCAGAGTTCAGCGTGTCCGATCTTGTTGGCCAGTGCGTGTATCTAAATTGTGCCGACCGTTGATGATAAGGGTCGCGACAGGCTGTAACCGTAGAAACACCAGTGTTGCAATGGCGTAGTTTAGTAGAATCGTGTATTCCACACGAAATTCTCTACAAGAACCCTTAATTCCACTGGAAGCCGGCTCGCAGAAAACCCGGACTGTTTCAGATTTTGTCACAGCAAGGATTAGATCTCATCTTCGAAAGAGTCTTGTCAGGAGGGGAGGTCTTTCGCGACAGAAACCTCCTCAGACATGACTATATGCCCGCAACCCTTCCACACCGGGAAGAGCAGATCCGCCGGCTCGGATCCGTGCTCGCTCCAGCCCTTACAAAGGATCGAGTGTCGAACCTCTTCGCCTACGGCAAGACTGGAACAGGGAAGACAATCGTGACAAGATTCGTTCTAGATCGGTTACAGCGCAAGGCTCGCGAACACGGACGAGCTCTCGATACGAGCTACATTAACTGCCGTCTCTCGGGAACAAACTACAGGGTTATCGCCGATCTCTGCAGATCTCTCGGTCGAGAAGTCCCATTCACCGGACTCGCTGTAGGTGAGCTCCTAGACCGGTTCAGAAACGCGCTCCAATCACGTGGCTCCGCCTTCCTCGTCGTCCTAGACGAGATAGACGCGCTGGTAAAGAGAAGCGAAGACGACAGTCTGCTATACGAACTAACCAGGATAAACGAGAAACTGGCCGACGGCTGGATCGGGCTCATAGGAATATCAAACGACCTCCACTTCAAAGACTTCCTGGACCCCAGAGTCCTAAGCTCGCTAGGAGAGGAAGAGGTCGTGTTCAAACCATACTCCTCAGATGAGCTATACGACATTCTAAAGGAACGAGCAGAACTTGCCCTTCGCACCGGAATTCTGGACCAAGGAGCTCTGCACCTATGCGCAGCCTTGGCCGCAGGAGAACACGGTGACGCACGACGTGCACTCGACCTCCTCAGAGTGGCCGCTGAGATCGCCGAACGATCACGCGAGCCTCGCGTAGTAGAGAATCACGTCCGCGAAGCCCAACAGAAAGTCGAACATGACCGTGTGACGGAAGCCTTGTCATCCCTCCCACTCCACTCGCGAATCCTTCTAATCTCAGTAATGCAACTGGAGAACGCGAGGAAAGAGAGCTCGGTAACGGGGGACGTGTACGAGGTGTATCGAGAGTTGTGCGGCGCCGGTTCAGTCGAACCTCTCACCCAGCGAAGAGTCAGCGGGCTGCTCAATGAGCTGGATATCATGGGGGTGCTGAACGCGCGAGTAGTCAGCTTCGGCAGGTACGGTCGTACAAAGAAGATACGGCTGGGCGTCGAAGCTCGTGCGGTGAACACTTCATTCAGCGCGGACGAGATGGTTCGAGGACTTCTCAGCTACGTTCCACGGAGTGTCCTCAGACATCAAACTAGTCTCTAGATGTATTGGCATCGATGACGGCCCGTTTCCGCCGAAAACCAATGACAAGGTCAGACATGCCCCGCTCCTAGTTGTGTGGCTGAAAGGGGCTCATCTACAACAACTAAGAACTGACTGGATTACTGTAGATGGACTCGACGCAACTAGAACGGCCGGGTCTCTACTAAGAGGGTCTCTGCATACTCCGGTATTGTTGTTAGGCGTGACTTTTGGAGGGTTCAATCTTATCGACCCTTGGAAAATACAGAAGTTGTGCAAAGCGCCAGTAGTTGTGGTTGTGGGTTCCCGACCTAATAACAGGGCTGTGAAGCGTGCCCTGTTCAAACATTTTCCCGATTGGGGAAAGAGATGGGAACTGATCAGATCACTCGGTTCCTTGCACAAGGTTCGGACGATGCCCAACGAGGGTCCAGTGTTCTTTGAACGGTTCGGATGCTCAACTCGCGAAGCTCGTTCCATCCTGAAAGCATCAGCATTCGTCTCGCGAATGCCAGAACCCTTGCGGCTTGCAAGCGTCCTTGCTAGAGGTCTGTTCTCCTCGGAACCTTCCGACTAGGTTTCCAGTTACAGGAGGCTTTAGTCGTCCCGTTGATGCTGCTGTGGACAGTCAACGTAAGAGTTCATGGGTTTTGTGTTGGTGAGTTTGGCATGACTGGGAAAAAGGCCAATCGAGAGAATCAACTGAACGATTACTTCCGCAGGCGATGTTGCAATTACGAGAACTTCACCTGTGACAGGGTCTGGGAATGCGCGATGTGCGCCCGCCAGTCAGTGAAGGTTGATCCAATAATAGATGAAATCGAGTCGACTGCTGTAGCTTCGCGGAGGAGGTGAGTTGAATGGAGACTTTGCGTGAGGAAGAGGTTCTCCGTCTTGAGGAGGCTTTGCTGAAGAGGATGGAAGAGAGGCTTACCCCTTTGATGGAGCAGGCCGCGCGAGATGCCGCTCGGGCAGCGATGCAAAGACTGAGGTTGAACATGATGGCTCACATCAGTAGACATGAGGAGACGATACAGCGGCTCGCCAAGGCGGCACTGGCTGAAAACCATGTTCCTAGATAGTGGCCTCGTTCCTGTCCCTCATGACCCATGAAGAATGATGTTCAGTGGTTAGTACGCAAGATTGGGCGATTCACTATGCAGCAGTAAGAGGGATTCGGGCTTTCTCTAGGCATTCTTGCATGTTGGGCAAAGCGGAATCTTGTTTACGATCCCCTTTGTCACCATGCAATCTGTGCAAAGGTGCTTGCGGCAGGAGCTGCAAGTTCTCTCGTGCTCAGTACACACCGTCCCACCACAGACCTCGCATATTGCCCTAGACTTTTGATCACAAAGTGAACACTTCTGAGTGTCGTCCCAGATCATCTTTCCTGTGGCCGCTTGAAGGATCTTCCGATAGGATTTGCCCGCGGCAAGCATCTCCAAGGTCACTATGGGAATATGGAGCAGTTGAACCCCCGTTACGGTTGCATCGTCATGACCGCTTACCGTCTCCTTGGTCTTAGATCGGATCATGTCCTCGGTTACTCCTGCCGGCGCGACTGTGACGGTGTTCTTCATCTCAAGTTCAGGAGGCAACTTCGGCATGGAACCTGTTGATGGTTCGATCTCGAGACAATCAACAAAGAAGCCAGTTGATGGAAGATCATCCATGTGTCCTTCGAAGAGAGCTGCGTCGCACACCCGCCCATCGACACCGTCAAACACGAGAACTCCCAGCGCTAGTTTTCTTCGTTGATTATCGATCTGGAAATTGGCAAAGAAATATGGCCGAAACTCAAGCTTGGGCATAGAGGATAGCCTGAGGAAAGCGCCGTTCGCCAAGCCATGAGCTAAGAGGCGAGACGCTGCAGCTCTGGCTACAGGTAGCGTCCCCGGAACTTTGTGTCTCTCTGGGGCCTTGATGTTTTCTACCCTCTCCTTTAGCTTAGCTAGGTCCCAGAGTTCCACGCCGAGCTTGCGGGCCATGAATTCCGCGTTGCCCCCGAACCCTTTGGGGGAGACGTAGATTCCGCTCTGAATTCCTAGACTTTTCAAGCGAGCCGCGAACTTCTCCACTTGTCGTCCTTCAACTTGACTAGTTCCTTCCCAGCACTCAAAAGCGACTTTCTGTACCTTCTTGCCCTTCTTCCGAGAGGCGAGAATGTCCACGAAATGGTTCGGCGAATCCCCTGTCTGTGCGTTTTTCTCCACCTCGAAGCCCTCGACCCGGCAGACGTCGCAGACCATGTCCACTACGAAATTGCCTGATTCTGTTCTTGCACCTGTGGCCATGTAAGACCCGCGTTTGACTAATTCGAAGGGGTCAAAGTTGCGGAATAAGCGTGATGTAACTTGCCAGCGTCATTGAGACCAGGGTGAGCAAGATAGAATAGTGACGGATACAAAACCGTATCCATGGGGAATTCTGAAATGCCCAAAGGCTGGCACGAGGGGACGCGTGCCGTTATTGTGGAAACGCTTCGCGATAGGATACTCTCAGCACTGTTGGAGCGGAGTAATCTAACTATAACACAGTTCGAAACGCTTCTGGTAGACCAGCTTGGACATGATATGGCGAATAAACGCCTAACGCGCGGTGATATGGCTCAATTGCGGCGAGATCAGAGAGGAATCAGCCGCGGATCCTTCAATAGGACCCTAACTCAAGCAAGACAAAACGTTGTGGAGGCAATTCACACCATTCTTCTCCTTGGTTACTGTGGGCTAACGGAATCGCCAAGCATCGCACCCTTTCTGGAAGCTTCAGAACGTCTCAAGACTTCCACTTCGCAGCTCAGAGATGCGGCTCAATCTGACCCTAGCGTGTATCAGAGGACAGTGGATTCCATTATCGAGGACCTTGAGAATGCGTTTCAGGCTCTGTTCGGAAGAAACCGTGATACGTGACGTCACACAAGTGATTAGGCATCACATGAGTCACGCCGATGGGCGCGTATTGCTGATCGAGTGATCCTTCCGACGAGCTTGAGAAGGTACTTGACACGACACGTCATCCCCTTGACATCATGATGCAACGAAGAGGTCACGCCTCCATCACTTGTGACGGCTTTTTGTAGGGGTCAACCTCACAATCGTTAGTGTTAAATGCATTTGTCGAGCTTATGGTGACGTCACAGCCCATATCGCGTGATGTCACAGAAATGTTTGGGATAGGGAAAAGGTCAGGTGGAACGGGGGCTCCGGTCCTCATTGAAAATAGAGACGTTGCAAAGCTATTCTTCGACGTATTCTCGACAAGGCTCACCTCTTTCGAAGCGAGCTTGAAGGACTTGTCTATTCAGGTTGGAACGCTCAAGGTATCGAGCGATCAGTCCAAACTTTCTGATCTGGTGTTGCTTGAGCGGCTTCAAAAAACAGAGAAGTTGCTCGGGGAGTCGTTGAACAGGATTAGGGAGGTTGCTGATGCAGTTCTGCGTATTCCGGCGACAATCCCGACCGTAGCCAAGGAGTTCGAAGAGAGATCGGAACTCGAACAACCCGTCCTGCAGTCGGCTAGGGGCCAAGCTCCAACTCCGACCGACCCTTCTGTCGTGCAACCAGGTTCATTGAACTCAATAACGACTCCCACGGAGCTCCAGGTTCTCACTCTTCTTGCGGAACAAGGTCCGAAGTCCGCCCCAGAAATAGGAAGAGTTGTGGGGCGTTCCAGGGAGCATACGGCTCGTTTGATGAAGAAACTCTTCGATGAGGGATATGTTAGACGAGACCCGACCCGGATCCCGTTCCGATACTCGACTGTGGAGCGCGTGAAACAGAGCTTTACTAAGGCTGAAGGGAAGGAGCAGGAACGAGAGACTGTTTCTGCTCATCAAGCCTGACCTGGTAAGCTAAGCCGAGCTTTTCTTGGTGTCTCTCAAGAACCCCTCGGTCTGTGAGTCTCGTTAGGTATGTGGACACCGTGCTCAAGGGTATCTTTTCCTTGAAGGTGGTTTCGAATATCTTTCTCGCGTCACGTGATGTGAAGCTTCTTCCCTTCAGATTGGATATGATTGTGCTGGCCAGTCTGTCGAATTTTCGGGGGGAGAGCCCGAGAGCCGTAGCCGACGCCTGCGGCGTTCCGGACATCAACTCAACGAGGTCCAATATCTTAGCCACCTTCTCCCTTGTCACAGGACCGTCGATTGCGATGGAGTGTCTGACGCCTTCCGGGTCATAGAATTCCACTTTCAATCGTCGTGGTCTCATCTTTGTTCCTCGAGAAAAACTAGGGACTTCACAGTTCACCTTTCACATGTAGAAAAGGCTCACGCATCACTATTGGCGTTAGTCGTGAACGGGTATTCGCGGGTAATCCGACCGTTTCCATAAGTTCCAGTGGAAATGAAGGGGTCTACGAGGAACTTCACTGGTAGTGAAGCGATTTCAGGGCTAAAATAGGAAACACGCCAGGGAAGAGGCTCGGATGCGAGTGAGGATCCGCGATTGTGAAGACTCTCAAGTACCCGTTGGGTTGGGAGGATTGACTCCTTTGTCAGGTCCGGCTTGCGTAGGCGCCGGCGGCAGTGTGTTTTGAGGTTCTGCGGGTGTGTTGACCCACGGTTCCGGTTTTTTCTTTCGATGTCTTCGGACAAGTTTCAGAGGTTCAATTATCGGTGTGAGTAGAAGAGGGAGAAGGAGGAGATAGGAATACGGTTGGAGGTCGGTAAACGTTCTAGTAAACTGTGTCCATGGTCCGCTTGATGACGAGATCAGTGGGCTATCGGTCGTAACCGTGTATCGGATCTTTGTTCCATTCGATGCTTGCCAGACGAACTCCGTACTCGCAGGTGATAGAACATAGATTCCGCTGCTTTTTGTTGTGGCAGTATAGCTGAGGAATTGTGTCTGTCCGGGAGGGAAACTGGCGAACTGGCCGGTTTGTACTCCGTTCGGTGAGATGTCGAGCGTTTTCTGGTATGAGGGTGGCGCCTGGTCATCGGTGACGTTGAGGTTTGTGACTGTGACGTTGTCGAAGTTCTGGATCGTAACAAGGATGTTATGACTGGTGCCTAGAGGTCCGTTGAACGGGTTCACGGTTTTCTGTATGGTTATGTTTGGGGCGAATGGATAGGTGAAGTTCGCCATGAAGTCTGATCTTGGTGTGATCGTGGCATTGTAGATGTATGTCGAAGTGAAGTTGTTGTAAATGGGGTTGTAGGGAGGTGTCAGCCCGAGCGGGCTGTAGAGAACCGTTCCACGTTGGAAGCTGATGGAGACGATGGACGCGTTTGAATTGGTGTCCCCCACGATTCCAGTCTGGAATCCAAGAAGTGTTTTCAGGCTGAGGTAGTGTTGTCCTGCTTTGTAGAATTGGCGTGGGAATTGGGTGTTGAGGATGAAGCTGAAGGCTTGGGTGGGCGTTTTGTTGAGTGGTGCTGGGAGGCTTATGCTTGCGAGGCCGATTGCCGCGAAATATTGGAGAGATTGGAGGTTGGCCGGTTTGATGAGGGTGGAGAAGCTTGAGCTGGGAAGGAGGCCGAGAACTCGTGTGAGAGCGTCGTTGTTTGTGAGCTCAGGATTTGGCGCATAGATTGTGACAGTGCCTTGGCCTGATGGAACGGCGAATGCTTTCGTGAAGCTGACACCAAGGGCTTGGGAGAATTGTGCGGCGACGTTGTCGGATTCTCCTCGAGTCGTGGCTGGGTCTCCTGTGTAGAACGTGATCAGGGCGGGCTGTGAGAAGAGGCCGAGGATGAAGCTTGGTATGCCGAGACTGGAGCTGGTGCCGAGGAATCGCGTATAGTTGTTGTTGATTATGAAGAGCGAGAGATTGTTTCCAGCGTAATTGTTGTCTAGGACGAGGCCTTTGCTTGTTAGGTCGAGGTTTGTCATTCGTAGGCTGGCGTTCGGGGCGCCAAGCATGTCTAGTCCGATTGCGAGGTTTTGCTGATAGGGCCCGCTAGGTGGAGCTTGGGTTATCGGTCGTGGGTTAACCGAGTGATACGTTGGGATCATAAGGAGAATTGCGAGTGCGAGTAGGAGTAAGCCCTTCTTTGGAAAGGTACTAGTGCCCGTGTTCTGTGGCAGGGCTGTTTTCTTTGTCTTGATCGTTTTCCAGATTGTCTTGAGGATGAAAACGTCTCCTTGCCAGAAGAGGGAGGCTGCTCGACCGGATATTGTGGCTACGGCGAAGACTAGGCCCGCGTTTCTGATCATGGTCAGTATGACGTCTTGGATGACCATCTGGCTTGTTGGAGAGGCGCCTTGGATGAGGATCGGGATGATGTCGCCTGTGACGGGTCCTGTGGTGGCGCTTATGATCGAGAAGCCTGGTGGTGGAGGGGGAAGGCTGGAGAGCGTTGAGAGGTTGACGTTCTGGTAGATTGCGAGGGCTGCGAGGCCTAGTGCTCCGAGGGTGGAGAGGTATACTGTCATGCCAACTAAGAAGCCTCGTCTGATTTTTCCGCCGGCGATTAGCCCGCCGAGGAATCCTGCGAAGGTCCAGAGGTAGAGTAGTGGGGGGTAGGTTAGTGGGTTGGTGAAGACGAGGAATAGGGCGACGATCATCGTGTTGAAGTGGACGCCTAGGACCGGTGAGAGCCAGTCGCTTACTTCGCGGAGGCCTGGTGATAGCTGGGTGTAGCCGATGTAGAGGACGAGGAGGTATGCTGCGATCCATCCGAGGTATCGGCCGAGGAATATTCCCTCGCTTGGGTGTGGGAGGAGGTAGACTGTTTTGGGGTCGTCTGGTGTCCGTTTGACCATTACGTCGCCGATTCGGGTGTAGAGGTAGATGTAGAGTAGGCCGGGGATGATGCCGCCTATTACGAATCCTAGGATTGCGGTGGTGAATGTGCTGCTGCGGGCTTTTTCGAATTTTCGTTCTGCGATCTCTTCTCTTATCCGGCTGCCTTTGCGTGAGACGATGACCGAGCCGATCGCGAGGACGAGTAGTCCGACTGGTATTGTCTGGTAGGTGAGGAGGCCTGGGGCCCATGTGGGGAGGGTGGCTATGATTAGGGTGGTGAATATTATTCCGAGGGCGCGGGTGATGCTGCTGGAGATCTGGGCGACGGTGGCGGCTCGCCGGATCTGGACTGGCGCGTCTTTCAGGGCCATGTAGGGCAGAGGCTGAGCCAATTGTCCCTCATCTCGAAGGAGAACGGTGCTGGGAATTAGGGAAGAAAGGGGTTCTGATACCCGGGTTTGGTGGCTGAAAGCGTGGGCTGAAGCTGGATCTAGGGGCTTCAGGGCGGCGCGGCGCGCGACTTGAGTAGGCCTCGGGGGCCCTAAAATTTGCGGTTACGGATTTTCAGAACCCGATTTCAGAAGGTGTTTTTCGACACATGTTTCAGAAAGCGGTTTACAAGTGCTTGTTTTGATCGCGTGTATGAACAGGTTTGGAGGTTCTTGTTGTAGGATCACTTTCGCAAGGGTTGGAGGGGAACCGCTTACGCGAGGCGGGATGCGCTAGGGGCCAATTTTTTCTGAGGGCAGTGTTTCTGTCTGGGGATGATTATGGGCTTGGTTCTTGGAGACGGGCTTGTTTTCGCATTGTCAGGCTGTTTCGGATCCCCGTTGATTTCACTAGGGCTGGGCTTGGAAAATTGGGGTCTAGCAATTGCAGGCTTGGATTCGTGAATAGAATTGATTATAGGCGATTTTTTGCATAGGGCTTGCTCGGCTTAGGACGGGACTTCCGTTCTAGTTCGTATTTGTTGCTTCTTTCCAGGTAGAGCCGCAGAAGCGGCAATCATGGTACCTGAAAGGAGCGTTCGAGACAGGTCCGGGATAGATGCAGGGACTTATGCTTCCGCATACGGGACAGGTATGGCTCATGTCTATGATTCATTCCTAGTTTGTTGGCGAGACTTGGTTGGGACCTAGCGCGTTATCGAGGCGTTGTCGATAGGCGGACGCTGGATATGCGCCTATGAGGCTGTCCTTGACGATACCGTTCTTGAACAACATGCCCGTGGGAATGCTCATCACATCGTATTTCATGGCTAGCTCCTGGTTAGTGTCCACATTGATCTTGACGAACTTGACCTTGCCCTCGTACTCTTCAGACAGTGCCTCTATCGTAGGCGCGATCATGTTGCATGGCCCGCACCAATCAGCATAGAAATCGACAAACACTGGAACCTCCGATCGGAGAACAGCTGAATCGAAGTCGGTTTCGTTTACCGGAGTTACTTTCTTGCCACTCGTTTCTTGTTTGTTCATGCACTATTATCGGGCCGGTCCGAATATAAACGTATTGATGAATGTCTATACGCGGTTTCCAGACAGGTTCAACGGACAAAGAGCGCTAATTCGAGACCATAGATACATATCGACATGTTAATACGCACGCCGGGCACTAGAGATTATCAATGAAGCTTGCAACCGAAGAGTTCGACAGGATCAGCAAAGCCCTAGCCGACCCCCAGAGACGCGAGATACTCCAGAAACTCGTCGCAAAGCGGATGAACTGCTCAGACGTTCACGCAATGTTCAACGTTTCACAGCCCACCGTGTCCCATCACCTGAAAGAGCTTGCAATCGCCGGGATCTTGGACAAGGAAAAGCAAGGCCAATTCTGCTTCTACCAAGTGAAAGCTGATGTCTTGTCAGCATACGTTACAGAGCTGCAGCGACGCCTAGGCCTGGGAGCTATCACTGTTGCTCCGAGAATGAAGTAACAGCGTGCATAGACGCTCATCAATACGTTTATATGTTTACGAGACACGTAGGCAGACATGTCTGAACATTCAGAGCCTCACGAGTCGGTACACCTGACCGTGATGCGAGAGTCGGCGAAGAATTACCACTCCTTCATCCGCAGGAAGCGGGACCAAACTGAGAAACGTTCGATAATGTCTATGATACGGAGACTTTTTGCTGAAGAGTTGGAACCAAACAGGAAGCATCCACATTCAGCGGACGCTGCGGGCTTCAACTAAGATTCCACACTTTTTTATCGAGCTGGACCACTTGCAACAGGTAGCAATTCAGGAGAGCGAAAGAGCTAGACCTAGAGACTCGGCTCTCAGTAAACCTCGCACCCGACTAATTCTCGGATTGATCATCGCCGCAGGATTTCTAGACGTCATTGACTTCTCCATCGTCCAGGTCGCGCTACCGACAATACAGACGGAACTGGTCGTCTCCCTAGCGGAGAGCCAGTGGATCATTGGAGCGTACGGGCTCACGCTGGCAGGCTTTCTCTTGCTAAGCGGCAGAGCAGGAGACATCTACGGTCAAAAGAAACTGTTCGTTTCTGGAATTATCCTGTTTACAGTTGCTTCCTTTACCGGAGGCTTGGCTCCGTCACTTCTTTCGCTAATAGTGTCTAGAGCGATTCAGGGCATAGGAGCTGCCATCTCCACCGCGACTGCCTTCGCGATTCTCGTGACGACTTTTCCGGAGGGAAGAGAACGAAATCGTGCGCTCGGCATCTTCGTCTCCGTTCTGTCAGCAGGTTTCGCGGCAGGCTCGATCTCTGGAGGTATCCTTACTGCTGCGTTCGGTTGGAGGTCTGTCCTTTTTGTTAACGTCCCAATTGGTACTGTCGCTGCTGTCCTATCTCAGAAGTTCCTAGTTAGCCATCCAGGGCGAGCGGCGGACAAACACCTCGATCTGCCGGGAGCACTTTCCGTGACGAGTGGGCTGATACTGCTCGTGTACGCATTGACTAATGCTGCGACTGAAGGATTTGCTTCCATCTACACAATTGTGCCTCTCGCGGTCTCCGCCCTAGTTCTGACTGGGTTTATCGCGATAGAAGCTCGATCAAAGTCACCGCTAATGCCGTTAGGGTTCCTGCGGCGGGGCACAGTCTTTACCGCGAACGTCCTTGCTCTAATACTAACCGCGTCAGCTGGAGGAGTAATCTTCCTTCTGACCATCTATCTTCAGCGAGTGTCCGGCTACTCGCAATTGGCTGCAGGCCTCGAGTTCGTCCCGCCTGCGTTGATCTTCTTCTTTGTTGGCGGCTGGGGCTCATCGTGGCTCGTGAATCGTATTGGCTTGAAACTTGTCTTGGTAACGTCAATGTCGTTAATCACCGTGGGTTCCGCTATGCTTACTCAGATTACGGTAAGCAGCGGCTACTTCGGAATATTGCCTGGTATGCTTCTTTGGTCCGTGGGAGCGAGCATCGGGTTTCCAGCTCTCAACATCGCCGCGCTGGCTGGGACAAGGCCGGGCGAAGAGGGTCTCGCCTCCGGGATAATTGGCACTTCTCAGCGTGTCGGTTTCCCTGTCGGACTCGCTGTATTATTGGCCATTGCAACTGTCACGGACCCGCCGCCCGCTGGACCCGCTAGCCAATTAGGATCACTGACGGGCGTCGTGACTGGATTCCAATACGCATTTTTGGCCTCCGCAATCATTAGTGGAATCGGACTATTGATTGCGTTGCGAGTTAAGAACGCGAGAATGAGGACTGACCTACCGGTTGCAATGGCTTAGCCAGTCTTCTGTTGAGTGTTTAGGATATTGGAGACGTAATCCAAGAAGGGCTTGTCGTACATTCCTTCCGAGCCCTGATGAACCTCTCTGAACATTGGATGCTTCGCCACCGTCTCTAGAAAAGCAGACCACTGACCCCATGTATCTTCGTTGATCCATTTCTTTCTGTAGAGGAGATGCGTTCTCTCGAAGAGAGTATACAGAAGCAAGAAGTAGCTTCTAACCGCCCTATCTTCCGGTGAGCGCGGCGCGGCGTTCGAATCAGGCGAAGCGATTCTCGCCATCTCGTCCTGAAGCTTGTTCAGTTCGGGTTTGTCTACAAGCATTTTGAACGCGTCTGTAAAATCATCAAGCACCTTCTGATAGGCAGCTTCTTTATTGGCCTTGTTCTGGGTTCGAAACGACATTGCGAAAATAAGCAGAGTGAGGGTCAAAACGGCGGTTTGCACGATGGTGCTCAGCACCACTGGGTCTGTTATCTCAACGGTCAAAGTTATAGGTCCTGCTCAAAGCCTTCATCAATGATGGAGACCGAGCTTTATTGTATCCATCGGGCTACTTTTGAATCAGTCCCTTGAACTTTCGGGACCAGAGAGATCTTGTCTATGACCGCATCCATATTTGCAATATCGCTTCCCTCCACAAGAGCAATCAGGTCAGGCGTGCCGAACAGCGCGTCCGCCTTGACGACTCCCCGAATCTTCCGGATAGACCGGGCAACCTTTTGCGGCTCTCTCGTGGTTACGAAAACGTAAGCCCAAACCTTTCTCAAACCTCGATTCCTCTTAACGACTTGCCGGCCTGAGACAACCGCATAAGCCCTACGGGACGGCGACTTCCGAATACTTCGTAAGAAGGAAGTTGGCGATCGACATCTCGCTCTCGAAGCCTGAGATTGCCTCCGTCGCCCCAAACACAGTTTCGACACGCATATGAGCCGGATTCGCCCGCGCTCCTTCAAGTTCAACCTGCATCGGGAGTCCAGCCAGTGTCAGAGAAATCAAAGGAGAGTATTTCGAAATTCTACTCGGCTCTCGGTAACCCTTACCGTCGACAGATTGTTCAACTTCTCAGAGAGAAAAGAAAGCTAGGATTCAAGGAACTCCATGAAGCTCTGAAGATAAGCGTGGGCGCTCTCTACCATCACCTCGACATGCTCGAGGGAATCGTTGCCCAAGAATCCGACAGGAAATACGTGCTGACGGACCAGGGAAGGTCTGCAATAGAAACCTTCAGCATCAGCGAGGAAAAGACTGCCGCGGGAAGCGTTCAGGGGAATGAGGAAACACGGCTTGGATTCTTCTCAGGAGAGATTCTTCTTGGAAGAACGCTCATGAACTATCTGAACGCTGACCCAATCCGAAGCCTTCCACTCGCTATTCTAATCGTTGCCTTTGGAGGATGGATCTCTTCCCAGACGAGGCTTGAGCCTCTCTTGCTCTTCTATCTCACTCCCACGTCGGGAACCGTTTCAGCCCTGTTCTTGTTCATGTTTCCAATTGGTTGGTTGGTCACGTTCATAATGGCTGACATTCTTTCGACGCTTGTCTTTCACAGAAAGGGCGATGATCTAAGACTTCTCAACGCAACCGCATTTGCAATGCTTCCCTTGCTAATAGTGCCAGGCCTCTTCTCGCTCGCACAGTTGCTTTCTCCTGGAGGGTCTCTAGGCTACACTGCAGTTCTTCTCCCCATTTTCCTGCAAGCATGGGTCGTATGTCTACTCGCAAGCGCGGTCTCAATCTCGAAAGGGCTGAAGCTCGAGCGCGCTGCGCTGATCAGTCTCGGAGTCGTATACCTGAACATTCTCATTCTCCTTGTTGGTTTGCAGATGGGATTGTTCTAGTGAACCCGAACCTCCCAGTACTGCCTCGGAAACAAGTTCTAAATATGTAGAAACGGTAAGTTCTGCCTGTTTCGAAGAAAAACGCCTAAATTGAGCCCGAACCATAGAATAGGCTGGAAAAAATGAGAAAAATGAAACGAGCCCTAACTGCAATGCTCGGAATCTTCACAATAGCCATCATGATGCTCGGGACCCCACTAGCGAGAGCGGCTGAGACGCCCTCAGGCACAATCGACAACGAAGGCAACAGGATCGTGTTCACCAGCGGATCACTCACTGCAACCTTCGAAGGCATGGCGCCCAGAGTCACTTTCTACGATCACAGCTCAATGATGCGGGACGTGCAACAGGTCAACTTTCGATCCCTCATAGAGTTCAACGACTCAGACCACAACGGCATCTTCGAAAGCAACGAAGCAGTAGCCAGAGCCGTCCTTGATGAGGGAAGATGGACACACACAGGCTTCTACAGTCTACTAGCTGGCACTGGTGTCGGAATCAACTTCACCCAGGCAGACCCAATGACCCTTGAAGCGGCCAAAACCTTGGCTGCAGGCTCAGTCGTACTAATCGTCAAGGCATACAACACAACCCACACAGCGACCGTCAATGGACAATCTGTCACTATTGGTACTGCGGAATTGAAATTCGACGTTGTCATCAACAACTGGCCATTCCAGAACACGTCAAACATGCTAGCTCTACAGGTGAACCTGCACAGTTCAAGCGAACACTACGACCTCGGAGAGGACTCAGGAACTCAGACTGTCGACGGCTCACATGACGAGGGAACCCCAGTAGCTGAACACCAATACCATGAGACCTCCGGCGTAGAGCAGGAAACCAGACTCTCTACCGGAGCGATCACGTCAAGCAGCACACTAGGATTCTTCCGGTTCGTAAACACCGCAACAGTAACCTCGCCCAGTGGCACAACAACCTCCGTTCCAGTGACGGCCTCATTCAAGAGCGAAGCAGACAGTGACGGAGGAGAAAAAGAGACTTTCATGAAACTCTACCTCGCCTACCCATACTTCGCTCCAGGCTCAACCCTGGTTCATGACCCAAGCATCGGCCTCGGCAGCGGATTCCCAACCCTATACCTCATAGTGGCTGGCGCAGCCGCAGCAGGGTTGATCGCCGTAGTCGTCATCAGACGAAGACACCCACAAGTCCAGAAAGATTCCGTGCACAACTAGAAAACGATGAGGCGGAAACCGAATCCCCTTCACCTCTCTATTTTTTGTACTCGAAAATTAGAATCGGTCTGTTATGCACACTATACCAGCAAACATTCTGTTGGAGCAGGAATGAAAGTACGGTGGGAAAGACTATGAAGAGGCACCGGGCGAACATGGAGGCGAGTCTTCTGTCTTCGCCCACCCGGTCTCTGAGTTTCATCGTGACGGCGGCGGGCCTGGGATACTTCATTCTGTACGCCTCAGCTCAGATAGTTGCTGACTGGATCAGTGGCAGCGTTCCGTTCTACGATTACATCCACATACCCTTCATTATTCTCTTTGGTCTCTCTATTGTGGCGACATGGGCTAGGCCCAGGGTCGGTTACATAATGGGCCTGATTTCTGGAGTTGCGGGTATTGCCGTGCTCTCCCCTTTTACACTCGTCAAAGGCGTCTCTAGCCCAGCAGACTTTGGGCTGTTCTTCTATGTAATTACCATCTTCCCGATGATGCTTGCCGCGTCGGTGTATTCGCTATTGGCATATTTGGATTTGAGAAATCCAAGCCGGCCGATTTCGTCAAATCGTCTGTACTTGCGATGGATAGTCATTATCATGATCCTCGGGTTCATGATCGGGGGAGTGACTGTTGGTTCGTTGGCCGCGGGCACGGAGAACCAGCTTCTTTCATCAGCAAACAGTAATGCGGACATCACGATTCTCCGTGGAGCCGCGGTTCAGGGTAGCCCCGCATATAATCCGGGCAACTTTACAGTCAAAGCAGGCAACACAGTAACATGGGTGAACAAGGACACAACAGTGCATACAGTCACAAGCAGTACTAGTGGGTCGTTCGACTCCGGAAGTCTCAACCCGGGACAAACGTGGAGCCACGCGTTCCCACAAATTGGTGTCTTCAAGTATTATTGTACGCTTCACGTGTGGATGAAGGGAAACGTCACCGTGACCGCCTGACCCAACCGCGTTCAGGACAAGAACGGTAACCGTCGCTCACTGGGCTTTGTCTAAGTTGCTTTGAGAGTGACGACTTGGAGCGAGTCCACTTTTCTTCCTTCAGAGTCGAAAAGTGTGGCGGTATCTCCTTCGTTGTTCCAGACGAAAGCATGCCTTCCCCAGTGTAGATTCCATTTTGACGGTTTTCCTTCTTCGAAGGAATCTTCTCCTGGTCCAGTGTGAACGCAGGCTTTCTCACGCGAGGAGAGATAGACTGTTTGCGGGAACGTGTAGACATGGCGTCTCGCTCCAGTAGTAGTCTGGTCGGTTAGGGTCCAGCCTGCTAGCGAGATTTTTTTGGTTCCCTCGTTTTCAAGAACAACAAATTCATCGTTTAGTTTGTCAGAGGTATCTTTTCCATGTGGATTGTGATTGATGTGTTCAATGATAATTCGGTTAGAGGATTTCACACGGTGAATATTGGCGAAAATCCGATATAAGCGTTGAAACCCTTGCCGATTATTTCATAATCCTGGTTCTGGCTTGCTTAAGTAGAACGCGCCAGGAAATCAAGGGTCTACAAGGATTCGGGTCGACCAGCGCTTTGTCCAAAGGCTTCAGCAAATGGATCTACCGTCTAACGCTGGCTAGATGGTACTACAACTATGCTTGGGGATGGGTCATAGGATACTTCCTCAGCACTTTCACGATGATTGTGACAATATACTATCTGATACCTGGTTTGCGTGATCTGATCTCATTTCCACTGTTTCTTGGGGGCTCGGGAATCCTCCTTGTAGGCGGAGGTTGGGTGTTGGGAAAGGTGTTGGTGAAACGGTTCAGGATCCAGCCGATGGAGAACTACATCTCAAGCGAGGTTAACCCGTTTACCAACGCTGCGTTGACGGCGAAGGAGCGAGTGTATTGGAACGCAATGGTGGTCTTGCTGAAAAGGGAGATGGCGAGGACACCGGATGCCGAGGTGCAAAGGTGCGTTGAGCAGCTGAAGACATACATCAACGGTCAAGTCCCCTTCAACTTTGACGAGCTCGACAACTTCCAACTGGGCGAACAACAGGACCTCGACGTCCCCTTGCCCAAGAACGTGACGAAAATATCTCTGGCAACAGAGCTTGACGAAGGTACAGACACAGCCGTGGCAAACTGAAAACACAAACCAGCTCGCGACTTGGTTATCGCGAATTCAGATAATCATGAGAAAGACCTAAGTCGCAATTCCATTCAGCACACGGCTGTAGTTTCATGCTCAAGACTAGATTCACTGAACTGACGGGTTGCAAAGTGCCTATTCAAATGGCGGCCATAGGGTCGCTGGCAAGACCACCACTGGCTGCAGCGGTTTCAAATGCTGGCGGTCTAGGCATGCTACAATTGTCAGGGTTTACTCCAGCGCAAGCGACTAGGTCGCTGGAGGAAGTTCGGAAGCGGACGCGGGGAGTCTTCGGAGCCAACTTCATCGTTACGGAGGCATGGTATCCAGATCTGGAAGACCTTCGGGACGTTGTGGAAACCACTTCAAAACATGCAAAGGTTGTGGAGTTTTTCTATCGCCAGCCGGATTCGTCGATTGTCGAGCTGGTTCACTCGAACGGAGCGTTAGCCTCGTGGCAGGTTGGCTCGAATGATGAGGCAAAGGCCGCGGCCAAGGCTGGCTGTGATCTGATAGTTGCTCAGGGTATCGAGGCTGGTGGTCATATCCGGGGGAAGATCGGGTTGCTGTCTCTGCTTGATCAAGTTCTGGATTCTGTGGATGTACCTGTATTGGCGGCGGGTGGGATTGGTAGCGGCAGGGCTATGGCCGCAGCGTTAGCCGCGGGCGCTTCTGGGGTCCGCGTCGGGACGCGGTTCATCGTTGCCGAAGAGGCGGAGGCTCATCCTCAGTATCAGAAAGCGTTGATCGGAGCGGCGCCGGAGGATACTATGGTTACTGAGGTGTTCTCGGAAAACTGGCCCAACGCGCCGCACCGGGTTTTGCGGGCAAGCGTCGAGGCCGCTCAAGCCTTCAAGGGAGAGATCGTGGGACAGCGAAGGCTTGCATCGAGTGGGGAGATGGCGCCGGCGAAGCGTTTCGAGTCGATCACGATGACCCGGGATACGACCGGGACGCTTGAGGCCATGCCTCACTGGGCCGGAGAATCGGTCGCTAGCGTAGAGAAGATCCAGCCGGCTGCAACGATAATAGACGAGCTTGTGTCGGAAGCGGAGCGACTCCTTCACAGCTGGAAATAGAGATTCTCGCGGACACCCGAGCTGACCGACGGAAATAGTCCATATCCCCTAAACCCTATTATCGCAAACTAGGTCTCGCAGACTCCAGTAATGCTGCGTAGGCTCCGAATAGGAACATTCCGTCCCGCCCTGTCCTTCATTGGTCTCTTGTCATTCATAGCCAGTTTCTTCGGGTCACGGCTGTTTGCGACGCTGAATCCGACGATTGTGATTCAGCAGCAGGGAATTCACTTCCATCATTTCTGGTATGGAATAGCTTTGATGGGGGTTGCGGGCTGGCTTGCGATTACTTGGAAGAGTGAGCGGCTCGACCGGGCCTACGCGGTGATGTATGGTCTGGGAGCCGGGTTCATCGGTGACGAGGTCGGACTCCTGCTTACCTTCGGCAACTACCAGTCTGAGCTGACTTTTGATTTTTTCATCGGAGCAATTTCAGCTTCTATCCTGCTCTTGCTGATCATCAGGTATCGCAGCCTGCTGAAGCGGGAGGTGTTGTATCTGATGACCCGTGAAGGACTGGCTCTCCTCGGCGTGTTCGTCACAGGATTCTCCTTCATCCTGTTTGCGTTCGGGTCGTTGAGTTTCGGCACGCCTCTTGCTCTCGTTGGAATCGTCGTCATTCTGAGAGAAGTGTTTGTGAAACACGATACTGTTGTTGAAGGCAGGATGCCTAGGGGTGTCACGATTGTTGCGGCCCTTTCGATTCTCGGTGGTACAAACCTCATACTTGGCGGGGTCGGAAATGTTCTCTCTCCACCTGTCATTAGTGAGTCTGACCTCGCAGGGATAGTTCTTCCAGCCGGAACTCTCGCGTTGATCTCAACAATATTCTTGTTTCTCGCATTCGTCGCGTTGGGGCTTGGTTCTCTCAAGATCCTGACCGGGCTGGTGCTTCGGACGGGGAAGAGTTGGGCGTGGGGCCTTGGAATAGCAACGAGCATATCATCGCTTTTCTTGGACGCCTCGTCGCTAGGGGTCAGTTCAGGTTTGGTCACGGGGAACGGGATCGAGTTTCCCACCTCTATCGTCGCGATTGTCTATCTCACTAGACCCTACGTGAAAGCCTTCTACAGAAACGTCCCTAACCCCGGCCAGAAAGAAAAATTCTAATCCAAAGCAGCAAGGATTTCTTATGGAACTCGGGCGTGCGAGGGTTCTTCCTCAACCACTCTTGCGTCGCGAGATGTGCTGTGCAATACCCCCCCTCTTTTCCTAGAGGAAATTTCCTGTCTGGCATCGATAATGGGCGAATATTACAATTGAAGGCAGGGTCTGGGCTTTGATCGCAGAGCAAGTTAACGTGTAATCTAGGTTGGTTCCAGAACGATTCTAGGGCAAGCATGGACTCTCGCTTCCAGATCATGGATCGGGGCTGAAAACGGGCGATTTACGGCAAAAACCGATTCTTCGTGGAGAGCAGGGCGCGGGAAAGTCGACCACCCGGGGGATCAAGAAAAGCATGCTTATTTTTTTTCTACAGCCAAAGACGTCGTATTTTTCACCAAACGGGTTTCTGAAGCAGTCTACGAATCCGGCTCATTGTTGTCGACTCCGATCTGAAGAACAGGCTCAAGCCTGCCCCGCTCAGCAAGAATCCGCTAATGATGAATATTGGGAACAAAGTCAAGGCTGGGACGAAGCCCTTCGATCCAAACATCGGCGGCGTCTTTGGCACGTTCTTTCGAGAGTTCCTTGCTCCGTACTGTTTGAATTCGCGTAATGGGCTCCCATCATAATAAGAGAACGGGATGGCATCATCGTTTGAGGCGGGGTGTTCTTGGTCGAACTAGTCGATGGAAGCGAGAGGAAAACCAAGCTTCCAGACTTTGACAGCCTCTGGGATTACGACCATCCAGGGGCGACTGAGAGAAAGTTCCGCGAACTCCTTCCCACGGCCTTGGACTCACTAGACCTCTCATATCTGTCACAGCTTCTCACCCAGATAGCAAGAACGGAAGGCCTACAACGAAAATTCCAAGAAGCCCACAAGAGTCTCGACCGGGTCCAAAAAGCCCTGGACAAAACAGATGACAAGACAAGAGTCAGGTATCTGCTTGAACGAGGAAGAGTGTACAACTCGTCCAGAAAGCAGGAAGAAGCTCGGCCCCTATTCCAAGAGGCGCTAGATCTCGCCCTCAAGTCCAAAGACGACTTCAACGCTGTAGATGCGGCCCATATGATGGCGATTGTCGAGCCGACAGAGAAACAGTTGCAGTGGAACCTGAAAGCGCTGGACGTTGCAGAGAACTCGGCGGAAGAAAAAGTCCGGAAGTGGATGGGCAGCCTCTACAATAATATCGGTTGGACCTACTTCGAGCAACAACAGTACGAAGAGTCCCTGCTCATGTTCGAGAAAGCTCTAGAATTCCAGCGACAACAGGGCGATCCAAACAAGATCATGATAGCAAAGTGGTGCGTTGCCAAAACCCTCCGGAAGATGGATCATACTGAGGAGGCTCTGGAAATGCAGCGAGACCTGTTTGAACAATACCAGGCAGCTGGCAAGAAGAGCGGATACGTCTACGAGGAAATCGCCGAATGCTTGACAGTCATGGGCCAAGAGCAGGAGGCTGAGGGATGGTTCGCGGCTGCTTATGAAGAGCTTTCAAGGGATCCACGGCTCGCAAACGAACAGGACAGGCTGAACAGGCTCAAAGAACTAGGAAAAGCTAGCCAACCAGGAACGCCCGGAAGCTAGAACACTTTCATGAGAAGAGTCTCTTGATCGTCTCGATTGAGGAGTTAGGACTCGCAGCTCTGTTCGCTCTTGCCTTCGCAAACGGGGCCAACGATGCGGGAAAAAGCGTAGCCTCGCTGATGATGCCGGGACTTTCAGGCTCGCCTCCAAGAAAGCGCAAGCCGCTCATCTGGGGAGGATTCTTCACCGGCATTGGAAGTGTATCCGCAATACTAATCTCGGGCAGACTGTTCACCGTTTTCACCCCTCAGAGCCTTTTGCACACAACTCCAGAATCCTCTTTCGTTCTAGCAGCGCTCGCAGGCGCAACGCTATGGATTCTCGCGGCAACTATTCTTCGGCTGCCAGTTTCTTCAACTCATGCTATCATCGGCGCTCTCGTGTTGTTGGCAGTCTACCTGTATGGAGTATCGGTCATTCAGTGGGGCTTCCTACTGTACCGCGTCGTGTTGCCCCTGGCCGGGGGACCCATAGCCGCGCTCGTGGGAATCTACATCATAGATAGACTGACGCGCCGAACAGGCGTGCAGGGTAAGCCAAGGCCTCGACTGGCCAGTATCCAGCACTGGGGGTCCGGAGCCGCCGTTTCTTATGCGAGAGGGATTAACGATGCTCCAAAGATGGCGGCTCTGGGAGCGTTCTTTCTGCTCGCCAACCCCTCCGAGGCAGCCTGGGTTCCATACTCGATTGTTGCCGTAGCCGTCCTGCTTGGTTCACTGGTGCTGGGTCATCGAGTGGTGGTAACTGCTATCGGCAGGCACGCCGCGCTAGATCAGGTTCAGAGGTCGAAGGCTGGCGCGGCCACTGCTCTAGTAGTGTCAGCGGGGGCAATCTTTGGGGCACCGATGTCAACGACCCAGGTTCACGAAGGATCCAACGCAGGGATCGGTGGACGCCAGAGTGTCATCAAATCCTCGCTGAGATCAATGCTTTTGCCGTGGCTGGTGACTCTCCCCGGCGCAGGCATCTTCGCTATCGCAGTATCCTATCTCGTAGCAATGCTGTAGCAAAGATCGTCTGTCGGATAAGATCCGTGGGGTACAGAACGCCCATAAGATCACTTTCCGAATTTTTCTTACCGATTGAGCTGAGTGTTCTTGGCATTCGGCATTCTCATCGATGTTCCACTGATCGTAGGAGGCTTCCTCCTCATGTTCCGTTTCAGAAAGAAGCTTGCCCTTAACATATTGAGAGTGAAGCTTCCCCCTCTAGCACTCTATCTGATACTGTCTGTTCCATTGATCATATTCGAAGAGCAGATCGATTGCATGCCCGCATGGTGCGGCGCGGTCGCGATACCGCCCACCCTTCCGTTCATTCTTGTCGAAATGTTGGCGCTTGGAGGAATAGTACTGTGGCGGCACACCAAGAATGTCCTACGTGTTACGCTTCTTTTCAGCATCTTTGGAGTATTCTGGGAGATCTTCCTCGGAGGCCTCGTCGGAGCTCCCCTAATCGTCATAATTCTTCTCGCCCCGTACGTTGCGGTGGGTTATGCGTTCACATCGATGCTACCCCTCACAGTTCTACTCGAAAGAAGACTATCTGTCGGCAGTGGAAGCGGAACGGCGTTGACAGGACCAGTGACTTGACTATGTTCCAATTAGGGCGCGATGTCTAGAGAGTTTCTGTTATTTCAACGGGCCCGAGATTAGGTACTGTCCCTTTCGTGTCCATGTTCTCTATCGCAACAGGTTTTATCTGTTCAGCAAGATTGAACTGGAATATTCTCGAATAGAAGTACAATTCAGCCTCGTAGGATCGTTTGATATTCTCCGCTCGCCGGAAGCCGTGTTGCTCCCACTCGTAGGCAATGTATGCTACGGGGAGGCCTTTCGCTTTGACCGCTTGAAAGATCTTCTCTGACTGGTCAGGTGGTACGACTTTGTCTTCTAATCCTTGGAAGAGGATGAGAGCGGAAGATATTCCGTCAACATGGTCGATAGGAGATCTCGCGCGATAGATGTCCCGGCTTTCGGGGTAGGGTCCGACTAGCTTGTCTAGGTAGCGGGACTCGAACTTGTGAGTGTCCCTGGCCAATAGTTCTAGGTCGCTGACGCCGTAGTAACTTGCTCCGGCCTTGAACGTGTTTGTGAAGGCGAGGGCGCAGAGGGTTGTGTAGCCTCCCGCGCTTCCCCCGCGAATTCCGAGTCTCTCTGGGTCAGCCTGTCCACGACTCGCCAAGTATCGGGTGGCGTTGACGCAGTCTTGAACGTCAATGATTCCCCATTGGTCATTGAGTCTCTTACGATACTCTCTACCATGTTCAGTGCTGCCGCCATAGTTGACGTCAACGACTCCGATCCCACGGCTTGTCCAATATTGTATTTCGTAGCGAAGAGTGGATGGACTGGCGCTTGTGGGACCACCATGACTCACGACTAAGAGAGGCGGTTTTTCCTCGCGTGGTGCCTCGTAATCAGGGTTCTTTGGAGGATAGAAGAAGGCGAAGGCGGTTAGCCCATTCTCAGTAGGAAACTCAATCGCGTCTGGGACCGAGAGGTATTCCTTGCTGACAGTGATCTCTCGTGAACGATGTAGAATCTGGGTCTCTTTCGATGTGAGATCAATCTGGGCCACGGACGAGGGTTCGGTGGCTGATCCTCCAATGAGGAAAATCTTTCCGTCTTTGGTGGCTAGGTTGCCCCAGAGAAGCTGGTTGATCGGGGTCTCTATGGGTCTGAGTGTTTTCTTTGTTGGGTTGAGACTGGCTAGGTGCCAGAGCCCGTCCTTGGTATATGCACAGATGATATGATTGGAAGAGTCGAAGACGAAAGTGTGATGTCCGAATCCCCACTGGGGGAGGCCGAACTCGCCCTCCATCGGATAGAGCGGCTCGATCTGGTTGTTGCGCGAGCGATAGAGGTTCCACCATCCTGTCCTATCGGAGCTGAAGTATAGGATGCCGTCTGGAGACCATTCTGGTTGAAAGATGGATTCTTCCAATCCACCTGCAATCTTCTCGGACTTTCCGAGAGAACCGTCGGGCTTGACATCGGCAACCCAGAGTTCTGTTCCGTCCCATGGCATGTTGGGATGGTTCCACGTGAGCCAGGTTAGCTTGGACCCGTCAGGGTCGAGACGTGGTGTTGAGTAGAAGTCGTTTCCAGAAACGAGAACTTTCCCTTCGCCCGTTTTATCTAGGTCGAGGCTGACGATGGTGGTGACCGCTTGTCCGGTCTTGACGGTGTGATCCTCGCGTATTGAGATAATCCGGTTTCTCTTCCTGTCAATGACGCCGTCCGCGTGTCTCATGTCTACTGGAGGCGTTAGGGGGGTTGGGTCTCTGCCAGGGTCTTGCCGGTAGAGACGCTGGTCAGTATAGTTAGAAAAATAGACTGTTCCATTCTGGACGAGATAGCATCCGCCTCCATATTCGTGAACTCTTGTCCGGGCGCTGAAACTTGGTGGAGTGATATCCGTTAGTGTGCCATCAGGTTTTCTCTGAACGATAACGTTCCGGCCCTTATCACTCGCGCGAAGTTCGTTCCAGTAAACATCATCACCGTCAATACTAAGCTCATCGAGCGCGACATATTTTGAGGCGAGAAGGTCTGCAGTAATGGGTGATTTCCAGGAGCCATAGGGAGCTACTTGCCTAGGCATTTGAAACAGTCTCTGGACTGGGTCTCTCCGAAATAAGAGTGTACCTGAAACCGGTGACGATGTGGGCCTCGGTCTGAGCCGGGCCCCCGGGTACAATCCGCTTAACTGGCCGAAACAGAACGCGTCCTGTAGTGACGGGCGTTGGAGCCGACCGGGATCAAGGTTCTCGACGATATTCTAGGAGGAGGATTTCCGAGACCCTCGGCCGTCGGAATAACAGGCCCGGTGGGCAGCGGCAAGTCGACCCTTGTGAAGCAGATAGCCGCCGCAGCTTTGGAACATGATTTCCGCGTTCAGTACTATGCTGTTGACGAGTCTGCGGAGGACATTAAGGAGAGTATTGCTTCCTGGGGGGTTGACGTAAGCCGGTACGAGTCCGAGGGGAAGCTCTCTTTTGTCGACATGTTCGCGCTGGGAGTTGAGAGGCTTGCAGAAGCGTATCCCTTGGATCAGCCTGAACAGATCGTCGACAGTACAATGAGGTTCTCCGACCTTATCGCCCAGGGAAGAAGTTTCACCTTGAAACATCTTGGTAAGAAGACGATGGGAATAATGGACTCGCTGACGCCCTTCTTCCTCATGGTCGAGGCGAAGAAGGTATTCCAATACGGACAGGTCCTAAAGTATGCTACCCGATTCGCAAAATCAATTGGTATCGCGACTCTCCATACTCATGTGTTAGACGAGACGATTGAGAATGCGATGGTCAACTTCGCTGATATTGTCCTGGATATGGAGAAACGGAAGAGTGAAGGAGCCAGTCACGGTGGAACCTTGAAGCTTGTCAAGATGGGCAAGGCATCTCTTCCCTCAAGGGGTTACTATTACGAGATGACGCCGAAGGGCATTGACATCAGCACCGCACCAGTGTTCTAGCAACCCGTTCCCTAGTCAAGGTGTTCCCTCTCAAATCTGGTCGTAAGCCGGTCATATTCTGACTGAGCATCGATTTCGATATTATACTGGGAAAAGTAACGTGCTACATTTTCGAGGTCCCGACGTAGCAAGGGTTTGGCTTTTTCGAATCGGTGGTGTCGGTTGGGGCGGGACGAGAGGTCCACTGCCTGGGGAAAGTCGATGACGAAAATGCGATCGCGATAAAGTAACAGATTGTATTCTGACAGGTCGCCGTGAACTATGAAAGTGTCAAGGAGTCTGTCGACAATCCCCAGTGCTTGCTTTGCGTACTGTTCAGGTTCGTCAAGGTCCAAGTCCCTAAGGCGGCGTGCGTTGGTTTCGTCGCCAAGGAATCGCATCGTAAACATATTGTCAGCTCTTCTCGCCGGAGTCGGCACTGGTATTCCGGCGCGGTAGGCCTTTTCGAGCATTGTGAACTCGTTCGCCGCGATCTGGCCCATGCGATCGACCGAGTATCCAATCGCGGACTTTTTCTTGTGAGGGGTCCTGTGCAATCGGTATACTTTCAATGCCAGTGGAACTTTCTTCCAGAGGCCAACATACACGTCGGCTTCTTTGCCCGTTGCTAGGACTGATACGACTTCGTCAACTAGTCCGTTTTCTACAGCGTCCGCTCGTAGACTGTCAAGGGAGACTTCCTCCACCTCGACATACCGGCTTCTGCGCCCATCTCGGAGGTTTTTCCGTTTCCAGAAGCTCCGGGCAGACGCCAATTCCCTTTCTGACATGGTCTATTCTTTTCATCAAGGCTGCTACCGCATATGCAAAGAAACCAGGGATTCAGTAACAGTTCCAATTGGCTTTGAAAGCGAAGATTTCGCGTCTAAGCAGACTGGAGATTGTGACGATACGCTGAGAATCCGATCGGGTTCATCTTGCACAACCTCAAGGAGAGGCTTCGGACCTGCGAATATTAGACCTTTCGATCGTGACGATTTCGAAGCTTCAATTATCGATGCCCGGCTTTGTGGAGGGCGATGAGATGTGTTCCATCGGCCTTGCTTAGGGAACAATCTTCTCAACTATTTGGCGTCACCCAGAAGCTGACATGGGAGAAGAGGCAAAGGGTTGGATGCACTGGTCAACTAATGAAAAAGTCGCCGCAGTAATCCTTCTCTCAGTCCTTGCAATATTCGTGATCCTGTTCGGCCTGATACTCTATGAACCACCCACGGGGCCCGGGCTCTGCGGTTCCTTTGGAGCGACCCCTTGCCCGGGAAGGGAAGACCTCAACATCGTCACAGCAGCTGTGAACTCGTCTACAAATATGACTGTCCAGATCACAAACACGGGATCCGTCGCGATCTTTCTGGGACATCTTACTATGTCAGGAATCCGTACAGTCAGCCTTACGCGAACAACAACTGGTCAGGCCCTACAGCACCGCCCGGTCACCTCGTAACTGCTAATCTGCTTATAGACGGGAGTGCGTTCACTTTCAACTCCGGCACTTACTACACCATAACACTGAACACGTCACGAAGCAACCAGTTCATTTTCACAATCAAAGTCTCCTAAGTTTCGCATGAGATTCAAATCGCTTTCTGTCGAGTCACCCTTTTATCAAGCCATGACCAATCTTTGTCGACCATGCAATCGGTTACTAGCAAAGTGAAACCTATTCCCGAGGGCTATCATTCCCTCACTCCTATAGTGAGTGTTGATGGAGCATCGAACTTGATAGACTTCCTCAGGCAGGTGTTTGACGCGGAGGAAGAAGAGAGGTTCACCGGGTCCGATGGTCGAATCCGTCACGCCGAAGTGAGGATCGGCGACTCAATCATAATGATAAACGACGCAACCCCAGAATTCCCAGCTGTCCCTGCAATGATCAACGTTTACACGGAGGATGTTGATGCGGCCTACAAACGAGCACTGGGGGAAGGTGCAACCTCGCTGAGAGAACCGTCTGACCAGTTCTACGGAGACCGGACAGGAGGCATCAAGGACCAGTTCGGAAACCAGTGGTGGATCGCCACACACGTGGAAGATGTGCCCCAGGAAGAGCTAGAGAAACGAATGAAGGCACGCGAATCCCAATAGACAGTCCCGTCACAACTGTTTTTGAAGCGAGTTACCTCTGGGAGGGACCCGTGGCCGGAACGCCGGAGAGGTCTGGTCGGGGTTGACGAAGTGTCTAGTGGGCTAAGGATTGGACCTCTTCACGCAGTTCCCGCGGGACGCTTTTGTTGAAGTTCTGGGTGGCGAGTTCATCTATTGCATCCAGATGGGTTTTCGCTTGGGCTTTCAGCAATGAAGCTTCCTCGCCTATGCTCTTGACTCTCGATTCCAGCGATTGCTTCGAAGCTCGGGATCTAGTGTATTCTGCTCGTAGGTCAGATCGCTGGGATCTGAGATGCCTCACGTTGGGGGAGCGTAGAATCTGACTCCTCGCCGCAAAGGCTTCTCTAGCCTCTTTCTGAATCGGTCTGAGTGACCCGTTTATGATCCGTTTCGCCCTTTCGAGGGTCTTTCTCGCCTTTTTCTCGCCGAGCGGTAGCCTGTTTGATTCAATGGATTCGCAAAGGCCCTCGAGCAGGTCAGTTAGTTCCGGATAGCCGTCGGATTCCTTGGCCAAGGTCGTCAATGGAGTTTTCACATATCGCGTCAATACTTCTATTGCCTGAAGATGGGTATGCACTTCTCCCCTATGATGCAACGACAGAACCTTCGCAAATACTCCGCCCAGTCTGGACATTTCTTCGTTCAAGAGCCTCTTTCTCAGCGCTTTGAGTTCCGCTTCTTTGGCATTGAGAGTATGAATCTTGGAATCAGATTCAATCCGTTCGATAGCTTCTAGAAGCGAACCCTCGTTGTAGGCAAGTTGCTGAATCTCCTTTTCGAGCTGGACGCGGGAACTCTCAAGATTCTGTAGCGTCGTGAGATTCTCAACAAGGAGCTTGGAGCGTTCTTGTATTTGGTCACGGATCGACGTGATATCCCGGGTCCTTGTCCGGAACTGGGACGTCTGGTGATTGACGCGCTGCAACCCCTCTATCTCTGCTCTGAGCCATCCTCTCTCTGAAGCGTAGTGTGAACCCATCGCTCTCACCGACTCGTTGTAGCTTGAACCAGCCACCCGCAACAGTCTCAAAATGCTCGTCTCCAATTTCGATATCGAATCACTTGGATTTGACTTCAGAAACTCGCCGCTTGCAGTGACGATCTCTCCGGAGACCCGGTTTAGTGCCATGGCTGCTCGAAGCCGTCGGGAATCGCCAAGGCCAGACATGTCATATTTGGTGTTTCGAATGAATTCTCGGCATCGACTTTCCAGAGATGAGGCTAATGAAAGAGCGGCCTCGGCTAACTGTCTTGTTTTAGCCTGAACGGGTTTCAGCTGAGGGTCAATTACGGAGCCTGTCCAGTGTTGGAGAGCCTTCTCGACATCTGCAGCCTTCTTGCCCTCTTTCATGGTTTGATTGGCCTCTTACGCTGTTCGGAAAGCCTAGGAGGGATTGTTTGGCTCTAGTTGCCACTTGAGATTCTTGTGCCATTTCTGTAGGGACAAGTAGAAGAGTATTGAGAGAATGAATCCGGTCAGCCAGAATCCCGCAAACGCGTAGTCGGAAGGGTATTGGCTTGCCACAGCTGCTCCAACCACCAATCCTAGAAGTGTGGAGAAGAAGCCGAGGACAGCCTGATTGATTCCCCGACATCCTTGTCCCCGAGGGCGCTAAGATATGCGATTGCGGCTGTGAACATGAAGACGACTAGGATTACAGAGAAGTACGCTCTGACTGTAGTTGAGGAAGCGGAGCCGATCTGGAAGTTGCTCACCGAGACAACGATCCCAAGGAGGCCGGCGAGGCTTGCAAGAAATGCGAGGAGTTTGAGTTCCTCGTCGCGGTCGAGCATCGTAGCCTTCCCATAGGTTCTCTACATAAAAGTGAGAACCCACACTTTGGCGAAATTGGTTTCACGTTGATGTCGACAAGTCTACGCGAGCATCTTCCTTGAATGAGCCGTATTAGTTCGGGAGAGAATGACAATAATCATTGCCAATACGCACCCAATAGAAATAGGACAATACCTAAGCTGCTCAGAATCACCTCCCATCGATCCACGTCGTAATAGTGCTCTCCCCGGGCCCAATGTTCCCGGAAATTCCTTCTCCAAGCACTGTAGCCCGCGGTTGAAAAAAACATCACTACACTCCCGAGAAGTAGCCAGACATTAGGCAACCCAGAAGTCCGCTAAGAAGATAACCGAGAAACTATCTAAAGTGAGTGGTCAGGATTCCTAAAATTCTCGCGATTGATCTAGCGTATATGAGCAGTTCTACGCATCAGCATCCGAATGCAAGCTAGCGTTAAGCATCACGATGCTTACCCGCGTAAATTCCCTGTAGGTGCCGTCTGAGTCTGGGAAAGTATGGTAGTGGAGGCCTTGTCGGCGCTGTCCGCGAAACTAATCAGATAGGTGACGATGACGGCGAGTAGGAAAGCGTTGGTAAGATGGACAACAACTGCGACGCCAGATCCAAAAGCGAACAGTCCCAGTATCCCTTGGACGACAAAGTCGACGATGACCGCGAGAGCTACTTTGAACAGGGTGGAATTGACACCGAAATCTCTGCGCGCCAGCACGGTCGAGACTATGAGCACTATGAAGGTTAGCGTTCCCCAGACTAGGTGATACCTAACATCCCAGCCTAGAACGAAAGAACCGCCTCCAAGAATAACCTGAACGAATATCATCATTCCAACGAGGTTCGCGGGCTATCCGAATCTGACGGGTACTCTGCAAGACTTTGAGACAGTGCTTCTCTCAGGATTTCAGATTTTTCCTATTTACGAAAGACCTCAGCGATTGAAAGTCTGATATTCGTGATGGCTACTAACTTGTATCATGCTTGTCAGGGAACTGCTCCGGCTGAACGTTGTGGCACTCATTGCTGCGAGCTTATTCTTCGTTAGTACACTCTTTCCTTGGTGGGGTCTCGATATTTCTGGCCCTACCTATGGAATATCCTATTCACTCCGTTGGAATATGTGGATTGGACCCCTTGTCATGCTAGGTCCTCCTCCACAAGCATATTCTTGGGTAGACTATCTGAACCAAGTCCTCTCATCGGGAACGTCCATTATTGGCACACTTGCGTTGGGCACGGCGGTTCTCGCCTTTGTAGGAAGAAATCTGAGACGTACTCGTTTTCTTGCAGCCGGATTGGCTTCTTCGGTCATGATCACGCTCCTCTATGTCTCAGTCGTCTATTCATCTGTGAGAGCAGGGCTTAGCGCTTGGTCGGTCGATTGTATTTCGGGAGTGTACGGAACATGCACTAACGGTCCGCCCCCTGCTATTACGGAGACGTGGGGTTTCCAAACAGGATTCTACATTTACTTAGTCGGAATTGCCGCGGCGTTTTGCGCTCTTGTTTACGACCGATGGGTGCTTCAGAGAGCAATTGACCGTGCGGCAGCTGAGGAGTTCGAGCGTTCCCTTCATCTTCCTCCCCGTTAGGCTAGGAAGCAGTTCTCACTGTCAGAGGTCGCTTTACCTTCATGTAGGGTAAAGGGTGGACGATGCTTGGGGTCCACTTTTCTCCCCATCTTCGATACGAAGATAGGATATCGCTTAGGTCTCGTCCTTTCTCTGTGAGGCTGTAGACGACTGAGAAGGGTTCTGTGCCGGTTACTCTTCTCTCAACGATTCCCATACTCTGCAGATACTTTAGAGTTCTAGAGAGAGTTCGCGCGTTCAGATCATCAGGCTTGCCCTTCCGGAGTAAGTCGTTGAATCGAAGCGGGTTGTCGAGGAGGTAGTATGAGATGAGGATTCTCCACTCTGAGCCTAGCTTCCTTACCGCTTTGATGACCGCGCATATGTCTCTCCTGCAAAGTTCACTTTTCCCGGAAATGATGCTTGAGATATCGGGTTGGCAGCTCGACGCCAGCTTACTCAATGTTATCTACTGAAACAATGTTAGCCCGAGATATAAGCAACAAAGGGACATCGACGTTAGTTGACACCTGAAGAAGTTGCGAGAAAATCCATTGATGCCTTCAACCGCCACGATAAGGTGGCTTATGCGGCTCTCATAGCATCCGATGCAGTTGTTCATGACCCAGTGTATCCCAAGCCATTACGAGGAAAGACCGCGATCATGAACGACCTGGATGCTTCCTTTACTGCCATTCCTGATGTCCATTACGAAATCGTGAGACTCTTAGCCAAGGATAGAGACGCGGTAGTCGAGTTCAAGATAACTGGGACGCACACCGGCTCTATCGAAGGGTCTTCAGGGACTATACCCGCCACCAATAGAAAGGTCAGCTGGACAGGGGCAGAATTTCTCCGAATCGATTCCAAGGGTCTGATCATCGAGGAAAGGAGATACTTCGACTCACAATCTTTGCTAAGACAATTTGGACTTGTAAAATAGCCAGGTTATCTTTCCCCAAGAACACTCTTCCTAAGATAACATTCGGGTCCGCTGTGGACTTGGGTTTCCGCTCGGAATTATTAGCATCTCGCGCATATTACCGCTACTGAGAAAAAATGAACAATATTTGCACAGGATCTCGCACACATGACGTAAGTTGCAAAATGGCTGGATTATCCTCCAGCCGACTCGACGTTCGCTCAACCAGGCTCTTGGACAAATTGCGACTGATACCAAGTGAATCGGACGATTCGCGAATAGGATTCTATCATGGAGGAGCGCAGATTCGAGCGTTCCATGATTTCCATAACTCGCGTATTATGAAGAAAATGCAGCCGCGAATAGAGTACTGGAAATACTCCGCCCAGGGTTACGCGTTGAGGAACTCGATCAGATAGGAAAGTTGACCTTGAACAGTGAGTAGTAAGAACAGTGCAAAGTGGCCGGTCATGCCCGGAACGTATCAGGTAGGCGATCCGAATGGACCGGTCGCGGTATGTGCACTCACCTCGGAACGCCTGATCAGTCCGCTCGTTGCGCTTCCTGGAGTGGCCATTGCAGGCATGGTCTACACGGCTAATCTTGGCATCACACGGATTATTGTCAACATCACGTCGAATCCTGCTATACGTTTCCTGCTCATCTGCGGCAAAGACTCTGCACTGTTCAAGCCGGGACAATCCCTTGTCGCTCTATCAGAGAAGGGCATTGATGACAAGCGACGGATCATCGAGGCGGCCGGCTACGATCCCGTCCTGCCATCGATAGACCCTGGGCAGGTCGCGCAGTTCAGGCAACAGGTGGAAATTCTTGACTGGACTGGAGAAGAAGACCTCCAGGTTCTACAGGACCGAGTGAAGAGTCTCTCTGATCGTAACCCAGGCGTCTTCGTGACGGGACAAAAAGAAGCGGGTATCGCTAGAAAGGTGGAGGAGTTTGTGTCCATTCGGCCGGGTGGGCAGCGCGAGCCGTTGCTGTACGATCCGAAAGGATACTTCGTCATAACGATCGAGCCGGAACAGGGGGAGATTCTTCTACGACACTATCTGCCTAATCATACGCCCGCTCATGAGATGCGGGGACGTGGAGCAACTTCGATGCTACTCGGTCTCTTGCGTGATGGACTTGTCACACAACTGAGCCATGCAGGCTACCTGGGCGAGGAACTGGCGAAGGCGCAGACTGCATTGCAGTTCGGATTACGATACGATCAGGATCGACCTTTGAGGCCACGCGAATCTCCAGCTCAACCTTTAGCAGAGGGAACCAAAACCGAGACGCCAGGGCATCCGAAGATACCCCCAGTCCCGGTTCTCACTGTGAAACAACTAGGGGAAATTGCTCCGGGAACGTTGGTGGACCTGTTTTTCTCGGTAACAGATCTGCCGAGGGAACAGGTTTTGGGAGGAGTCTTCCTTCTCCCTGATGAAACGGGAACTAATCAGGCATTCCCTCTAACCTCTCAGCGTCTCGAGGTTGAATGGGGTCCGACGAGCAAGTTGATCATGGGCGGAGCAGATGATCTAGTTGTGGGCGCTCTCCTGCGGGTTGTCGGCAAGTTCGGTGAGAACAATCTGGTTCATGGAGAGCAGCTTGTTGTCCTGACTCGTGTGGCTAAGGTCCTAGGACAATGATTGGAAGAGAGGTGACAGTGTGAGTATGTCTGATGTTGTGATAAAATCGACTGAGAACGGGCCGAACCTCGTTATTGTCGAGGGGAAGGTCGTGCAAGCCTGGTGCAGATGCGGCGGGTCCACGCTGACGCCGTTCTGCGATGGTACGCACAAGAAAAACGGGTTCATGGCCAAAACGCACGAGGTTAAGGTCCGTTAGGGAAGTCCAGGGGAAGTATTGCGACTGTTGACATCAGGTCGCACAAGCTGGTTCTGGAAAAGAGTCTAGTACTCATAGTCTGACGAATAGAGGAACACAGTAGTCATTACACCCGATCGCCTGCTCGCCCCAGTGTTCTCGCAATGACTAGCCGAGCTGGGGCCCGGAATAACTGCCTAGCATTCTTGTTCCTCGGGCTTGCCCTTACCTCGACCAGTCCCGTATGGGTCCATGCTGATACAGCGCCTTCCGGAATATTCAGAATTACCTTGATGGTGCCTCAGCCGAATCAGGCCCGACAGGCCTGGTCGTTGCTCGTCCAGAGCAATCTTCAGGCGTTGGGCATCGATGCGCAGAGAGTCGTTCTTGACTGGCCCACGATATACGATAGAGCGCTTACCCCTGACTCTGATGTTCTCGGGAGAAGCTACGACAATGGCGGTTTTGACGCGCTATTTCTCGGCTATGCTCTCGGAATAGATGCCGATCCATATTCCTACTATCACAGTTCACAGTTCGCTCCGATAGGGTACAATTATTACCTCTGGAATAACACTCAGGATGATCAGCTGACTGCACAGATCAAGCAGACAGTCGACAAAACACAGCGGTTAGACTTGGTGAAGCAATGGCAGGCGCTCATGTATGACCAGCAACCCTCCGCCACGATACTCTACACGAAGGAAATTGTTGCGTTTGATTATACCATGCCGAATGCCCAGTACGTGTTCAGCACCTACCACTCACCATATTGGCCGCCTATCGAACAATTGTCGATGCTAGGCGGGTCTACGACCGGCTCGATCACCCTTGCCCAGACGGCACCGGCTCCATCGGAAGGTTTCAACCCGACTGTAAGCAGCTCCTACTATGATCAGACCGTCTATGGAGCAATGTTCAGCGCATTAGCGCAGAGAAATGATACGATCTTCAAGAACATGATTCCACAGCTGGCGACAGGCTGGTCTGTTGCATCGGACCAGAAGACTTGGACTGTATCGTTGCGTCCTGGGGTGACATGGCATGGCGGGGTTCCGTTCAACGCGACAGATGTCAAATTCACATTTGACGCGCTTCAAGATGATACTCTGGCGGCGGCCAATGAGGCATTCATCAAAGGAATAGTCGGCGGGAAAACCGATGTAGCAATTGTGGACCAGTACACTGTCAAGTTCACTCTTCCGAATCCCTACGCCTACTTCGTGGAGAATATTCTCACCACTCCGATCATTCCTGCACACGTGTTAGCGAGTGTTCCGTATGCGAGCTGGAGGACGAACCCGTTCAACACCGGGATTGGAGGCGGGCCTATCGGAACGGGGCCGTACAAGTTCGTCAGCTATAATTCCACGACTGAGACAAATCATCTGACAAGGAATGATAACTACTTTGATTTTCCGCAGAACGGGAAGACTGCGCTTCAGAGCCGGGGAGCTTTTCAGGTAAAGGACTATTACGTCAAGCACATAGCGAGTGCCGATAACGCAGTTTCTGCCCTCCAGACAGGGTCGGTAAGCATTCTCGATTCACAGTACTCTCTCGAGACCCAGACGAGTTTTCTCGCCACCTGGCCGGCGAGCCAGTGGACGTCCTACGACGCGTTCGGGGTCCAGGAGCTAGGCTTCAACATGAAACACCCAATATTTGGAACAGGCGTCAATACGCCACTAGGCACTAGTGATCCTTCGAAAGCCTCTCTTGCCGCCAAATATGTTCGCCAGGCTATCAGCTACGCGATCCCTAGAGACCTGATAATACAACAGCTTCTCGGCGGATACGGTAACCCCGGGATAACAACTCCAGTCGTCGGCAATTACCGGACAGGCTTCGCCGTCACCGACGGATTCAACACCGCCCTCACCCCTTACAGTTTCAATCTCACGAAATCCCGACAGCTACTGCAAGCTGCTGGCTACTTCCCTGCCGCACCTCCAAGCATCTGGGAAACGTGGGGATTTGCCGTCGCTATTATGCTGCTAGCCACGGCCGTCACACTTGCGGCCCTCTTCGCGGCAGAGGTCAGGCGAAACCGTCCCGCCCGCTCAATCTCCTCAACGCTACAGCGGCCCTCACCGTCATCGAGCAGTCCGAATCGTCCACTTTCAAGTGGTTCCTAGCCGACCTCCCTTAGCAGGCCGCGAACCACCGTGGATCGTAGAGAACCTTCGCCGTCGATCAAATCACGAAGAGCGGCAGTCCCTAGAATTAGGACGCACCTAATCGAGAGAATCACGAAAAAGACAGAAAGCTCAGAATCACTTGAGAGTAGAGTCTGTTCTTGGATGCAATACGAGAAACAGATTCGAGCCAGCGAGAGAGATGATCGGCTAGGCTATCGGAGTTGGTAGATTCTGGGTCTGTAAAGAAGACAGAGAAAGGATCAGGGAAATATCCGAAAGGGGAATATCACATCAACCCGTACGTGATGAATGATATTCTGGATGAGATTCTCTCATCACGGGCCTCAGCTTCGACCCCGCAACAGGGTGAACAATATCCAGACGTTGGTAAACACGAGAATCTCACTGATGCGATTACTAGCTTGTTGCAATCGCCGTGGGGAAAGATGCCTAGAGATTGGAGAGAGATTCAGCTAGCACGACGACACAACTCTATGATTTTCACTGATGGAAGCGTTACGGGAACTCTTACCCTGATGTATCAGAACCACAGACTGAGGAGAATCAAGGAAGGTCGGGCCTTCAAGTATTTGGTTCCATAGTAAGGTGAAAGGGAATGGAGAATGAAATCATCGTTGGAGTTCAGTCCGGCAACGTAACATTCAGTTTCAAGACCGACCGAGAAGGAAGTAATCTGAAGGAGGGCTTTGAGGCTGTTAACCAGCATATCACTTCCCACAAAGAACTACTGCAGAGAGCCGCCAAGGACTTCCCGTTATCTGTACCCGCCATTTACGAACAAACAATAATTTCGCTGAACTAGCTCAGTGTTCCGCCAAACGAGAAGGAAGCTATTCTCAGTCATATTGATGACATGAATCGATTCGATCTCTTTTTGCTTCTGCTCCATTATGCCAAGAAACCATTGAGCTATGACCAAATATTGTCCCTCTCAAAAGAACTCGGCAAACCAATCAAATACAACTGGTTGGATTCCGAACCACACTGATCTGAGCGCAGGGGCTTCATCATGTCAGCCCCTTCCGGAAAGAAAGAGAAGCTCTATTCTTTGACTGAACGCGGCAAGAAGAAGGTTGAGTCTACGCTTGAAGCGCTCGAGAGTAAGGCGGCCTCGTAAGCAACGCTAACACCTTCAGCGCGGCACTTGTTTTTGCCAATGAATTAGTTGCCTAGCGATTATTGGCTTCGAGTCGGTAGTAGTTCGAGGTATGAGTGTGTTAGGATTTTTGTGACGCTTACTAGGTCGTTTATGCGTACGTGTTCGTCTATTCCGTGAATGTTGCTGTCTTGTCTGCATGCGCCTAGCACGGTTACGGGTATGCCTAGTTGGGTGACAGTTGCCATGTCAGTAGATCCCTGACTTCCAGCCGGGGGCGTGTCTCGTCCTAGAACTTTTCTCGCTTCTTTCCTAACTACTTTGACAAGCTTGTGGTTTGGAGGTGTTATCATCGGCTCATATCCGAGAATCTTCTTCATCGAGACCTTTGCTGGACTATCTTTTGCAAACTCCCTGACGATCTTGCTGATCTCTCTTTCGACTATCTCAGCTTTCTCTTCTGGTATGAATCGCCTATCGACTAGGACCTCGCATGTATCGGGTATTATGTTGCCTTTCAGGCCGCCCTTGATCATGTTGATGTAGAGGCCTGGCCGCATCTTCTTCGTCCCGTACATCGGCTCCGCCGGAATCTTCGATTTTCTCTTTCCAACTTCCTGACCTAGAACCTTCAGTTTTTCGATCAAACTAGCCGCCTCCTCGATTGCGTTGATACCTGTCCATCCGCGTCCCGAATGCGCTGCCACCCCTTTCACAGTGATGACAAACTCTGAATCACCAAGAGCCGCGACATGTAGCACTTCTATCCCGCTATCAGCGGAAAGGCAATAGTCGATATCCTTCGTGATCACATGCTTATCGACAAGATGATTGACACCGGTATACCCTCCCACCTCCTCATCAGTTGTAAAAGTCGGAATAATCGACCCGGCAAACTTCGCACTAGTCTCCACTAACGCTTTCAACGAAAAAATCGTACAAGCGTCAGACCCTTTCATGTCAGCCGCTCCCCGTCCGTAAATCTGGCCATTCCTTATTGTGGGATCAAACGGGTCGTTTGTCCATCCTGACGGGTCCGCGGGGACAACATCCACATGCCCGTTGAGAAGTATCTTCGGACCTTCACCCTCGCCCTTGAGAGTCGCATACGTATTCGGCCGGGGGCCCTTCAAGCCGACCTCAGGGCTAACCCTTCTTTTGATCGTGGTCTCGGGAATATGGCTTACAGAAGGCGTAACACCCAGCTCTTTGAGCTCCTTTGCAAGAACCTGCGAGATCTTGGGATAGTTCAGACCCGGAGGAACAGTCGTATCAATACTGACGAGGCGGCAGGTAAGATCGACTAGGTCCTTCTTGTGAGCATCTATCCATCGGTCAACTTGTCCGATAACAGCTTGAGAGGGCAAGGAGGGTCGACTGAAGGACGGCTTACATGTTAATTGTTCTTTCGGATGTTCTTCTTCGTCGAAGGTCGGGCGATTGAGTTCACAGGTCAAGAACCGCTTTCTTCTTGCGGCTTACCTAGTAAGTCTGCCCACTACTGGGGAACAATTCTGTACGGATTAGGCTCTACCCATCTTTGGTCAGGTTTTCCCTTTGTCTGGACTGATTGCCTACTAATCTTGGCTCTTCCATTCCACGGCCGGTGCGGCTACTATTTCGATTGGTTCGCCTTTTCAATGGACGTGGTCTTCTACGCAGGTTGGGGATACGTGTTACTCGGCTGTTACAAACTTCTCCGAAACGCTAGACATAGTCCCGCAAACCTCTCTCCACCAGCGCTCTAAGCTAGGGACATAACTACTCTCTAGCGCGAGTCTTTTGTCTCGCGGCTCCAGTTGTTATTGTGAGAAGGCCTCTCAACAATTTTCTCAGCTCCTTCTGCAACTCCAGCCATTCCTGGAACTGCTTGTCTGATAGAGATATCATCGTGGCGACGTCTGCAAGTTCTTGTTTGCCCAGAAAGTCGACATCTTCCAGCTTCGACACTTTCTCTTCTAGCTCTTGTCTGTCGCCGAAGGTCTCGATTTTTCCTTGAGTCTTGATAATCTGCGCAACGATGTATTCCTCAACATGGACCTTGATTCCTAACTTGTCCAGCGACAGCAAAGTGTCTCTCAACCGCTGCTCAGCCTGCGCCTGGTTCTTGCCGCTCGTTCCCCAGGAAAACGAGAAGACCTCTGCGGTTGCTCGATAGTATGTTTCTATAAAATTGTCAACTCTATCCTCCCGCGTAACCTCAACCATCTCAACAGGCAACAATTTCTTGATGTGATGGTAGATGGCTTGGGGGGTCATTCTGAGCTCTTCGGCAATCTGGCTGATGGTGAGTTCTCGAGCTCGGAGCAAGTAGATGATCCGACGCCTAGTCTCGTCTCCAAGAAGTTCCATGGCGACTGGGTCAGTGATCATCTTGACCGGTTTCATTCTCGCAACCTAATCCGTTAGGTGTTGAAATCCCTATTCTTACAGTGGCGATAGCGTTATTAGTAAGCAGTTGTTTTTACGCTAAAGCAAGGATTTGAACGTAAAGTGACAATGACACAACAACTCTCCAAACCCCAATCAACCAAACAGATCGCCAACCGTCTCGTCAACGAATGCCTACAAGTCCAACCAAACGAGCAAGTAATCATCGCCTCGTGGGATCACACCCTCGAATATGCCACCGCGCTAGCACTGGAAGTCGAACACGCGGGCGGTATCTCTACCTCGACCCTCATGGGCAACGATTTCTACTGGGCATACCTCAAAGAGGTCCCAGAGGAACAATTCACCCGTCGACAGAAAGGCTTCCTCTCCCTTCTCGACCAGACAGACGCAATGATCCAGCTCGGCGGACCCAAAGATCCATCAAACTTCCCGACAGTGCCAGGCGAAAGAACAGGCAAGATGTTCGAAGGACAAAAAGCCATAGGCGACAAGTTCCTCGAACGAAAAATCCGCGTCCTCAACCTACCAGTCGGACTAGTAACGCCCGAACGAGCAAGGACATACGGATTCGACTATGAAAACTGGCAACGCGTCACAACCAACAGCCTCGACGTCGATCATGACAAAATCTCGGCCCAAGCCGCGAAGATCGAGTCAAAACTACGAAACGCCACCAACGTCAGAATTACGGCGGCAAACGGCACCGACCTCCAGCTCAAACTCAAGAACCGGCCAGTACACATCCACGATGGTATCATAGACAAGACCGATCTTGACAAGGGAACACTCTTCGAAGCACTTCCCGCCGGAGCAATCGAACTGGCACCCGATGAGACAAGCGCTCAGGGAAAAGTGCTCTTCGACCAGCCAACAGCACTCGCCGGAAAGGTCCTGTCAGGTCTACAACTGGAATTCCAGAACGGACAACTGACAAAGTACACGGCACAGGCCAATCTTGACTCTTTCAAGTGGCTCTACGATAACGCATCAGGCGACAAGGACCGCGTCAGTAACATTGCGATAGGTCTCAATCCGAGAGCAGAACTGATCGGGTTCTTCAACGACCGCGTCGTCCAGGGCACCGTCAGCATCGGTATCGGAGGCAACAAGGGCATCGGCGGAACCAATGAGACACAATTCGGGCATGAAGAGACCCTCAGAAAACCAACACTAGCAGTGGACGGCTACACACTGGTCAATAACGGCAAGATCCAACTCTAGACCACGATTCTTAGAAAATAAATCTCCCAATTTTTTCTTTCATCTTACAATGCAGGAACCGAGGTTCCGGTTCAGTAACCCCAGAACTGGCACTAGAATACCATTCGAGCTTACAAGAAACGGGCTCTTCCTCCCGGTTCGCATTAACAGCTCTCCGCCTCTAGACTCAGGCGCATGGAACTTCAGTGCACCCGGATTGCGTAGGTCCTGCCTCTAGCTATCAACGTATGCCAGAATCCTCTCTTGGCTATCTGCGAACTGTCACAAACCGTTTTATCGCGCGAGAATCTGCCCTCGTTGAGGATTCGAAACTTGCAGGTTGTCACTTCTAGGGGGAGATTCGATATTAGCGAAACAGCGGTCAAGGAACTGAAGGGAAACATCCGAGGAGAGCTTCTCACATCCGACTCTCCTGGTTATGACAAGGGGCGAACAATCTGGAACGCCATGATAGACAAACGGCCGGCGCTCATTGCGCGATGTGCCGGAGCTGCCGATGTAATACATGCCGTGGATTTTGCTAGAGAGAACGACTTACTAGTCTCCATACGCGGTGGCGGCCATAACATCGCCGGCAACGCGGTGTGCGACGGAGGACTAGTGATCGACCTCTCGCCGATGAAATCGGTGCGGGTAGATCTGAAAGAGCGGCGTGCATTTGTTGAGCCAGGTGCGACTCTAGCGGACTTCGATCACGACGCCCAGGTCTTTGGGCTAGCCACGCCCTTGGGAATAAACTCGACTACGGGCGTGGCCGGGCTCACTCTTGGCGGCGGTTTTGGGTGGCTCAGTCGAAAATATGGAATGTCAGTGGACAACCTCGTATCAGCGGACGTGGTGACAGCCGACGGAAAGCTGGTCCGAGCAAGTGCCAGTGAGAATCCGGACCTGTTCTGGGGCATCCGCGGTGGCGGCGGGAACTTTGGCATCGTCACTTCCTTCGAGTTCCAATTGCATCCCGTTGGTCCTACTGTGTTCAGCGGATTGATTGTTTTCCCCTTCGACGAAGCCAAGACGGTCTTGAGGAAATATCGAGAGTTCGTCGAACACATGCCGGACGACCTGAGCATTTGGGTAGTCTTGAGAAAGGCACCACCCTTGCCATTTCTGCCAGCTGAAGTCCACGGGAAAGAAATCGTCGTGTTCGCCATCTTTTATGCTGGAGATGCTGCGAAGGGCGAGAAACTGATCGCTCCCATTCGGAGCTTCGCAAAGGTCCTTGGTGAACATGTGGGATCTCAGCCCTATGTGATGTGGCAGCGCGCCTTTGACCCCCTTCTCACCCCCGGCTTCCGAAACTATTGGAAGTCGCACAATTTTTCGACCTTGAATGACTCGGCCCTCGACTCGATGATCGAGTACGCGGGCAAGCTTCCATCACCCCATTGCGAGATTTTCATCGGGCTCGTAGGGGGTAAGGCTTCGCGGGTTGCATCGGACGAGACAGCCTATTCTCAGCGGGACGCCAAGTTCGTGATGAACGTCCATGGCCGATGGGAGACACCGAACGAGGACCAAAAGTGCACTTCCTGGGCCAGGGCATTCTTCAAAGCATCCGCACCGTATTCCACAGGTGGGGTCTACGTCAACTTCATGACGGCGGAGGAGACCGACCGAATCCAGGCCGCCTACAAGCCAGCAGTATGGAAACGTCTCGTAGAAGTCAAAAACAAGTGGGATCCGAAAAACCTCTTCCACATGAACCAGAACATCAAGCCTTCAGTCTAAGAGCGTCCGCCAGGCAACCGGACGACTTGTGTCACCGCCACTAAAGCTGCGTTAGAGTAGCAGTAGGGTCCATTTCCATGAAACGGAAGCAGCTTCGCTTCTGACCTTCAGCGTCATTGCGCGTCCCTAAACAGTCCATGTGTATTATCCCGTTCGGTTTCCTAGGTAGAACAAATACTCCTTGAGTCACAGCCGCGGAATTACAACTACAGGCGTATCATCTTATATCCAGATGACGGCGTGCGAGCATTCTGATTCCCTGTTGGTTGTCAAGACGAAATGGAATATTGATGCGGAATATATCCAGAGCTGTAATTGTGACTGGGGATGTCCGTGCAACTTTGACGCGCTTCCCACACATGGTAATTGCGAAGCACTTGTAGCCTACAGGGTGAGGAAAGGAAAGTTCGGCGATACCAAGCTTGATGGTGTAGTTTTCGCCGAGGGTCTCTGGTGGCCGAAGGCCATACATGAAGGAAACGGTATCGGAGCTCTCTACATCGACGTGAGCACGACCCTTGAGCAACGGAAAGCTGTAGAGGCGATTTTCAGCGGCAAGCACGGAGGAGGAGTCTTCGAAGTATTCCCCAAGACCTGGGCGAAAACACTCCCGACGAAGGTCGTTAAGGTTGAATTCCACTATAACGGCTACAACAGCTGGTTCCAGGTTGACGGCATCGGAGAAGTTCGCTCATCACACATTACAAATCCTGTGACGGGTGAAAAGTTCAAGGGAACAGTCGTCCTCCCCGACGGGATCAACTGGAAGAAGGCGATTGTGACCAACATCAAGAAATGGTGGATAGGAGACAGGGAGATTCATGCTAAACATGATAACCGGGCGGGGTTCGTCACCATCGTCAAGATAACCGACAAGGGCTGCATCGGATAAACAGAACACGTTCGAGTCTAAGACATTTCCAGCCTTGCAGGTCCGTACTCTAGGGACAACACTTCGCGCGCTCCCACGTGTAGCCTACGTTCTCGGCGCGACACTAGGGGCCCTGTCAATTCTCTCTTGGCTAGTCGTCGCCAACGCTAACATGCCCATGACTGGCATGCTCGACCCCGCAGCCCTGCTCTTGTTCACTGCGATCTGGGGAGTTGGAATGGTAGCTATGATGTTTCCATCTCTCATCCCAATGGTCTACACACTATCAGTGTCGGCGCGAAAGCCCCCAGAAGCCGAGACCCCCACCACGCCGTACAAGACAGGCGTCTCAACCAGCTCCGGTCTCTTCGTTCTCGCGTACGTCGCCATCTGGATCATCGTTGGGACTGGACTCTACCTCGCAATCTCCGGCCTAGACTTCACAGCCCTACCCACCGGTGTTGTCGCCTTCGGCCTCTGGGCAGGCCTAGTCATGATTCTCGTAGGCCTCTACCAATTCACCCGGTTCAAGCACAATGCGTTGATGAAGTGCCGTAGTCCGATGACCTTCCTGCTAACACGGTGGCGGGGCGGAAAGACCGGGGCCGCGCTGATGGGGGCCGACTACGGACTATTCTGCACTCGGTGTTGCTGGGCCCTGATGGCCGGGTTGTTGACCGTCGGAGCGATGAGCCTCCCGTTGATGGGAGTCTTCTCAATAATCATATTCACAGAGAAGATTGTCCCGTTCGGTGCTGTGATCTCGAAGCTCGTAGGAGCAGGCTTCCTCGCAACAGGCATTTTCCTACTTACAACAATATTCTAGATCAGTGGAATCGTTCCTAGCCCAGCCTGTGCCCTCGGAGCCAAATATCTTAGTCAGTTAGGACTGATGAGGTGATTGCGTCGACTACTATTGCCGTCGCGTCCGTGCCACTGCAGTCAAACTCAACCTGTCTTGACGCCTTAGTTATCGTGTAGTCGACTTCGAAGTTACCGTTTGGAGCTGTTATCCTCGTGAACCCTGATGGGGGACGGTATCCTGCTGGCGAGCTTGAGTAGCCTCCGCACCCTGGAGTGTCATTGATCTGTGTTGCCACTATTACAAAGTCTGCGCCGGAGGAGTGTATTGAGGCAGAACATGTTCCCGGGTTCGTGTTAGCGTCAGCATGACAATAACCGCATACTTCACTTGGGCAGGACACTGTTGCGGGAACAGATTTGTTCTGATCGTAGATCGTCGAGGTGTCAGCACCTGAGATACCGAGAACTTGCATTCCGCGAATTGTGTAGCAGCACTGATCTGGAACAACCGTAATATTATCAGAATTCAGAGGCGAGATCGATACTGCATAGTATTCCCGGATCATTCCTCCATGGAATTCGCTGGAAGCGTACGAAAGCCGCTCAGTAAAGACTATACCACTACTATCACTTAGTGCAAGCGTAGTCGTGTTACTGCCTGTGCGGACGAATAGAACAACTATATCATTCCCAAAGCTGGTAGTGAGTTGCTGTGCCGCGCAGGCTCTAGCCTGACAGGTAGTACGAGTTCCTACGCCGTCTAGCGCGGGTGGGAGGTCCACCCTCACAGTTCTTGCCGTGTTGCCCACGAGGACAATTGAAGAGAGCAACAGGGGAAGGATGGATCCGTAGATCCACCATCGTAAAGCCACGAGAACAACTTCCGGGTGGTGACTAATAGGGCGATCGGAATATTTCAACGGGCCGTGCACAAGCGAGCACAATTGAGACCCCTACACCTTCGCGTCCTCCGTCACTCAAGTTTATGTCTCGATTGTCGGTTCCGTCGTTGGACATTGTCAGACGTATCATATCGGAAGGCGAAAGCGGAAGATTTCCCGGAGATCCTCAGTCTCATCAGAACCTCGTTTGACGGTGTCTTGAGAGAACACGGATTCTTCAACTCCTCACCGTTCGCCTCCCCTAAATTGCCAGCGATTCCTCAGCAAAGTTTTCCCTGGTTCGATATGGGTTTGAAAGAGGACGGCGAGGGATTCTGGATCGCAGAAGTAGAAGGGAAAATGGCCGGATTAACATTGAGCTGGGTTCGAGGATCGCTATGGTATCTCGCACACCTGTTCGTCTCACCCGAGCATCAGGGTCGCAACATCGGACAGAATCTCATGGAGATAGCGATGAAACACCACAAAAGCGCCGGTATCACTAATCGGGCCTTGGTAACCTTCGCCTACAATCCTGTTTCTATTTCCCTGTACGCGCGTCATGGAATCTATCCCCGGGAACCCCTCTACTGGATGGAAGGTTCAAGCCAACAGGTGAAGACCGACGCCTCGAATAAGTTGACAAACGAGAGAATTGTCGACTTCGAAAAGGCCAGAAGCAGTCTTACCCGGATCGACGAGCTATCTCTCGGCTATCCTCGCGAGAAAAACCACGAGTTCCTGTTCAGCCTTCCCAGCGTACGATGCCACCTTTTTACCACGGGAATTCAACCGGTCGGATACGCGTATGTCTGGCAGAATGGGAGGGTAGGCCCGCTAGCGACCGTGTCGCATGAAATATTTCGGGATACTTTGAGGTCTGCTTTCCAACTGGCCAAAGCTGGAGGAGCAGCGAACGTGGGAATTGCCGCGACAGGCTCGAATGAACAGATAATGCAGGTTGCACTGGAACAAAAGATGAGAATACTGGACAACTACCTCTTCATGTCCTCAAAGCCGTTCCCCAACTTCTCAAACTACGTGTTGTACCCGACAGGTGCAATGCTCTAGCGTCTAGGCGTTTCAGCTTGAGACGAGTGCGTCTCGAAATTCTGTTTCGACTTGGGCGAGTTGTTCCAGTGACCCTGCAAACTTAGTCCATTTCTTCTGCACTGCGAGCCTTTGCAGCGCACCGAAGAGTTCTGACTGTTTCTCTTTCAAACGCGCTAATTCTGGACTCTTAGATCCGAAGAGGCTGGCGAAGTCTAGGGCTCGGCGTGCTCCCAGTTTGAGCGAAAAGAACACCATGAAGCCTCGTTCAGCCGGTGAGACCCTTTCCTGCTTCACATGCTTGGAAAGAGTATTGATGGCTTTCGCGTCGATAGGAAGGTTTTGCTTCGTCGCCAGGTTTCCGGCCTCCGAGTATACATCCTTGAAAGATTTGAGAGTCGAGTCGTATAGTTCATCCCGGTTCGGATGGTGCATACGTCGTGGATGAGTCCAATAGCGATAGTGTCCCCGGTGGTAGGGTATACCGTCTGCCCGCCAGGCCAGCTCAAGTTGTCGAAACGGAAGAACAACGCTAGGGAAGCCTTCTGGGTCATGAATCAAGACTCCGTCCTTCTCGAATCGGTAGGCTAGGACGAAGTGGTCGGCGCCCATCATCCTCTTGTGCAATGGGTTATGCGTCAAGTATCCCATGTCCAAGGGTCCTAAGATCGCTGCTGAGCTGGATAGGTCGGATCTCAACTGTTCAAACGGGGGCTTTCCCGGATCGCTGGTCATCTTCTCCTCGAAGCTAAAACCTAGCAAGTGAAGAGCTCGGGTTATTCCTAGATCAGGCGGGTTGGATATGCTGCTGAAGAAAAGAAGCTTCTCCTTAGGCAGCCAGAACGCTCCCAGACCCACGCCAGTGTAAGCTTCCATCTCTTGAGGTGAAACCTGTTCCCCGATAGTAGAGAGAAGCATCGACGCCGTGTTAGAGTAACAGTAGGGTCCATTTCCACGAAACGGAATCACCTTGGCTTCTGCCCTCTGCATCATGTCCAGTCCTAACCCGTCGGTTCGTATTATGCTTGATGAGTTCAAGTTATACCCCCAGAAATAATCCTGCGCGAGTCGAACTTTGGACGATCTTCTCAACAACCTAGTCGGTCGCTGGTCTCTGACTGGAAAGATGGGAGATGTTGCACTCTACCAGGAGGTCAACGCAAGATGGGTTCTACGAGAATTGTTCGTGGAGATTCGCTTCTCCCCCGTGAAGGCTGGCGAGGGAGGAAACCCTGACTATGAGGCACTCTATCTGATCGGATACGACAAGAAGACCGGTGAGTACGTTCTGCATCTTTTCGACACGTTCGGTGTGACCTCGAAACCTGTCCCAGGAATCGGCACACGCAGGGACAACTCGATCCGCTTCAAATTCGACTATACAGTCGGGCCATGGTTCAACACGTTCAGCTGGGATCCCGCCCGGAGGTCATGGAAGAACATGGTCACGCATGAACGGAAGGATGGAAGCGAAGGAATCTTCGCAGAGAAAGAATTGATCCATATTCCATGAGCTGTTCAATGAAATGCGAAAGGAACAAGTAGTCTGAATCACTCGACAGACCCTGTCCTCCTGGAGTGATTCGCTGACGCCTCTCGAAGTCCACGTGCCCATCCTCAGCGACATCGTCCCAGGCGGATTCACTCACAGCGCGAACTATCTGGTCGAGTTTGAGCCGAACTCCCTCTGGTACGAAACCTCTCTAACCATTGCGGCCCAAGCCCTCAAGGCTGGAGTGCGAACTCAATATCATACTTTCATGCACGTTCCGGTCGAGGTCCGAGAGGCGCTTCAGAACCTCACGACAAATCTTGAGAGCCTAGAAAATGAAGATAGATTTAGACTAATAGACAGTTACACTGGACTGACCGCTCTCCCAATTCAACCAGAGCCAGGGCGTCTGATCGCTGGACGCCCACAAGTCTCCCTCAACGATCCCTCATTCTTAGAAAAGTACACTGTGAACATTACAAGGCTACTCCACGAAGGCGCACCTGAGACCGACAAGGGATGGTTGCACTTGGACGATAACACTTCGATCTATAATCGGTATTTCAAGGAGCAAGATGTTCTGGACCTCTTTCAGACCCGTGTCTTTCAAGAGACCCGGATTCTCGACCTCTCAATCTTCCACTCTGTTGTCACGGGCGTCTGGTCTGAATCGTTCTACAAGCAATTCGAAGCACAGTGCAACGGAGTAATCGATTTCAAAGTGAAAGAAGAGGAGGGGCAAATTGAAAACTACGTTAGGGTCAGATCCTTACGCGGCAAGTTCTGCGACTCACGCTGGCGACATCTTCATCTAAAAGCCAACGGCGAAGTCGCACTCGAGAACCTGGGTGAGGCCAGGAAAAAAGAGATCGGCATCTCGGGCTGGTTAAAGGGTCCCAAGAAAAATAGGCGCGCAGATTCCTGGAAGACACTTAGCAGTCTGCGCATCCATTCCTTAGTGGTTGGAAGACCGTTTCGCCGCAGTGTTCGCAGACGAGAATTTTTCCGATGAACTCGTTGTCAGAACGGTACATTGTTTCATGAGTTGTAGGGGTGCTGCACGTCCGACAGAACAGCTGAGGCTCGAGACCGCGATCCATGAAGACAGGTTATCGCTGTCTACGAGAATAAGCAGGAGAGTGCAGGAAATCTAATCTCCTGTTGGCCTTACTTCGGAGTGTAGTTCGGGCGCTAGGATTCGACGATCACTTTGAATCCGCCGTAGACCATACGTTTCATATCAAACGGCATCTGCTCAGCCGGTGCATCTTTCATCAACGGATCCCTCATCACCTTCGCATTGACTAAGTCTCTATGCTTGCGATCCTTGAACACGATATAGGAGAATATGACTGTCTCGCCAGGCTTCGCCTTCACGGTTCTGGGGAACTTGATTCCGGCCCATTTTGAGCCGAGGTCGTTGCCAACAGCTTCGACATAGTCAAGTGCACCATGTTTCCGCCAGACTCTCGCGGCCTTCTCAGCCAGTCGCTTGTACGCCCGTATCTTCTTCTTGGGGACAGCCAGAACAAACCCGTCAACATAGCCACGCATGATCGGAATATCGGTCGCAGGCATAGATATGATTTCTTGCTGCCCAGGTTAGAGCGGGATCTCTTTTCCGTTGACGAAAAGCTTGTCGGTAACTTTCATTGCTTTCACAATAGTTGCGTGCATCGGGCATCCTCTGTGAGTATTCCTCGTCACCTCGACCACCTTCTCAACCGAGTCCTTCGTGGTTACCTTGGTTTCGACTGTCACGTCCTTGAACGATGGTTCCGCCCCACCAATACCGTATTGTCCCCTACGGTCCCAGTGACCCCTCACAGAGGTTTCTAGGGAGTCGAACTGCAAGTTGAGAAGCGTCGCGTACCGGGTGAACATCACGTTCTCACAGAAGCCTATAGCCGACATGAAAAATTCGAGCGGCGTCGCGGCCTTATCCGTCCCTCCGACTGGGACTGGCTCGTCGCATGCCAGAGTGAACTTGCCAACTTTCGCTTCCTGGTATTGTCGACCAGTCAGTTTCACGTCAGCCCTTGATGTCCCAAGCGTCTGGCCAGGCTCTGTCGCCTCCCCCAACTTGCGAATCATATCTTCGACTATACCGCGAAAGGTTACAGTTTGCTCCATGTGAGTCCCTAAGCTAGCCCGTAGTAATTAGCCGTTAGTTCTCTTCGGTCATGATCAAGGAAAGTTCGCGAACTACTCGAACAGCCCGCTATTCCGCAATCCTCTATCGTCCCTGCAGTATTCCTCCTTCTTCCCTGAACTTTCGAGCGCCGGGACCCAGGAAGATGTAGATTCCCAAACGCGTGTAGTTCTTCCGTATCCAACCATCTATTGAACCAAACCAGTTCCGGAACTCTGCAGGTTTCTTCGCCAGATCGTGTCTCTCATCATCCACGTAGTTCATGTCAGTTTGGATCCCGCCCGGCAACATGACTTGCGATACCATCCAAGAACGCCAGAACTCGATAACAGGCGACTGAAATCCATCAACCACAAAGAGTCCCTTCTCTGGGACCTGCTCGGTGACAAGAGGTATCCCCGAGCTAGTATACTGCAACCAAAACCTCCGGGTTGATTCGTCCTGAGACGGCTCAGGAAGACTGTCCACAGGCGCAAAGTCGGAACCAGGCGAAGTCCCGGGTAGAATCAGAAGATTGCCAAGCGATCTGACATACTCTAGGAAGTCATCCTCATCTTTCCTCGACATGTAGAGAACAAGTAGCTTAGGCAAGACTCAGAGTCTCCATTCGGGATGATAGCTCAGGATTGAATGTTCTACATGCAGATCGATCTATGTCCCTTTCACCCTTGGAGCGCCCTATTATCTGCGGTGTTCAAAAGTCTTGATTCATATCTCCTGAACCTATAGGCTGGGATGGGAAAAAACATGAAGACAAAACTGCTTGCCCTGCTAGCGATAACAATAGTCGCTGCGGCATCACCAGCAGTGATTGTACTAGCGTCAGGCGTAACTCACGCAGCTGCGCACACTAATCATCCGGCAGATCCAGACAAGACCCCACAATGCACCTTTACACATCCCACCTCCCTTCCAAGCCAAGCCTCAGACAACGCCAGAGACGCACTTGCTGACAGGTCATCTCACTGCCCTCCAACCCACACAACAAGGTAACCGATAGCAATCTGTTCTTCACTCACTTTTACAGCCCTCTTTCCCACATTTTTTCTTTGGATTTCGATACGTAAGCAAAATCCACAACAACACTCCGACTTGACCTCTCTAAGGGTTTGCGGATTGTGGCTCGTCTTTCTTGTCGAGTCTGACTCTCCTCAGTCGATTAGGACCCCACCATGCTCTGTGGCCCAGCACCGACATTATCGCGGGGACGAGGTAGGTGCGCACAACCATCGCATCCAGCACGACCGCCAGGGCGATCGCGAAACCGAACCCTTCAAGCAGACGATTAGAAGACAACAACAGCGAACCCAGCGCTCCAGCAAGGATCAACGCCAGCGCAGTAATGATTCCACCGGTCCGGTCAACCGCATCAACCACTGCCTGACGAGTATCCTTCCCCTTCTGAGCTTCCTCCCGGATACGCGTTAGAATGAAGATGTTGTAATCCATGCCAATTCCATAGAGCAGCAGAAACAACACAAGCGGGATGATGAACAGAACGCCTGATTGCAACACATTGTTGAAGAAGAGAAGAGTGGCCGCATACGCCCAAGTGATACTCAATCCAATCGAGAGAATCCCTGTTATCGCAAGAGGATACGACCCTAGCACTACCAGCAGTACTAGGAATATGGCGGCGACCGTCAGGATTCTCATCGTGTTGAACTGGCCGACAGTCTCGCTGGCAAAATCCAAGGTAGAGGCGGAGGCGCCTCCAACAAGTATCGTGTTCTGAGCAAGTGATGCATCCGAACTGCGAAGGCTCGTGATTAGGCTTCGGATCTGACTAACGGTGTCGAGAGACCGTGCAGTGAAGGGCTCGTCATCGAATAGAACCGTCACCAGCGCGGTCCGATTATCCTTCCCGATGTCTCCGAGGATCGCCAGCCTCTCTTGGGGCAGGAGGCTACTCAGGTCGGTCGCATTCACAGGGGTGCCGTTAGGTCGAGTGGGGCTGGTCACCTGCTTCACATTTGACAAGCCCGCAAAATCCCCACTCAACTTGTCCAGGCTGATCTGCGCACCGTTCGTCAGGTTCCCGTTCGTAAGAATTGTTGTCGGAAATTGTACAAGCACTTGCGTGGGTCCTATCTGTCCGGCCCCGAAGCTCTTCTCCAAGACCGCGAGACCGTCAACACTCTCAGCGTGGGTGAGGCCTGCGGTAAAATCGTACGATGTCACTCCCGTGAGTGAAATGTAGATGGCAGGGATCGATATGAGCAAAGTCAGCCCCAAGACTAGGGCCGGTCGCTTGACGCTGAAGCTTGCAGCCCGTCGGAAGTAACCTGGTCTCTCATCTCTCTTCTTACGTGCCTTGATTGCGTAGCTCTCGAATCTCTTGCCCGATCGCGGCCAGAAAATCCTATCACCCGCTATCAAGATGAAGGACGGGATCAGGGTGAGACTTACGAGCAGAGCGATTAGGACGCCGAAACCAAGGCCGACACCAATCGATTGAAGCAGCGTGAAGCTGCTTATCGTCATCGCCCCAAAGGCGATTATGACAGTAGTCGCACTAGTGGCGATGCTCTCTCCTGACCAGGTCACAGACGTTTGGACTGCCGCAGCCTTATCGTGACCGCTGACCCGCTCCTCGCGATAGCGCGCCATCAAGAAAATGGAATAATCAGTTCCAACTCCAAGCATTATAGTGAACAGGAACGTCGTTGTCGTGTCCTGAATGGGAATGATGTATTTGCCTATGAGATAGAGCCCCCCTTCCGTGATCATTAGTGCCATTCCGACGATGGTCAGCGGGACGAAGGGCGTGGCAACTGCAAAAAAGAACAATCCAGCCAGAATGAGTATCGCACCTATTGTGACAGGCTCGATCAGACTAAGATCTCTCTCGCTTCCCAGAGAAGAGTCGGCGGTGGTAGCTAGGTCTCCGGTAACGAATGTCTGTGATGGTCCCCCGTCGCTAACCTTCAGTTGAGAGATAACATTCCTCATGGTTACCACGTTCTTCAATATCGGATCATTATTCGCGGAGCCGAATGAGCCCGGGGATTTCGAGAAGTTCACAAGAACGATCATGACTCTGTGGTCGGGGCTGATGAAGTTCTGGAGAATTGCGGGTGGAATTGGTACTGGGTAGGTGGAGAGGGTGTGGGACCATAATGTCTGATTGGCTTGATATTGTGCAGCCGCAGGGGTGAAGCCCTGCTGCAAGTAAAATGCCGTTAGGACTGCTCTCTCTAGACTGTAGACAGATGTTACATTCTCAACACTGTTCAGGGTTCCCAGCACTAGAAGCTGTTTTTCTAAATCGATCGCGAATCGTTTGGTGGAGTTGTCAGTAACATCGTTTCCCTGAAGCAGAATTATTGCGCTGGTGTTGGCTTGTGGATGGGGAAACTCTTGAGCCATAAGTTTCTGGGCTCTTGCGGATTCTGAATTTCCGGATTGGCCGCCACCAGTGCTTGAGGTGACAACCTGAGAAAGCTGCTGGGATAAAGGAAGACTTGCGACAAGGAGTAGAATCCAGAAGACGATTATGAGTTTGTATCTTCGATCTACGAAGGAGCCGATTCTCGCGAACACCGGGACGTGAGGTCCCTGGGCCTTAGTCGTTCCAAGCCTTTTCGAAACTAGGTAGGCGACTCCAGACGCGAACGCAAGGAGGCCGGCCGTAACTACGACTGTCGCGCTAAGATTGTCTGAGATGTACTGGCGGAGGTAGAAGTTGTTCTGATAATTTAGGATCAGAGCCGTAAGCTCGCCGAGCGTTATTACAAGCAGGAAGGCGAGGATTCCTATCCAGCGAGCCTGGGAAGAACCGGGTTTGCTCAACACGTGCACACGTTGCCAGTCGAGAGAGGTGAGGTTGACTTTCTATGCTATTTACGCGTGATCATCAAAATGGATCTTCGTTCACCGACAGATACCAACCCAATCTTGGCCGGATTAGGTGATCCGACACGGGACCCTGTTTCAGACACTTTTGCGCAAGATTCGGAGTCAAACTACTTAGGACTGAGTTTGAAGTCCGTAGAGTGTAGTCTTGCCACAAAAAACCGGTGAAGTAGCAGTCGCTTCAGCTCGCTCGACAATACCCCAGACGGAGCATCAGAACTGGGCGGTCTACGGTGGACTTGTCCTCACAATGTTCGTCTGGGGACTCGCGTGGCCAGTTGGAAGACTCCTCGCTACAAATCTCCCGCCTGTCTCTATTGCCGCGATAAGATACGCAATCGTCGTCCCCGTGCTATTCGCCATCCTCTGGTTAAGAGAGGGTTCTTTCAAAATCAACCGATCATGGATACCAACTCTGGTCGTAATGGGAATTCTCAACACAACGCTCTACCAGATCTTCTTTCTCTACGGCGTCAAATATGCAGCCGCCAGCGACGATTCCTTAGTCATCGGAATAGGACCCGTTCTCATAGCCATCATGGCCAGCTTCATTCTCAAAGAACGACTCACATGGACCAAGATTCTCGGCTTCGCATCCGGACTAGCAGGAATCATCACCATCTCCGTACTCTCGCCCAACACTCAAGTTCTCAACAGACCACTAGGCGTGACTCTTGTCTTCGGCGGCGCAACCGCATACGCTCTATACACCGTCATACTCAGAAGATTCTTCTCGAAGAACCGCGCAGACAATCATGGACCTCAACAATCCTCGCTCTCAATCCTGGCATGGATCAGCCTCTTCGGCTGGTTCTTCCTAATCCCCTTCTCGCTCCTTGAAGCACCTTGGACGTACACATGGAACGTTGGCTCATGGCTCGGAATCATCTACCTAGCAATTCTCTCGACCATAGTTGGATACTTCCTCTACATAGAAGGTGTCTCGAAGATCGGAGCCGGCAGATCTGCAATCTTCGGCAACCTCGTCCCTGTCTTCGGCGTGCTGACGTCCGTCCTCATTGGCGAAAACCTGAGCCCCTGGACAGCAGTCAGCTTCCTACTCATCCTCGCCGGAGTCCTCCTCGTCAACCGCCAAGTGAAGAACTCCGGTTCCTGAGCCCATTTCTAATACTCTAACTCCGACAGAGCGCAGGGGTAGCACCAAGAGTGGGCCTAGATCTTTCAGCATCATCACGGACTGCTGAGAAGCGTCTCTGGATTGCTTTCATCGTATCCTCAGTAATCGTCATTGTAGAGTTCACGGGAGGCTTCTTTGGCCAGAGCCTAGCACTCATCAGCGATTCCGGCCATGTACTAACTGATGTTCTCGCGGTAGGCGTAGGAATTCTCACTCTACGACTCGGTCGGAAACGTCATACAGCGAGACGGACCTTTGGATACCATCGAGCCGAAATATTCGCAGCCCTGATCAACGGCTCGACCCTCATAGCCGTCGCTTTCCTAATAATCTACGAAGCATACCTTAGACTCCAACAGCCGCCCACTGTCCAAGGCCCGCTAGTTCTAACAATCGCATCAATCGGTCTCCTGGGAAATCTCAGTATCGCGGGACTGCTCTCCCAATCAGGAGGGACCAACCTCAATGTTCGGGGCGTGTTCCTCCACACTGTCGGGGACGCGCTATCATCCGTAGCCGTCATCGTCAGCAGCCTCATAGTCATACTCACCGGTTATCAGGGAATAGACCCGCTCGCAGCAGCCATAATCGGAGTTCTAGTCATGCTGAGCGCTTACCGCCTAGTCAGAGACTCGACCAACATCCTCTTGGAAGCCACTCCCAGACAAATGGATCTAGAAACTGTAGCAAAGACAATTAGCGGCGTTGAGGGAGTAAAGGGAGTTCACGACCTACATGTCTGGACGATCACATCAGGCCTCTACGCGCTAAGCGGACACGTCACCGTAGGGGCAGACACGATCAGCGACGGATCAAAGATAGTGGGGAAAATAGCATCTAGATTGAAGGATTCGTTCGGGATTGAACACGTTACCCTACAAGTGGAGAAGGAGACGCTTGAGAATATTCAGGAACACGAATCGTCCACGATTTGACAAAATATAGATCTAACTACCGGTTCTCAGAGCCTCAGGCTCTTGGGACAGCCAGCGCGTTCAACTCGTCAAACGTTATCGCGCCCTCAACAAGATTCTCGTAGGTTCCCTTCTCGAGTAACTCCTTCGCCGCTCGTTTCAAGAGCCCCATCGCCGCATAGGATGCGCTGGGACCGAGGCTTACACGTGCAACGCCGAGCCTCTGCAGTTCGCTGATTTCCGGTAGACCTTTTCTCACCATAACGTTGACCGGAAAATCTAGGGCCAAGACGAAGGCTGCGATTGAAGCTGGGTCTGTAAGACCCATCGGGTAAACGCAATCGGCTCCCGCATCTCTATAGGCAGTCGCCCGACGAATCGCTTCCTTGAACCGTACATCGTCGTCTCCTTCAGCATATCTAAACGCGTCCGTGCGCGCGTTGATGACGATCGGCACTCCCGAAGTCATGCCAAGTTTTCTAATTGCCTTGACATTCTCTATCTGTCTCTCAATAGGGAAGAGTTTCTTAGTGGCATGCGCGAAGTCTTCGATGTTTATTCCGACAGCTCCGGTCTTTAGGATAGCTTTTACAGTCATGAGAACCTCTTTTGTCGTCTTTCCAAAGCCGGCGACAATGTCAGCGGAGAGTGGAACGGATAGAACCCTGGCAATTCTTCCGACAGCCGAGACAAATTCGTCTCTACCGATCACTTCACCGTCAGGGTAGCCCAGAGAGACTAACATGCCCGCGCTAGATGTCGCTATTGCAGGGAATCCTGCATCCTCAAACAAGCGTGCGCTCGGAACATCCCATCCGTTCGGAAGGATCAGTATCCGCTTTCCATGGTGAAGTTCACGGAAATCTTCTGCTTTCAGCTTCTGGGTCTTCAATGTGAATTTGGGCAAGGGTGTGATTCCGACTGGCTTTCAGTTTTGTAAGCTTATCTTGGTTAGGCTCTAATCATTTCTTTTGGAACGGTTCTTACCGCTTCTGGATGTGGGTTCTCGGGGAACAGCTCGGGGTGTATTATGTGAGCTAAGATCTCAAGCCCGTCCACCACTCTCGGTCCTGACCTGCTGAAATATGCGGATGCATTGACCGCATATATTCTTGAGGACTTGAATGCCGGGGTCTTCTTCCACCCTTCGTAAGATGCCAGTACATGGGCTTCTTCCATGACTTCGTTTGTGTCAAATCCGCAGGGAGAGAGGACGATAATCTCAGGTTGGTACTTGACAACTTCGGTCCAATCTATTCTGTGAGAGGGTTTGCCAAGACGGCCAAGCCCGTCGACCCCTCCAGCGTAATCAACCATTTGGGGAATCCAGTGTCCACCGGCCCACGGAGGCTGGAGCCATTCCATGAAGAAGACCTGCGGTTTATCTTGCAGGCTCCGAGTTTTCTCCCTAACCCTGTTTCTTCTCTGCAGCATTTGCGCAGCCAGTTTCTCAGCTTCTCCCAACCTGCTCGTCATTCTGCCAATTAGTAGAATGTTGTCGACGATCTCTTCGAAATTCGTGGGCTCGAGTGAGACGATTTTTGTATCCGCATCCAAAATCCGTGCCGCTTCCTTGACCTTGGTATACGAAACGGCGCAAACATGGCAGAGTTCTTGTGTTAGAATGAGATCTGGCTTCAACTTCTCGAGAAGTTTTTCGTCAATCTCGTAGATGTCGCCGCCGCGCTGTTCAACTTCCCGGTCAACCTCAAGGCTCCTATGGATCTTCCGGTGAATCGCTGACTTCGTCAAAACGGGCCGGTTGGAAGCCTCGGGAGGATAATCGCATTCGTGGGACACTGCGACAACTTGGGTCCCGAGTCCGAGTGCGAATGCAATCTCGGTGGCGCTGGGGAGTAGAGAACAGATCCTCATCTTGCGTCTTGAAGCTCCTTGCCGTATGGCGAAAGGATATATTTAACGGGCGGGTAACTTTGCCCGCTTTCTCGGATCATGACAATCACCGCTGTGACCACCACTGGGGCATCTGCGCTCGATAGGCCTTCCGTCAAAGTTTTGATTGTCGCAGTCTTCACAGCTCTGTGTCTCGCAACAGATTATGCAATGACTGGTCTTCAAAACATTAAGGTGATGGACACTTTGGTTTTCCTTGCGGCGTTTCTCTTTGGCTTTCGGTCCGGAATTGGAGTCGCGCTACTGACTCGTTTCATCTTTGGGCTAGTCAACCCATTTGGTCCTGCTGACCCCATCACACTCCTCTTTGTGATGATTGGAGAATGTTTCTTTGCAATTGCGGGGGCTGCACTACGAGGCACTTTCGCAGTTTCAAGTTTTACGAGAGGAAGTCGCGATTATGGGCGGTTCAGCATCGTGTTGTCCTTGGTGGGTCTACAAGCGACGTTTGCTTTCGACATTCTCACAAACTTTGGGAGTTGGTTGTTCGAGACAAGTTCTCTGTATCAAGCTCTTCTCGTAGGAAACATTGTTGGAGCGCCGTTTTCGGTTGCGCATGAGGCTAGCAACATCGTTTTCTTTGCTACAATTGCCCCTGCTGTAGTGGTTGCGGCCACACGACTGGGACTCAGAACTCCGCAATGATGTGAGATAGATTGGGACTCAACATCGTCGGTGAACACAAGGTGCTCTTCGCTGTCCTGTTTCTAGTCGGTGCAGGAATCGTTGTCTTCCAGGCCGGCGCCTACTATTACTATCAGAAATCTAGTGCTTGCCCAGACCCATGCCAAGGATCAACGATCACTGTCGAGACCCTGATAAACTATGGAAACGGAACAGGCCAATGGATCAACAGGACCGATGTACCCTCAGATTGGAACTTCTATCAATTATCAGCGTCCATCTCAAAAGTTCAGGCCACGTATTACGGCCCTCCTACATCTGAGCACTTGGTAACAGGGATAAATGGAGTCCAGAGCAACGGCCAAAACTTCTGGAGCCTGTGGGCCGTATGCCAAAAATCCAAGGCATGGTTTGCGACAAACGTTGGCGTCGACGCGATTCACTTTACCACCTATCACACGCTCGCCTGGTACTACCAAGCAACAAACTCGCAAGACTCGTCCGCCTGGAACCCGCCTGTACAGGGAGCCGCGAAAGTAAACGCGTGTTAGGATTCAGGCTTTACCGTCAGCTCTATCTTGCCTCATCCTCTCTTTCGCCCTACGACTAGCCGGTCCATAACCACCGCCACCGGGTGTTGTCACAGTCAGAACGTAACCACTATCCGCAGAGAATGTCGTCTTTGAGGACAAACTGGTGATCCTGTTCTCTCGAACAATTCCATACTCGCCCGGAGATCCCGGGTCTCCTCCGAACAATCCCCAAGGTCCACGGCGTTGTCGCTCTCCCATCAGCGAGATAGTTGATCCTTCCGCCAACACCTCTGTCTCCCTCCTGATTCCCAGACCTCCACGAAACCGTCCTCGTCCACCGGACCCCCGCATCAGCTCGTATCTCCTCACCCTCAAAGGATACGCAGCTTCCAAAGCCTCAACGGGCGTGTTCAGGGTATTCGTCATGTGGCTGTGTATCCCGTCGACGCCATCTCTGTTGTATCGTGCGCCGAATCCACCGGCGATGGTCTCGTAATAGGTGAAATATTTTCCAGTCCGTGGGTCGACCCCCCCTATGGTCACGTTGTTCATCGTTCCTTGGCAAGCTGCACAGACTCTCTCAGGAATAATACGCGAGAAGGCCTTGAGGGTCACGTCAACAATCCGTGTCGAGGTCTCCACATTGCCACCGGCCACTGGCGCGGGCGGGTCCGCGTTGACGATAGTCCCAGATAGCGCTTTAACCTGAATAGGTTTGAAACAGCCTGCGTTTGCTGGAATAGAAGGATCTGTCACACATCTTACCACGTAGTAGACGGCTGAGAGAGTGACGCTGTACACGGCGTTCAAGGGTCCCTGAACCTGCTTTGCAGAGCCAGAGAAATCGAACGCTATGAATTCTCGACCAACAGTGATTTTGACTTTTACAGGAATATCCCTTGTGCCAAAGCCATCGTCATCGAGAAAGTCAACCGCTGAGGATGACTTTCTAGGCAATTCACGGATTTTCTTGACCATCAACTCCTCAGAATAATCGATCAGTTGGTTCATTCCGGACTCAACAGTAGATACGCTAGATTTTTTCAGCTGCTCGATCAGTCGTTTCACGCCTACAAGGTTCGCGGCTCGTTGTGCTCTGAGATCTCCCAGTCTCTCATCAGGCGTTCTGACATTGGTCAATACGAAATCGAGGAGTTGCCTGTTCTGCTTACCCGCTGACCAGAGTTTGATAGGCGGGATTCGGATTCCCTCCTGGTTAACATCTCTAGAGAGAGCCGACATGCTCCCGGGCGCAACTCCTCCGACATCGGAGTGATGGGCGCGGTTGGCTGCAAATCCGACTAAACGTTCCTTGAAGAAGATCGGCGAGACCATAGTAATGTCCGGAAGATGGGTCCCACCGCGGTAGGGATCGTTGAGGATGACATCGTCACCTTCTGAAAGATCATTTCCGAATTCCTTCAGAACGGCCTGCACTGAGTAGGGCATTGCGCCGAGGTGGACGGGTATGTGCTCTGCCTGGGCTACTAGCTGTCCCTGCGCGGTGAAGAGTGCGCAGGAGAAGTCTCTTCGTTCCTTGATGTTTGGGGAGAAGCTGGATCTTCGGAGGACGACTCCCATCTCTTCTGCGATCGAGATGAGCGAGTTCTTGAGAATCTCGAATGAAACGGGGTCAAGCAATTCCGGTTTTTACCTGCAGTTAGACTTTCACGCCATGTCGCTTGGGCTTCCATAGCCGTTGATATGCCAGGCGTATTTTTTCCGCAGTCTTGTCAAATTCCTCGCGGGAGGGTTTGGAGCCATGGTCGGCTGGTATCCGAAAACTGTCTCTTGGAATCTTGGAATTACGTGCATGTGGAGATGAAGAATCTTTTGCTGAGGTTCTCCATCTGCCAGGAAGAGGTTGATTCCTTCAGATCTCAAACCTGACTTGCGGATGGCGACTGCTACACGCAGGGTTATCTTGAAAAGATTCATGCCCACTTTCTCCTCGATACCCGCTAGTGAAGGAAGGTGTTTCTTAGCAATGACTAGAACGTGACCCGGGTTTACTGGAGCTATAGTCATCAACGCCATGTTCTCATGGTCCCCACATTCGCCGGAGCTTTGCAGTTCAGTATTTCGCAGAATACGCAGGGCTTCATGGGCGGAGAATCTGATTTTTGTTTTGGCGGCATCGAGCTTATATGGTACAGGAGCGTAGAGCGGGTAACTTTGCCCGCTCCAAAATACCCGCTCAAAACCGCAATCTGGATCATCCTTCTGATCACTCTTAGCTCGGTCTCGTCAGCACACTACGCCTACGCTAGTACCACATCTCAGAATTCCGCCGCAAAATCCGCTTTGAGCTGGCTGTCTACTAACGAGAAAGCGGACGGGTCCTTCGAAGACTTTCCTCAAATTCCAACTCCTGGCGCGGCGCTTGCACTTTGGTTGAACAATTCGCAGTCACTCCAAGCCACAGAATCTTTGAATTGGGTCGCCTCGCAACTTGACGATTCCTCCAGCTATGCGTGGAGTGAAGCCGACACTCCGGGAGTGATGCTTTCCGTCTTGGACGCGTCGAACAATGTTGGGCTGCTTCACAATTTCGCATCTGTTTCGTCGGAGCTTGGGGCATACCAGCAAAAGAGTAGTGGTTTCATTGGATACTATGCCCAGTCACCGGACGGTAGCTATGCACAGGTCGCTACGAGCGTCGATACTGCGATGGCGCTCTGGGGCATATCCGAGGCCCGCTCTCCGATCTCACATGAAAACAGGACGTTTGCGCTCAACTATCTCTTGTCACTTCAGAACACTAACGGAAGCTTCAATCTAACGAGCACAATCTCACAGAGTGCTACTGATGCCTTCGGACCTGAGCAGATTAGCGTGACTGGACTGGCGCTCTTAGCGCTGAAAGCTGCGAATTATACGACAAACGACAATCACGTATCGAAAGCCTTGGACTTTCTAGCCAGTACGATATCCAAGAACTTCACGAGCACAGACGATCACAAGGGCCATGTTTACGGGGCGGCTCTGTCAGCGTTGGCGTTTCATGCCTACGGTCGGTCTGTTCAAGCACTCTCTTCAATTGCCTTTGTCCTGACCCAGCAACACTCGGATGGCAGTTTTCTTGACGCTGTTCGGGGTTCACATCTGAGCACTCTTGATACGGGCTGGGTTACGGTCGCATTGCAGCAGGTTCAGGCGGGTCCCTTGTTCAGTCCGTTTCTCTCTCCACTCGTTTTCGTTGGGGTCATTATTCTGGTAGGGGTTGTGGCGGTTGTGGTGGCCGTGGCTCTCTACGTCTTGATGAGGAGGCCAGTGGCGAGGCCAACTCCGGTTTCCGGAATCACGGCAACTCTCTCTACCTATTAGAGTAGAAAACAGAAATTATTGAAATCGCCCATTTTCAACCCTTATCTCGAATCTGGGACAAGCGACATAACGCGCCCTAGAATCGTTCGGGAACCGGCCTAGATTTCCGGTCTTCCTCCCTTTTCATCCAAGCCCGGAACATGCCCTAAATCGCAAGACTAGCCCATAATCCATACCAGACAGGAAATTTTCCCTAGAAAAAAGGGGGGCATTGCACAGAGCACCTCGCGACACAAGAGTGGTTTCTCCGAACGCGAACCTCTCATTCTTACCGTCTACTAGCGTGAGAAACCAAAAAACAGGTAATTCTAGGAGTCCCGAAAAAAAGCGGGGATTAGTCTCTAGAGCCCAGAAGGCTCCGCGGTTTGTTGTCGGCTCGTCTAGCGTCTAGTTGTTCTGAGAGTGCTTCGTGGAGGGTGAGCCCTCGAGCGCGTGCACCAGATTGACAACCACTCGCAACGTTGGGATCAGCGCGATCAAGAGGAATATCAACGGATAAGCCCACGGTGCACTGGTAAAGTACTGGCTGGCGATGCCGTTGCTCACATAGTAGAGTATGACGATAGCAATGATCTGGAAGACGTATGCTAGCAATGGAACCCAGTTCTGGTAGCTCTTGTACGCGTCCGAGACCGCCTTCGAGAGCTGTGTTCCGAACTTGAAGACGATCAGAGCCACGACAAGCCCGATCATGAATACAGCAATGTTCGCGATCGATATGGTGCTGCCTGAGATTGGCTGGCCGATCCCTGGAAAGCCGAGCACAACCGCCTCGATGATCACTAGTACAATGACGCCCGCGACCAACCGTATGAACGCAGGCATGACAGGAGTAAACGCTCCCCACGTGCTGTTCGAGCCGCTTGATGTATTGGTCATATTTTCTTCACTGTTAGAGCAACATACCCGATACTATCCGATATTGCCCTGTTGAAACCCGAGCCATGAGATTCCGGTAACAGCCTTCTTCATCTGAATCTCATATCGCAATGAGAGTCGAGCGATTCCGATCAATCACGTATCTTGCTCTGGGCGGAATGACCAAGGTCGAATCGTAATCCTCAATCACACATGGTCCCTTTCCCTTAATCCCAAGCCGCAAGGTGTCTCGCTGAAGGACTTGACATTCGATACCGTGTCCATCCGTGAACCAGACTCTCCGGCTTTTCGGCAGGCCTTCCTCTCGTGCGAGCGTACCCATTACTCTGGCAATCGTTCCTGCCTTTCCTCTACAGTTGCTGCGAACGTTCACGATCTCAACAAGCTTGCCCAGCTGAGAATATCCATACTTCGTTTGATGTATCCGGTGAAAGTCTCGAACAGCAGAACGAACCGCGCCTCTAGTAACAATTCTCTCCAATAGTGGAATCGGTAATTCGTAAGATTGACCCTGATACCGCATCTCCAGAAATCTCTGATACTTGACATTCCTCTGCTTCACTCCCTCTTTACGCAAGAGATCTACAGCTCTCCCCTCCATCCTGCCAAAGGCACTATCCAATTCTCTTGGATTCACATTTTCCGCGTCGTTCAGAACCGTTCTGACTGAATCGTGAAGTGGCTCTGCAAGTAGAAGGCCCAGGCTCGACAGCAATCCCGCGGCCGGAGGCACAACTATCTTCTCTATCTCCAGTTGTTCAGCAACCTCGCAGGCGAACATTGGTCCTGCTCCCCCAAACGCCACGAGCGTCATTTTACGCGGATCAAGACCTTTCTCCACCGTCGCCGCCCGCAACGCCTCCACAATCTTCGCCACAGCGATTCTCAGAACACCGACCGCTCCATCGAGCACCTGCATTCGAAGCCGCTTTGCAACAAGCTCAGCAACGGCCGCGTACGCAAGCCCTGGTTTCAACGGCAGATCTCCTCCGAGCAGGAAGCTTGGACTCAAACGCCCGAGTACGAGAGATGCGTCCGTTAGCGTCGGCAACTTTCCACCTCTCCCATAGCACGCGGGACCCGGAGACGCTCCAGCACTCTGAGGCCCAACATGCAGAACAAGGGCATCATCGACCCAAGCAATACTACCTCCACCAATTCCAACCTCGACAAGATCCACGACTGGAAACTTGACAGGGTATCCTGATCCTTCAACTCGTCTGCTTCCATGCAAACGGCCGCCAACCTCGTACTCATTGGTCACCTCGAACCCGCGGCCAGACCACACTCCAGCCTTCGACGTGGTCCCGCCAACATCAAGAGAGACAATGCTTTCAGATCCTCCAGCGTAGAACTTCGACGCGACTGCACCAGCAACAGGCCCCGACTCTATGAGCCGCGCGGGTTCCAGTGAGGCCTGGTGAGAGAGCACCGTTCCACTATTCGATTGCATCACAAAAAAAGTCGCACGAACACCGAGCTCCTCCAATCCATCTTCGATTTTTTTCAGGTAGACAGCAAATAACGGCTGGAGACATGCATTAACGACTGTAGTGCTCATTCTCTCATATTCTCGAAACTCGGGAAGAAGCTCCGAAGACAAAGACAATCCCGCACCTGGATACTCTCTCCTGAAAATCTCCCCGACCCTCTTCTCATGCTTCGGATTCGTGTAGGAGTGGAGAAGGCAGACCGCAATCGTTTCAATCCCGAGTCTCCGTATCCTTCTTGCAACCCGAACTGTCTGCGACGTGTCAAGCGGTTCCAGGACCCTCCCATCATACGTGATCCTCTCCTGGACCTCAAACCTGTATCGTCTCGGGACCAAGGGAGGCAGACGCTCAACCTGGAGATTGTAGAGTTCAGGTCTGTTCTGGCGCCCGATCTCCAGCACGTCTCGAAAGCCCGAGGTTGTGACGAGAGCGGTCTTGGGAATAGTTCCGGTCAGAAGGGCGTTTGAGGCGAGGGTCGTAGCGTGAATAACAACCCTAACAAGACGAGGATCAACAGCATCTTTCTCCAACAATCTTCGAACGGCCTCCAGTGCTCCTATCGATGGATCCGTTGGCGTGGTCAGGACCTTGATCCTCCAGAGGCTGTGCTTCCCGTCTGCTGCAACGAGATCCGTAAAGGTTCCACCGATGTCGATTCCCACTCTGATCTCATTCTTTGCAACCATTTCCTTGCCCGCCTTCAGAGGGATCTTACACATCGCCTGCTGTGTCCAAGATTCGACAGGTCACGTTCGGCCATCTCCAACTCTTAATATCGTTCCAGTTCGCCCGGATGCATTCCGGTTGACGTCGGTAGCTAGACTATGACAGTTCACATTCTCCTAACGGCCGACAACCACCTAGATCCATCAGCAGTCCAGTATGGACCCAAACGGTTCGAACGCAAGCGCGACTTCCAGCGTTGCTTCGAGACCCTAGTCAACTTTGCCCTGGAGAACAAGCCCGATCTCCTTCTAATCGGTGGAGACTTCTACGATGGTATTCTTCCCGGCAATCCCACCAGAGCGTTCGTAGCAGAACAGTTCAAGCGTCTACATGAGAAGAACATCAAAACCATTCTCGTAAGCGGCCACCACGATACTCCGCGCAGCGCAGAGCAAGGAGCCTCCCCTCTCGCAGTCCACGCAAGATCCGGACATATCTACTTCCTACAGGAGCAACATCCAACGGGCAAGAAGTTCAACCTCGGAGGCGAAACTGTCAACGTGATAGGGATGAGCCTCAATCCATCCCTACCAGCCGATGCAGATCCCCTTGCCGGTCAAGAGATCAATCGAGACGGAGACGTTAACATATTCCTCACACATTATCCGATCGAAGGCTTCGACGGTTACTTCGGCCAAGAAGTTCACATACAGAAATCGTCTATCCCGAGGAACTTCCAACTCTTTGCATCAGGCCACCTACACAATCATCAAAGAAAAATGATCAACGGAACCCCAGTGATCTATCCTGGAAGCACCGAGCGAGTCTCATTCAACGAAGAGGGTGAGAAGAAAGGTTTCTTCTGGCTCGAACTCGACAAGACGGGAATAGTCCAGCAAGAGTTCCATCCAACCCCTGCTCGACCCATGGAAACCCTTGACTTCCGCGTAGCCGGTGAGGGAAGCCTCACCCGACAAATAGAGGAAGCCTTAGAGAAGAGAATCGATGACGAGAAGATACTTCGCGTAAGGGTAGAGGGAAAGGTCACGCTGGATCAGCTCTCAACCTACAAGCGATCCGCACTCTACACCTATACACAGGACAAGTTCTTCCACATCGAATTCGACGAAGAACAACTGAATGTTCTCACGATGGTCCCGTTGGAATCGCTTCCAAAGACCACCCCGCTCCAAGAACTAGACCGGACATTCCAGAACCTACTAGAAAAAGCAGGAGCCCAGGAGAAGCCTTTGGTCCAAGAGGCCTGGAAGCTCACGGTTGCAAAGCTTCAGGAGGAGGGAGTCGACTGAAACTTCTTAGCCTCTATGCTCACAACTTCAAGAAGCTCAAATTCTCCCAGCCGCTACCCTTCTCAGAAGGCATCTCCCTAATCACAGGATTGAACGAGAGCGGAAAATCCACCATCCTCGACGCGATCCTCTTCGCCCTCTTCGGTCGCATGATTCGTCCCAGCCAGAAACCCAGCAACGAAGAAATCCTCAGCTACGGAACCGGCGAAGCTCAAGTAAGACTCGAGTTCGCCATCGGCGACCTCAGATACCGAGTCTTAAGAGAGGTTCACAAGACCAGACCGAACCGGGCACAGCTCAATGAGCTTGGGGGCGACGGTCGGCAGAAAACCCTAGCCACGACCGTGAATGACACAACGAGTGAAATCGAACGACTCCTAGGAGGCATCACCTACAATGAAATTGTGGCAAGTAGCGTTGTCGCACAGAAAGATCTTGAGCGACTAATCAAGCAGAGACTAGATGATCGAAGGAAAGTTGTCAACGTATTCCTGAACCTCGACAGCTTCAACAGAGTACAGGACCAGCTCGATGCTGAGCGGGCACGCATTGAGGGTACGACGAGAAATCCGGGCCAACTCACAGTTGAATGTGAGCGTCTCCAATCGCTCCAGGAACAGTTGAAGAGATACCGAGAGGCCGAGACCCAGCTTTCAACGATGGCTGAACGGATTCAGAGGCTAAGGAAAGAACTTGCAGACTTGGAGCAAAAGTTCGCTACCATTGATTCCCTTCACAAGACCCTGAAACAATACGATGACGCCGTGAAGCTTCAACAATCCCTTCGTCAAGAAATTCAGGACAAGTCGCGCCTAGCGGAAACTCTCCAGCGTCAACTTGCAGGGATTTCTACCCAGAGAGAAGAACTGGAGAAAACTCAATCAGAGATCAGCCAATTCTCTGGACTTTCCGAAATAGAATCCCAGCTCACCCAAGCCTCGAATCTGCTTGAAGAATATCAGTCCGCGGAAATTCGCAGGGTTCAGCTGGAGGAGTCCAAAGATATTCTACAGACCAAAATTGCTGAGAAGACAAAGGAAGCTCCGGGCCTTGGAAACCCCAAGACGTTCGAGTCCAAGCCAAGAATGGTCTGGACATATTTCATCTCCACCTCGGCCCTCGGCGCTGGAGCTATCCTTTCGTTCTTCTTGGGACTCCCCCAGGTTGCAGTTGCCTTCGGATCTTTAGCTATCGCCTCCCTCCTCCTATTGTCCCGACAGATTGTCTCTCTCTCGCAACAAGCTAGCAGCTCGAGACTTGAGCAAGAACAGATGGCCGGCCAGCAGTTAATCCGTTCATGGGAGAACGAGCTTGCGGAGACTCAGCTAAGCCTGACCGCAATGCAGAAGGACGTTGCCGGACGATCCGAAAATCTTCTGGGAAGACTGGCCTCTATCTCGCGATACTCTGCAAAGCTCGGAGAGATGAAAGACCCGAGGATGGTCTTCGAGACTGTTTCCACGCTATTCGACAACGATAGGCGATCACTGCAATCTCTGGAAGCGAAGGCCAAATTGCTCGGCCAACAATTGAGAGACGAACCCCAAATCAAAGAACGGCTCGACCACATACAAAGCGAGATCAACCAGGTCGAGAAGAAATTCGGCTCGGCCCAGCTTCCCGATCTCCCGGAAGGCATGACCTTCGCCGAAACGCTCCTTCAAGAGACCGATGAAGCAAGGGATACGCTAAAGGAATCCGTTTCAAGAAACAAGGCCCAGATCGAAGACTCGATCTCACGACAGCTAGAGCTCCGCCAGTTACTGGAGGAGAACATGGGTCTTGATGACCAGGTTCAGACGCAGATGAAGAAGGTGATGCTTCTAGAGAAGGATTGTACGGTCGTCAAGCTTTCTGTCAAGGGACTCGAGCAAACGTCAGAATCGTTGCGGAACCGTGTCAAGCCCCAAGTCGAACGCTACATGGGACTTATTCTCCCGGTGATAACCTCGGGAAAATACAAAGCTGTACAACTCGATGAGGACTATACTGTCAGGGTCTTTGATCCTGAGGCTGGAGAGTTCAAGCCAAAGGAGGTTTTCTCAGGAGGCACTGAAGACCAGCTTTTACTGGCAATGCGACTAGCCTTTGCCCTCGCATTGATACCTCAAGCCAAGGGCCACAATCCTGAATTCCTTTTCCTCGACGAGCCTCTAGGTAGCTCGGACCGAGTTCGACGGGAAGGAATTCTCGCCCTGCTCCATCAAGAGCTGTCACAGAACTTTAAACAAATCTTTCTCATTAGCCATGTCGGAGATCTTGAAGCAGAAGCGGACACTATAATTCAGATGGATAATGGTGTGATTCGTGAAGTTGTCGGGAAAAAATCTCCACCGGGACAGCCAGTCGTGGTTCCCGCATAACACTCTGAGCTCGTTGGACTAGCTGATGTAAGGTGAAATAGTGTGCTCTTTCAGAGCCTTCAAGGCTTGTAAAAGAGTCTGTTCAGCAACAATCCGAGCCTCACCGTCTTCGGAGAGGAGGGATGTCCAAAGCATGTACGTGTTGCCTTCGTTCTCTGTTGCTTGAAAAAACCCCAGTGTTTCGAGAGAAGATATCGATTGGCGGAACTGATCTGATCTTGATGATAGGCCAACCGTTATGGTCCAGTCGCCAAGCTTGTCGAGACTGATCCCTACAGTTGCATCAGAGAGCGCAATCGACAAACCAGACCCGCGCTTCAACGAAGCGTCAACCACTGTTGCCAAGAACCTTTGATCGGCTAGACCAAGGTATAGTTTGGACTGCGGCTTCTGATTCTCTGTCATAGCCTCGGCCTGCCCTCAGTACCGGGCTTAACAATCGTGTTACCTATCACGTTAACGAGAAGGGAATCGTCCACGTTTCTCGGACGTTTATATTGGGCTCCGCTCTTTTGGTAGCTTCTCCTCGGCGAAATTGACATGTCGATGTTTGACCTTGAAGAGGACAAGCTCCTATCTGAGATAACGGGGAGAGGTGCCCGAAGGATACTGATTCAGCTACCCGACGGTCTGAAGAACGAGGGCACAAGGCTTGCGGGGCTGATCCGAGAGAAAACAGCAGCGGACGTGTTCGTATCCGCTGTGCCCGCCTGGGGCGCGTGCGACCTCTCCTTAGACGCAGCGACCCGGCTGAAAGCTGACTTGCTCGTGCATTATGGCCATAACGAATTCCTTCGCGATGCTTCAAACGGAATCCCAGTGGTGTATATTCCTGCAAAAAGCAATCATGAGATCACTCCGGTTGTGGAACGCGCGGCTTCTCTTCTACAAGGCAAGAGCATTGGCCTCGCCACTACGATTCAACACCTGCACAAGCTTCCTGAAGCGACAAAGCTCTTGGAAACGAAAGGATACAACATTCACATGCCGGGACGAGGTCCTTGGGCCCACGAAACCGGACAAGTCTTAGGATGCGACTACTTCGGACTTAGAAGGATTCAATCTCAAGTCGATTCGTTTCTGATAATAGGCAGCTATTTCCACGGCCTAGGCGCGGCTCTCTCTGTCGAGAAACCGACAGTTCTGGCAGACCCCTACGATGGAACAGTCAAGGTCCTAGACGATGACAGAGACCGGATAGTCAGGCAACGATACGCTATGGTCGACAAAGCGAGGAGAGCGAATAGTTTTGGAATAATTGTGTCGACGAAGCCGGGACAGAGTAACCCGCAGATTGCGCTCTCGATTCTCAAGCAGGTCGAGGATGCCGGCAAGAAAGCTGTGATCCTCTACGCAGATGAGGTCGTACCTCAGAAACTACTCGACTTCACCGATATCGACGTCTTCGTCGACACTGCATGTCCACGTCTCGCCCTAGACGACCCTGAAAGATTTCCAAAGCCCATCATCACAAGAGACGAGATCATGGTTGCTGTCGGGGCTTGGACTTGGGAGCAACTCCTTGAGCGGGGCCTGGTCCGCCTATAATTGGTAGAAGAGCGCGCAGTTTCTAAACGCCAGCTGGAAATCCAGCTAGGAAAACTGAGGACTCTTCAGACCCCTGTACTACGACTGGAACAATATCCTGTCTCCGCGAAAGTCGCTGCTGAACTGCTCCATATTGCCGGATTCGAACATCACGACTTGGCGGGTGAAATCATTGACCTTGGAACAGGGACCGGACGTCTAGCCATCGGGGCCGCCATGATGGGATCCAAGAGAGTCTTTGGCGTAGACATCGATGAGAGATCTATCGCGTTAGCAAGAGAGAACGCGATGGCGGCAGGAGTCCAAGTCGAATGGCTCGTATCCGACATCAAGAACGTCGCAGGAAGATACGACACCGTGATCATGAATCCTCCATACGGGACACGGTCCCCGCATCTTGACGTCCTATTTCTTGAGCGAGCCTTCGAGCTTGCGCCGGTTTCGTATTCCGTTCATAAAAGCTCGACCCGAGAGTTTCTCAGACGGTTTGTCGAAAGAAAAGATCGGAAGGTTGACGCGGTTCGCAGCATGAGTCTCGACATTCCTAACCTCTTCCCTTTCCATAACAAGAAGTGGGAGAATGTCGATGTCGACTTGTATCGAATAATATCCTAGGAGTCTGGCTCCTTCTCTCTGGTTGAATTGGAAGGTTTCGTAGGAGGTCGTTCTTGATCTTGGACCGCTGGTTGGGGAAGCGTTTCCGCGATGGCAACTGATCCCTGTGAGGGCAGGCTGGGTGAAAGGTTAGAGATACTTGTGATCACGGGTATTTTCCCTCGTCTTGGACGAAGCCTTCCTAGTTGCTGGCCTACGTTGCGAAAGAAGTGCGGCTTCTCTGTCTTAACCGACCTGGGTTTGCCACGGAGAAGAATGTAAGTTGTCAGGAAGGATGTTGCGCCCAGTATCACACCAGTCCAGATGTTGATTCCAGCCAGGAGCCTTGAGTCAGCCTGGTTGACGAAGCTCTGCAGATACTGGTTATTGATGTAGTCGAGATACAGTATCAGTCCAAGCCCGAGAATCGCAAAAGTTTCCACGGTAACAGTAAGCTTTGTTCTCATCGGGATTGGAGGTATCAGTTTTTCTTCAGGAGTGATCGGCACTCGTCTGATACGTCCTGGAGCCCACCAGTTAAGACGCTTCATATGTCGCATTATCGATGGTACTAGGTAGACTCGCGTAAGGGTCGCGTCTATAATGACGACGACAAAGAATGCGAGTCCGAGCTGTTGGAGCATCGGTATTTGCGAGAGCATCATGGTTCCGAATGCCCCGGCTGTTACGAGACCGGTGGCTGTGATTATGCCTCCAGTCCGTTCTACCGCGGTGTCGATGGCCTCGTCATCCTTCGCGCCCCCGACCACGTACTCCCTGATCCTAGTCACCAGGAATATGTCGTAGTCAAGTCCTAGCCCCAGCATTATTACTAGGAGCATGATTGGTAGTATCCAGATCAGCTCCATCCCGATGTACGTGTGGAAGATGTAGATGACTGCGGCCATCGCCCAGGAGATGCTGAGAAGTATTGTGAGGATGAGCCGTAGCGGGGTGAAGATCGAGCCCAGGGCTATCATGAGAACTACGAAGACGCCCACGAGGACTAGTGCTGTCATGTTGAAGTAGTCAGCTGCGCTCGAGTTTGCAAGGTCTGCGACGGAAGCGGTTTCTCCCCCGACGAGCATGGAAGATGCGGCGAGAAGACTATCGTTGCTTCGGAGGCTGTTTATGTTCTGCCTGATTTTAGTGAGCGTGGAGATTGCCTGATCTGTGTAGGGTTCGTTGGACAGGTTGGCCCAGACCATTGCGGATCTTCCATCGCTTCCTAGGAAGGGCTTCATGCTCCTGATCATTGCCTGTTGTTGCGCGGTGTTCAGCTGGTCGAAGGATGAGTAGGGAATCGGATCGCCTGAGGGATGTGTAAGCCCGTAGACTTTTGACACGCCAGGGATCGACAATGTTGAGTTCTCAGCGAAGGAGAGGGATCGCAAGGCGGTGATGTTGATCCAATTATCAGTTACAAGGAGGACTGGTGTCTGCACGATAGTGTAGGTTGGAGTTATGGTGCCTGGTCCGAATCCTCGGACCATGCTGTTGTAGCCTGCCCTGCTCTCGAGAGAGTTTGGAACCTGAGATATGAGGTCGTGGCTTGTCTGGGAGGAAAGGACCGTGCTCGTGGCGGGCAGGCTGACTGCGAGGGCGACTATGAGGATTAGTTTCGAGTGCTTTGCGGTGAATCTTGCGGCTCGAGCGTAGTAGCTTGTTCCCTTGGCTTTTTTCTTTCTCCAGAGGCCGAGTCCGCCTGGCCAGAACATCTTGTCACCGAACATCGACAGAATAGCTGGGACGAGAGTTAGGGCGACTAGTAGTGCAATGGATATTCCCATCATGACTGCGATTCCGATGGATCGGAGCATTCCGAAGCCGGCGATGGCGAGGCTTCCGAAGGCGATGACTACTGTTGCTCCGCTTGTGGCGATGCTTTCGCCTGCCCATGTGACTGCTCGTTCGACGCTGTCTTTTTTGCCTCGTCCCATTCGTCTCTCTTCGGCGTATCTGCTGACGAGGAATATGCAGTAGTCGGATCCGGCTCCGAACATGGCGACGGGGAGGAGGGTGAGGATGAGGAAGTGTACGCTGGTGAAGGTGGTGCCGATTACGTAGACTAGGCCGAAAGCTATGCCTACGGATATTCCGATGGCTGATACGGGTATTAGGGGTGCGGCGATTGAGGCGAAGAATAGGCCGACGATGACCATGATTAGGACGACGGTGATGGGGTCTATTCGTTCTACGTCTCGTATTGATTCTGTTTCGATGTCGTAGTTGAAGGCTGGGGCGCCTGTGACGTAGACTAGGAGGTTCGTGTTGCTGAAGACGTTGGCGTGTTGTACGTCGGTTCGTATGTCTGCGATGCTGTTCTTGGGGTCGGGTCCTGTGGTCTTGAAGTCGAGTATGACGAGCATTGTGTCGTTGGAGCTTGAGACGAACTGGGTGTAGACGTCGCGGCTTGGCTGGACTGGATAGCTCTTGATGTTGTAGTTTCGAAGAAGGGTTCCCGCGAGTGTTGTAAAATCTGTGAATCCGGCTGAGGGTCCTAGCAGGTAGATCTCGCTGATGATGAATGTCTGCGTCGGGGTTGCGTTGACGGCTTTCGAGAACGTGTTGATGACGAATGTCTGTATCGCGGCTGGGTCGTTCCAGTAGTTGTTTGGACACGTGTTGGGGCAGAAGTTGTAGAGGTTGAAGAACCGGGCGGCGCCGACAAAGAGTGTTTGGGCTGTTGTGTCGGTTATGCTGGACGCGAAGAATGGGGTTGTGATGTTGTAGTATGCTGGTTGGATTACGAGCAGAGGGCTTCCCTTGGTCACGTTCTGGGCTCGGGCTAGTGGCGGGGCAACCATCGTAAGCTGGGTCTGGGTATACGAGGCCGAGGTGAAAGTCATGTTCCAGGACTGGTAGAAGAGGTTCTGGTAGGCAAGAGCTAGGGGAAGGTAGACTTGGGGTGTTTGAGAGGAGACGGTTAGCCACGTTGACTGGTTTGCTTTCTGGTTGTAGGCAGCAATCTGTGCCTGTGTAATATTGAACGGTCCAGAGTTGACCAGGGTTGTCCACTGGTTCGCATAAATTGTGGGTATTCCGAATTCGAGAGAGGTTGCAAGGCCGGTCACATTCTTTTCCTGATAGAGCTGGAGGTGAACCACGCTCGTGTAACCGACGAGGAGCTGGTAGTAGATGTCGTAGATGCTTGTGACGTTGCTGAGGTTTGTGATTGTCCGGTCGTTATGCAGGGTCTTGTTGAATGTTAGAGTGAAATCGCGAACATCGTTTCCTCGGACATCGGTTGACGTGATTACGACGACGACGCTGCTGCCTTGGCTGATGCTGAACTCCTTGCTGACGATGGATTGTGCGATGCTGGATTCCGAGTTCTTGGGATTGTAGGCTGTCTCGGTGTAGACGATGACGCTCTGGACTTGTAGGATTGCTGGGACGCTTAGCGCGAGGGCTACTAGCCAGATTACCACTACCGCCCGGTTGTGCTTGATGATGGTACGGGCTAGTCTTGTGAAGAGCAATCCATTTCCCTCTCTGAGGGTGTGAAACGAGCCCGAAACGGTTTGAGCGTGATAAAGCCGTACTGTAACCCTGAACTCTCGGCCGGGGCTAATCTGGGGCGTTGGGTATGTCTATATGGCGAAACTGAGCCGGAATCTAGCCTGGTTGAGCGTGGATGAAGCCGGTAAGCCTCTTACTAGCCCAAACCGGTCCCAAACTGGGAAACAAGGAACGAAACCTGAAACAAATCTCGGAACAGGTGTCCAAGGCTCGGCGGAAGAACGTTGACCTCTTGATCTTTCCTGAGCTTCACTTGACGGGCTATACCATGAAGGACGAAGTGACCGATCTGGCGGAATCGATTCCGGGTCCTAGCACGCTGAAAGTCGAGACTATGGCCAGAGAGCACGGGGTTCACGTAATCTTCGGAATGCCTGAGGAAAGTGAGGTGAAGGGTGTTATTCACAATACCGCTGTGTTTGTTGGCCCGAAGGGGTTGGTTGGGAAGTACAGGAAGATCCATCTTCCAACGCACTCTGTTTTCGAAGAGCGAAGGTACTATCGTCCGGGCCAGGAGGCGTCTGTGTTCAGGACGAATATTGGAATTATCGGTTTGAGTATCTGTTATGATCTCTATTTTCCTGAACTGACGCGTCTGCAGGCCTTGCAGGGTGCGGAGCTAGTTGTCTGTATCTCCGCAAGTCCTGGTTTACGGCGGAGGTTTTTCGAGGGGTTCTGTCTGAGCCGGGCGATGGAGAACGCCGTCTATCTCGCTTATGTTAACAGGGTTGGTATAGAGGAGGGTTTGCAGTTCTGGGGTGGAAGCAGGATCATAGCCCCGAACGGTTCGGTGCTTGGGCAGTGCAAGTATGATGTGGAGGAGTTTCAGATCTGCAAGATTGATCTGAGCGAGGTCTCGCGGGCCAGGGCGTTCATTCCAACGATAAAGGATCTGGAGCCCGGCCTGTTTGACCAGCTGAGAACAAAGAGCAGAGAAGCCTAGAAAGAACTGGACGAAAAGAGCCACTCTTAAGTCGCGAGATGTTCTGTGCAATACCCCGCTCCCCCTTTTTCTATAGAAAAATTTCTGTCTGCCACTGATAATCGGCGAGTCTTGCGCTTCAGGGCAAGATCCAGGCTTTGATGAAAAGGGAAAAAGACGGGAAATCTAGATTAGTCCCAGAACGATTTTGGGGCGAGAATAGGGTCATGTGTCAGATTCGAGATCAGGGTTGAAAATGGGCGATTTTTCTGTTTCGTATTGGTTCAGCGCTAGACAATAATCTTGAACAAAACGGCATAATAGGGAATCTCCGGAATCATTCACACCCGCTTCTCGCAACAATCCTCATTAGCACCCTCAGCGAATGCCCGTGTGGTACCTGATCATGAAAGGTCGTAACTATCGTTCCCCATCAGGCCAGGCTTTCACCCGGATGAAATACATTCACGGGTCGCCGGCGCCTAAGGTTTCCAAGTTCAATATGGGAGATCTTTCCACCCCATTCCCGCGAAAAGTTCACCTGGTGGCTAGAGAACACGTGCAGATCCGACATAACGCCCTAGAGTCAGCCCGTGTATCTGCGAACAAGGTTCTAACCGACAGATGGGGTGAAACAGGATATCGACTACAACTATGCGTGTACCCTCACATTATTCTCCGAGAAAACAAGATGATCGCCACGGCGGGAGCGGACAGATTGCAGGAGGGAATGCGGCGGGCTTTCGGCAAACCTACCGGCCGAGCAGCTAGGGTTGAAAACGGTCAGGACCTCTTCATCATCTACGTTCCCGAGGACGGCGTTGAAACCGCGAAGAAAGCACTCGAAGTCGCCGGAACAAAGATGCCGATGAAAACCCGGATCCTCGTCGAAGAGCCAGTCGCGCCACAAATACCAGCAGGAGCCTAAACGTTTGCCCAAGCCCGACGCAATAGTCGTCCGGCTTGAAGACGTAAGAAAAGACGACATCCCACTAGTCGGCGGAAAATGCGCAAACCTAGGCGAGCTAACAGCTAAAGGAGTACATGTCCCTCCCGGATTCGCAGTAACAGCAGAAGCATTCCGCCAGTTCCTTGAAGAAACAAAAATCGGCGAGATCATACACAAGACCCTTGGAAGCTCCAACGGTTCCCGGGACCCGAAACAGTACGAGGAAGCATCCGAGGAAATCCGGAAAATTCTAGAATCTGCTCCAATGCCCCCGGATATCGCCGGCAAGGTCCGCACCGCCTATCGCGAGCTATGCGAGAAAACAGGAGACAAGAACGTAACCGTCGCGGTCAGATCCTCCGCCACCAGCGAGGATTTGCCTGACGCGTCCTTCGCCGGGCAACAGGACACATACCTCAACGTGCGCGGCGAAGACCAGCTCGTGCACTATGTTCAGAAATGCTGGGGCAGCCTCTACACCCCCCGGGCAATATTCTACCGGGAAGAGAAAGGCTTCCCACACGAGAAAGTACTCATCAGCGTCGGAGTCCAGAAGATGGTACAGTCAAAATGTTCAGGCGTAGCCTTCACCCTGGACCCGGTCAACGGCGACCCATCCAAGATCGTCATCGAATCAACATGGGGTCTAGGAGAGGCCCTGGTCGCCGGAATCGTCCGCCCTGACCGGTTCATCGTCGACAAGGGTACCATGCAGCTGATCCACAAAGAGATCGTCCCAAAAATGGTCGAACACCTCCCGAATGAGAAGACCGGTTTGACGATGCAGAGCGAGGTTCCTGCAGAGCGACGCAATGTTTCGAGTCTAACAGACGAAGAGGTTATGGAAATCGCGAAGACAGCCGTGGACATCGAGGACCACTACCATACTGCACAGGACATCGAATTCGCCATCGAGCACGGGTCGACTGGCAGTTCACTCTACGTCGTCCAGACGAGGCCTGAGACCTTCTGGAGTAAGATGAAGGGTCCAGCTGGAGAAACAGATTCGCACATTGTTCACAGAGTCGCAGTCGTCCACGGGCTAGCCGCGAGCCCGGGATTACACGCAGGCAGAGCCAAGATCGTCCCAACCACCACCGAAGCGGGACGCCTGATGAAAAACAAGGACATCCTCGTCACTCGAATGACAAACCCTGACTGGGTTCCCTACATGAAAATCGCCGGCGCAATCGTCACAGAAGACGGGGGAACAACATGCCACGCAGCCATCGTCTCACGAGAGATGGGTATCCCATGCATCGTCGGCGCAAGAAACGCGACTAAGCTCATGCAAATGGGACAAGAGTATACCGTGGACGCGAAATCAGGAGTTGTCTACAATGGGCTCGTTGAAGAAGTTCTCAAGGCAACACAACCTCAACATGAAATTCCTACTGTTATCCCCATAACGGCGACCAAGATTTACGTGAACATCTCACTTCCAGAGCTCGCAGAAAAAGTCGAACGGGAGACACACGCGGACGGTGTAGGGCTCTTGCGGGCAGAGCACATGATGCTCTCCGTCGGGAAACATCCCCGATTACTGATAGAAGAAGGAGGCGGCGAGAAGATGGTCGATGCTTTCGCTGAGGGAGTCAGAAAGGTTGCAACTCCATTCGCTCCAAGACCCGTCGTCTACAGATGCCTGGACTTCAAGCCTGACGAGTTTCTAGGCCTTCCAGGCGGCGAAAAATATGAACATGAAGCAGGGCACGTCGGGCCCAACCCGTTATTGGGATACCGGGGCTGCTTCCGATACACGAAAGAGCCTGACATTTTCCGACTGGAATGCCAAGCCATCAAGAAAGTCAGAGAAGAATACAAGCTCACCAATGTCCACGTGATGCTACCCTTCGTCCGGACGCTCGAGGATTTCAGAAACGCGAGAAAGATCCTTGAAGAAGAGGGATTGAAGAGAGGTCCCGACTTCAAGCTCTGGATCATGGTAGAAGTTCCCGCCACAGTTTTGTTGATCGACAAGTTTGTTGACGAGGGAATTGACGGCATATCATTCGGAACCAACGACTTGACCATGCTGATCCTAGGCATAGACCGAGACGACGCATCGATCCAGGAAATTTACGACGAACGCAATCTCGCGGTACTACGAGCGATGAGCCATGTCATCAGAGTCTGCAACGAAAAAGGCGTGACAACATCGATCTGCGGTCAAGCACCCTCAAACTATCCCGAGGTCGTCGAGTTCCTAGTCCGAGAAGGAGCAGTAAGTATGAGTGTCAACCCCGACAAGGTCATCGAGACAAAACTGTTGGTGGCCGCTATCGAGCAGAAGCTAATCCTTGAAGGGATGAGAAAAATGCGCCAGTCCAACGGAGACCAGGGAGCAATGCAGCCCCGCTGGCCAAAGTAATCCCCGGGATCTATCCAGAATTTTGTTCGAACAACTCGTAGACTGGATCAAACAAAACTACAACGACGCCAGGAAAATCATAGAAATCGGAGTAGGCCACAGGATAGACGTGGCCGAGCGAATATCCAAAGCTCTACCTCAGGTCGAAATTCTCGTAACAGATAAGGACGAGTCATGGGTGCGCTCAGGAAAATTGGGTCGAATCAGAGCCATCGCGGATGACGTGATGTTTCCAAGCCTCAAACTGTACCAAGGCGCCTCCCTCGTCTACTGTCTCCATCCGCCAGGCGAGATTGTGCCTGGACTTGAGAAGCTGGCGAACGGAGTCGGGGCAGATCTCTTAATCGTTCCAATAAGCGACGAAGGGCACGATCTCCCACAGGACAAATGGCGAGAGCTCGTTGTGAATGGGAGAATAGTCGGCTGGCTCCTATCCGACCGCACCCGATAGCCAAGCCGGCTTCCTCTAGTAACGGAGAGATGTCACCTTGGGTATTAGACGGCTAATACTGTAGACCCGGCTCTCCGTAGAACCTCGAGACATCTCCCTTGAGTACGTGGTACCCACAAGTCACGGAGAAAAAGGGGCGAGTAGCCCGTATGATCAACTACCTCAAAACGCATCCCTTACTCTGCCTTCTTATCCTAACCCCAGGGATTCCAGAGTACCTCTCCGGCTCAAGCAACATGGCTCTCCTGGTTCTGAGTCCACCAGTATTCCTCCTGTTTCTTGCCGCCAACCTTGCCCTCTATGGACCAGGCGTCATTTTGACCCGTGAGGCCAAGATTCGCTGGAACAAGGGCTGGGCATCCGTCTTCATGATGGGCGCTGCCTACGGAATCGTAGAAGAGGGGCTGGCGCTGCGAACTCTGTTCAATCCGACGTCCTCCGTGGTAGGAAATCTAGGTGTCTATGGACACTGGCTTGGAGTGAACTGGGTCTGGACCGTTGGGCTGGTGATCTTCCATTCTGTCTTCAGCATCGGCCTACCAATCTTCATCTTTGGATTGGCTTTTCCGGAACTGAAGTCAAAGAGCCTTGTTTCGAATGCCGGCATACGAATCAGCATCGTGGTATTAGCTGCTGATTCCATCTTTCTCTCGTATCTAGTGAACTATTGGCCTGCCGAGGTCTGGGGTCTATTGATTCTCTCGAGCATCGTGGTAACGCTGCTTCTCATTGCTGCTAAGAAGTTGCCCGCCGACTTTCTGAAGTCTGTTAGAGCAGAGCCGAGGTGGCGGCCCCGAGCATTCTTCCTACTCGGAGTAGCATTTTTCCCGATATGGTTGTTAGCGGGAGGCTTCGCGGCAGGTGCTAACCTCTTTCCGCCGGTCGTCATGGTTTTCGACATCGTCGCCTCTTTGTGGCTTCTTCGGCTCGTCTTCAGGTCAATGGGAACGCGCTTGAACCAGCCGCACAAGGTCGCGTTCGCTTTCGGACTGATCTCTCCTATAATCATCTTCGGCATCGTAGCCAGCGCATCTTTTCCCCTCGTCATAATGAACGACTTGTTGGTCGTTCTCTTCTCCAATAAGATGTGGAAAAAATGGAAGGCATGGACTTTCTCCCAGCATTACTCACTAATGCAAAGCCTGCCAAGACTTGGCAGCGATGGACCCTCTATACCCTAGCCGAATTAGGCAGGCACTCGAAAAGCCACGGGGACAGCCTGAAGACACGACAGTGCCGTTCGCTAGAGTCTTTGAAGACCTCTTAACAGAAGCGAGGAACGATTGAACCCGGCCACTGATCACCCTTTTCCTGGGGAATTCAATCCGAGACTAGTACCAATGGTCACATGAAGAACCTGTATATGTCGCAGATAGATCGAGCGAGAGAAGTTGGAAGGAAAATGAGCGCCAAGAGTATGAAGACAGCTCTCAAGGGAACCAGTATCGAAGAGAAAGATGCAAAGCAGATCATCTCAGGTGTCCAGGCAATGTACGACAAGATTCCAGGATTCTTACGACCCATGCTACCGAGCCTGCCCGACATTCTCAAACGAATCCCCTCGAGCGCTGGAAAATACACTCTCAACGAGATCATCCAGCTTCTAGACTGGGCCTATGAGAGTGGACAATTGAAGAAATAGGAAAAAGGTAGGATATGACCCACCCCTCCAAAGACATCACCGCGACTTCAGGCACACAACTCTCAGGAAAGAAAATCGCACTCCTAGTGTCAAGCAGTGTTGCCTCGTTCAAAGCTCCCGAGATTGCGCGCGAGCTGATGAGGCATGGGGCAGACGTCTACGCAGTCATCTCTCCATCAACTGAGAAGATGATCGGATCCGATCTTCTAGAATGGGCCACAGGAAATCCCGTGGTCCGAGAGCTGACCGGCAAACTGGAGCATATCGCCCTGGCTGGAAAGAGTTCCGGGCATGTGGACCTAGTGCTCATCGCACCTGCGACCGCTAACACAATCGGGAAACTTGCATCAGGAATTGACGATACGCCGGTCACGACAGTGGCGGCGACCGCAATAGGCTCGAAGCTACCTGTGCTCATTGCGCCAGCAATGCACGAACCGCTCTATGATCACCCAATAGCCCAGGAAAACATCGCACGTCTGAAGAGAATAGGCGTCGAATTTGTCGAACCGGAGATCGTGGAAGGAAAAGCGAAAATCGCATCGACCGCCAAGATTGTCCAAGCGGTTATCGCACGGCTCTCATCACAGCTCCCTTCTCAGAGGAGAGACCTTGAGGGACATAGAGTGCTGGTCACCGCGGGTCCAACAGTCGAGCACATTGACCCAGTCAGAGTAATTACTAATCGATCTTCAGGTAAGATGGGCGTGGCCATTGCTGAAGAAGCCTGGTCAAGGGGTGCTGAGACAACACTGATCCTGGGACCCGGCTCAGTCACACCCCCTCCCAGCATGAAGACCGTCAGGGTTGAGACAACAGAGGAGATGCTCCAAGCTACTCTACGCGAATTGAACAGGGGGAAACACGATCTGGTCTTCGCCGCAGCGGCCCCAAGCGACTACCGCCCCTCGAAACCTGCTGGTCATAAGCTAAGCACCAGGAAAGAGAAGACCGTAGAGCTTGAGCTAGAAGCCACGCCGAAGATAATACGGGAAATTCGCCATGCGAGTCCGAACTCGTTTCTCGTGGCCTTCAAGACGGAGCACGGAGTCTCGAACGAGCAGCTTGTGACAGAAGCATTCGAGATTCTCAGCGAGAAAGACGCTGACCTCGTTGCGGCTAACGATGTTTCGCTAGAGGGCGTGGGGTTTCAAACCGATACCAACGAGCTGTTTGTTGTCGACGAGCGAAGAAAAGTGATCCACATTCCATTGGCGCCCAAGCGAGAAGTCGCTCGCCAACTCTTGGATATCGCGGTCAAGAGACTGAAAATCTAGGGCGAGAGGATCGTCGTACGTCACGGAAGATTGTGCGCGCGGCAGCAGTGCAGACGAGACCCATAGCAACCTCGGTCAAAGAGACGATTTTCCGGGCTGTCAAACAAGCCAAGCAGGCTGCTAAGAAGGAAGCGGATATTATCTGCCTGCCAGAGCATTGGTTGCCTGAGAAGACAATTCCTTCACCGATGAGCCCGCTTCCCGGACTACAATCGATCGCTGAAGAATATGGTGTCGTGGTTGTCGGAGGAGCCTTCTATGAAAAAGTAAAGGGGCGAATTTTTCTCAACAGCCCGGTAATCGGTGGGAACGGAGAAGTCATAGGACGGCAACCGAAAGTCCACCTGTTTTATTTCGAGAAGAAGATCGCTCGTCCGGGAAACGATTACAAGATCTTCCCGGTTGACGGGTACAAAATTGGAGTCCTGGTTTGTTATGACGTTGACTTTCCCGAGGCCTCGAGAATCCTAACGCTTAGGGGTGCGGACTTGTTAATGTGTCCGTCGAGGATTGTTAGACCGGGAGTTGAACCATGGCACCAATACGTCACAATTCGATCGCTCGAAAACCGGATAGCAATTGTTGCGCCCAACGTATACTCGCCGCCCTTGTTCACAGGGCAAAGCATGATCGTCAGTCTCAAGGAAGACCCGAAGATGAAGATATCCCACCCAAGGATGAACGTGTTCAACGAACGGCGAGAGGGAATAATCATTGAGGATATCGACCTCGCTCTCCACGCTCGATTGCGTAAAGAACGGTTCGCAGATCGCCGGCCGGAAACTTACGTTTGGAATTGAAAGGTACTGGCCGACAGGAAGATCCTCGCAGTCGTATTCGATCTAGACAACACGCTCATCCAGTCAAAGAAGGGCGCACGCCAGGCACTCCAGGTGGTCGCTGGCATATTCCAGAAACGGCTGAGAAAAGAAGGAATCCTCTACACCGAGCCGAATCTGTTCCGAAAACTCCGGCTTATCGATCTGGAAATGCATGGAAGAAAATTCCTCTACAACAGGGATGTCTGGTGGGAAACCCTACTCAAACAGCTTAGATTATCTAAGCTGAAAGGTCCGTGGATCCACGAGACAACTCTCCGCTATTGGAAGACATACGCTGCGGCAAGTCCACTCTTCAACGACACGATGTCGACGATTCATCGACTTAGAAAGGCAGGGTTTAGGATTGGAATGGTCTCCGATTCCGATGGTACTCCGGGAATGAAGATGAGAAGAATTCGCCAACAGCCATTTCTGAAATTTCTAGAAGCGATTGTTGTCGCAGGGGAGGATACGCCGAGTGTGAAACCGAGCAGGAGACCCTTCACCTTGATTGCAGAACGACTAGGCTTACGGCCGAGAAATTGCCTCTACATCGGCGACAATCCAAACACCGACATTGAGGGAGCGAAGGGAGTTGGAATGATGATGATACTTTTAAAACGCAGAGGCCCCCAGGGCGGACATCCAGACCACATCGCACGCTCGTTGAGTGATGCTGCTAAGTTGTTAATGCGGAACTAGCTTGTTCCACAACAGACTGTTTCTGAAAGAGAATCCTTTCCGATTCCTGGCCCATCCGCTCTCGTATAATACTCGATAAATCTTCCAGCTTCTCATATCCAACGAATCGCCGGTTGAGACCCATCGCTGCCTTGAGACTAGTTCCAGATCCGAGAAAGGGATCAAGAACTAGATCGTCCTCAATGGAGAACATTCGGATCAGGCGCCGAGGAATTTCTTCAGGGAACGCCGCGACCCGCCTTTCCAACCCTCCGTGTGTTTGTCTTGCCCCTGCGACGGTCCATACTTGTGAGAACCATTCGTCACGCTCTTTCTTGGTGAATTTGCTGCGGTAGCGTTTCGGGTCCTTGGGCTCGAAAGACCTCAGACTTCCCTTTCGAAAGATCAGAATGTACTCCATGTCTAGAGTTACGTACGCGTTGGGTGGAAGGAAACCTGAGCCCAGAAACGCTCCCTTTCCCTTGTAACGGGGCTTCGTAGTAGGCTTCTTCCATAGAACGTACGGGAGAGTGATGAGACCCAGTTGCTCGAAAGACTCTATCACGCGAGAATGGTTTGGATAGAGATGGAATACTCCGTCCCTTGTCCGTGTCGCGTCGCCAATATTGATACAGGCTATTCCGCCGGGAACTAGGACTCTTCTCACCTCGTTCCACGTCTTGTTAAGGTAGTCGTGCATTTGGTTGTAGGATTGCGCGGATTCTTCCCGGAAGAAATCGTCCCAGATGCTAACCATCGGGTAGGGTGGCGAGGTGACGACTAGATGAACAGAATTATCAGCCAATTCTCGCATTCGACGGCTGTCACCCATGATTACCTGGTAATCGACCGTCATCTCAGGCAGCTTTGGGGTCACCCGATATATTCAGAACTGCCTGAAAGGTCGGATTCTTTGTCGCCGCCCTGCTTGAGTGCGGTTTCAATCTCCTTTGCTTGTCCTTCCAGTTCCGTCAGGTCAATTTGCAATCCGAGTTTCTTGACGAGGACGCGGAGGATGATCATTGCTGCGCGCGGGTCGATCATAAATCCGGATGTTTCTCCCGAGAGAAATAGGCCCTTTAGATTCCGGACTTTTGCGAGCCCAGGGATCAAGCCGTTCATCCAGGTGACCGCACCGCTGTCTATGATTTTCACGCCTAACTCTTCGAGTTCTTTGACGAGGACTAGTTCGCTTGCGGCGCCGTAGACTTGTGGATGTTCAGCGATCTTGCCAGTGATGAACGCGCCGACGGTCACAACTGTTTCGACTCCGAGTTTCTCTGCGAGTTTCACAACTGCCTCGGAGAGACGAAAGGCTCCCTCAGGCAGAATTGGTTGCGCGTCTCCGGTGTATAGAACGAGGTCGGGGCCGGAGTCTTTGTTGATCCAGTAGAATATCTCATGCTTCATCAAGTCTGATGTCCCGTCGGGCTTTAGGAGCAGCCGAGGCGGGAGATAGTCCGAATAGAGATAGCCCAGAGGAGTCGCTTTGAGTGTCTTAACTAGTTGATCGAGAACGATCTTCGCAACTCTTCCGCTGTCAGGGAGGCCCGCAATCAGAACAGGGTTCTTCAGAGTCGGAGTCTCGTTGAGATGAAGGTCGATTCGTTCTCGCAAGATCTGGTCGTGTCCCTCGAAGCTCGCTCAGTCTTGACGAAGGCGCATCCAATAGGGGCTGATAGACATTCCCATGCTAGCTTCTTTACTGATTTGAGTGAAAATAATCCCTACTTTCTCTCCGTAGAATGTTTATATTCGAGAAGCCCAAAGACAAACCTCCCCACTCTTTAGGTGTCAAATTGGCAAAATTCATGCTGTCCCTTCGCGATGAAAGTTTCGAACTCCTACAAACAGAAGCAGAAGACCGAGGAATATCGATACAGGAATTGATCAGAGCCGTAATCATTCCTGACTGGGTCAAAGTGAACACGGCTGCAAGACCCGCGTTTGACAACGGGAACAATGGGCTCAGAGCATACAGATCGTCAGCTCCACCGCGAGACCAAGAACAAATGTTCCAGCCGGCCATGAGCAGAATACGCTAACACACGATCACACCTCCGACATCCCTCGACTTTTCTCAAAGTTTTTTTCCAGATCTCCATCGTAGTCCCAAGACCTGGCTTGCAGACCAGCCCCCGTGATTCTCTATGTTGTTGATATCCGCAAGATCAGTCTTTCCAGATTCAAACGATGATATCGACGGTGAACAATCAAGAGAGTAAGACAGTTTTCACAGATCGTAGCAGAGTATCCAGCGGCTTCGATCCTAACCAAGCTTTCCTCAGGGAGCCGCTCTCTACGAAACGCACAAGTCGCTAACACTGACAATCTCAACTTCTAGGAGACTTTGTTGTTGGCGCTACCCGCCCTTAAGCATTCAAGCCTCAAGTCCTCCTTTTTCCCACTCGAGACAGCGAAGGCCCTTCCGGCAGCAGACTGCACAACTCTTATGGAGCCTCGTCCACAGGGCAGCAAGGACGAGCAATGGGAATAGTCTCTGACATAGAGAAAGCGTTGCAGATTCCGCGACTAGGGACCGCACTGCTGGCTATACTCTTAGGTGCATTGCTCTTGATGATTCCTTGGTTATTGAACTACCTAGTTGCGATAGGCTTGATCATATGGGGAATCGCGGAAGCAGTAAAGGCAAGCAACACTTCGAAAAGTTCTACCCCGACCAAGTGAGTCTCAACACAACTGGAATACGATGCTCGGAATCGTTCGTGCAACCAACCATTAGACGATACAAGAAGGATGATGGGGTCGCCGTTCTTCAGCTCTCTGAAAAATATGCCTCATGGGACTCCACCCCGACAGAAGCAGATATACAGGGACTCCACTCGTCCGAGCCTGACTTCTTCCTAGTAGCAGAGCTCGACAAGAGAATAGTTGGTTTCGTCTACGGCCACGAATCCAGGAACGTTCCCGATGAAGTTCTGCGAAGATGGAAGGCAACAAAGGTAGGTTCCGTTGAGATACTCACGGTCGAGGAAGAGTATCGCCGAAGGGGAATCGCTACGCTACTCCTTAATCGCCTATTTGCGGTCTTCGGAGAGAGAGGAATTGATACTGTGACACTGTCGGCGCCAGCCGACGAGATCGGGGCTAAAGAGTTGTATGATAAGTTGGGTTTTGAAACGAGAGGCTATTTCTTGAAGAAGAAACTCTAGCCCGATGTCGAGATCAGCAGGCCTTTCCTGTTCAGGGATGGGTCTTTATCGGATCTCCATAATTTGAGACTTCTATTAGGTTGAGGTCGGGGTCGCGGAAATATACAGATGTCATTTGACCAAGCGCTCCAGTTCTCTTGACAGGGCCTTCGAGAATTCTGACCTTTGATAATTGGAGTCGTTTGACGACTTCATCGATAGGGGTGGTAGTTGTGAAACATATGTCGGCTGAGCCGGGGGTAGGTCTGTACGCTTTCGGTTCGAGTTCTTTGCCTGCCTCATGGAGATTTAACCTCTGGGAACCGAACGTCAGGGCTTTGCGGCCGTTATCAAATGTGACGATTTCCATGCCGAGTACGTTTGAATAGAATGTGCATGTGGTCTCGATGTTTCTGACGGTTAGAACAAGATGATCGAGCCGATCCAATTTCATAGATGTTGCCAGGTATCTAGTGGGAATCGTTTGCATAGAAAAAGGGGTTGAGCGAAGCGTTGGCTTCGCCCTTTTTGGGTTTGGTGTCGTGACTAGTTTTGCGCGACTTGCGGTTCTTCTGTCCGGACGGGGTGCTCATTCTGAGCGAACATTGCCATGGCCTGTTTCTGTTTCTCGTCTTTCTCTTTCTTCGTCATGTTGACCTGTTGGGACAGTGACCAGTGATGGCCGTAGGGGTCGGTTAGTTGGCCGTAGCGTTCGCCCCAGAACTGGTTGTCAAGTGGCATTGTGACCTTGGCGCCTGCGTCGACGGCTTGCTGCCAGATTTTCTCAATGTTGCTTGTGTAAATGTGTAGTGTGACGGGGCTGTTGCCAAGCATGTCAGGGGATTGAGGGCCACCACCTGGGAAGGTGTCGGATAGCATTACTATAGAATCGCCGATTCTGATGCGCGCGTTCATGATTTTTCCACCTGGGATGGCGTCTCGTGCTAGTTCTTTTGCGCCGAAAGCTTTCTTGTACCAGTCGATGGCGGCAGCTGCACCGTTGATAGTGAGGTATGGTGTTACTGCATGGAATCCCGGTGGGATGGGTGCTTTCTTAGATTTTGCCGGTTTCTTCGCTTTTGCCTTTTTGGATTTGGACTTAGGCATGATCGGGGCTAGTGGAGACGTAGACTAAAACCTTGCTAGGGATTTTTCGCAGAAATTCGGATTCCTTGGCGACACAAAGCTGAAGGCTGGGGACTTCACTGATGGCATCCCAGCCAATATGTGGCCTGAGATCGCGGTTCGATAAGAGTAGGATAACTCCTCTACAGTCGGTGGGCTATCTCGGCCGTTCACTGGTCGGGGTCGATTTCGCCCCTCTAGCATAAGATAGCAGGCGTCCCAACATCTCCGGTTGGTCCCTAGGATACAGATCTGCGAGTTCCCGAGGCTCCCCGTCTTCGAAGACGCGGTTCGAATGGTACTGAACTCCATACTGGATGAAACCCGTGAGTATGGGAATGGTATCGTTTCCCTTCTTGGTCAGCCGATAATTTACAACACGTTGGTCCTTGGGACCCAAGACCCTTTCGATAAGACCATCGTTTTGCAGATCCTTCAAGCGCAACGATAGAACTCGAGGGGTCAGCCCCTGATTATTCTTCAAGATCTGGCTAAACTTCACAAGCCGATGAAACGCTACGTCGCGCAATACTAGAAGCGTCCATTTTTTTCCCAGAACCCCTAGGCTAGAACGAATAGGGTTTTCGCCGTTCGCCCCGTCGCACCATATTGGGATATCGGTGAGTTTCGGATAGGTTTCTTGGAAGCCGAAGCTGGAAACCTTTGTGTATGATCTAAGCAGCTATCTTTTGGTCTAGAAAGATTCCTGACCAGCAGCAATACTTAACGGACAGCCGAGCATTCTAGAATCGTGCGTTTCGGGTATGGTTGAAGAAGACTCTTCGAATTTGTCTCCTTTGGGGGGGCCTGAAAGGCTGGGCCGGTCGAATGGGGATGCACAGAGGGATGAGCACGAGTTGCCTGAAGTCGTTAACGGCAGAATGTTATGCGTGACCCACGGCCGGATGTGTTATCGAAGAATCTCTCGGATGGGTGTCGGCGAATGGATTTGCCCTGACGAACGGCATGGAACTCCTATCAAGAGTTCCTAGAAAACCCGTCCGTCTCTAGGAGACGATCAAGGAGTAGACGGGATGCACTTCCATCCACCCGTGGACGCTGTCTAGAACGTAAGGCCCTGTCACAGTGATGTTCTGGTTTGCTTTTGGTATTGGAAGAATTTGGTTAGTATAGCCATCGCATGCTAGAACAGCGTCCTGCTGATTGACTGTCGTCGCGCAGATTATCTCCGCTAGCAAATCGCCTTGTCGATAGTCGTTGTTCGCGCTGTTGGGCAAACTCGCATATTGCGGATCAACGTGGAACCAAACATGGTAGTCCCCGTCGTCCTCGGCGATCACGGTGTCCACGATTCCTGAAACGGTGACGCAGTCCTTGACCGTTTGTAGCCTTGCGGGATTGTAGACATGGCTTTTGATGTTGTTCGGGTCTCTGCAGAGAGAGGGCGTACCCATGATTGACGCTTCACGCACATAGTGGACCGCCGCCCCGACAGATGCCACCACAACCAGAATCAGAGCGATAATCGGCCACGGTTTCATCTTGACCACGAGTTTCTACCCCGCTAAAATCAGATAGACTTTAAGCCCCGAGATAGAATGGAAGACTGTATCGTGGGATATCATGGTTATAAGATCGTTTTTCCGGGTAATTATCTCTCTTGTAGGCGGGGCACTTCCTCTTCTTTTCCTATCCGGCTCTTACTCGCCACTCGGATCCTATCTTCCAAACCTCCTGAACTTGTTTGGCAACGAAAGCTCCCTCGGAACGCTTCTCAGGATACAGGCAAGCCCCGCCCTGCCTATGGGAGCAGCTGGGCTAACCGGGTTCGCAACCTACAGTGTCTTACAGCGTGTCTTGAGCACAGCGCAGGCGGCGACATACTCGCGTCCGAGCATGGATACGTCGCAGATGATGCGTCAGGTCCAGAACATGATGCCGGGCATGGGAACGCAGACCGGAAACCAAGGGCCCTTGAACCTGCCGGGTGATATGACGCGGGCTCAGTTCTTGATTTTGACAAAGTACCAACAAGGTTTCGCAAAGCCAAAGGACATCGCGAAGCATCTCTCCATGGACAAGAGACAGGTTGAAAAGGAGACGAATGCGCTGAAGTCGAACGGCTATCTCTCGGAAAAAAACAAGCTGACATCCAAAGGACTCGAGACTCTCTCGTAGAATCAGTAGGCTCGTTGTCGGATTCTGGATGGACGGAAGTTAAGCAAATTCCTAGGAGAACAATCATTTGGACGATTAGGAAAGGAAGCATCCTTGCCCCAAAGTCTATTGCTCCGAAAGGCGACCATCAAAGCCCTTTGGCCCAGTCTGGTTTCAGGAGAACAGCATGATGCTTGGATCAACGAGACTATGCCCATAAAATTGAGGGGACTCCTGCTGTTGCCTCTAATCCTCAGTCTCGCCCTTCCTATCATATCGTTGAACCACTACCCTCAGGAGCCCGTTACTGGTTTCCCTCTCGGGTTCCCGAGGTCCACCACTAAACCTCTTCCACTTGCTTCGCTCGCTTCCGCAAATCCTTACGATGAGCAGGTCGGGGTCACTTTCACCCAGAATTTTTCCAAGCTAGCCTTCAACGTAACTGCAGTCGCATTTACAGATCCTAACGGTGTGGGACCCGGGTACCTGGTCAACGGACTGACAGATCAAGGCTACTGGTACCAGGTTGGACTGTCCTACAACTGGCCTCATACCTTCGGCGGCTTTAATCCGGGCTTCAGTATGAACTACGAAGTCTTCGACAATACCGGCGTTTCCATCGACCCGGCCAACGGCGGAGGAGGACTGAAGACCTTCAACCGACTCGTAAATGCTGGAGACAGCGTATTGCTTAGTCTGAGTTTCTCCTCGGGGTCCGTTGTAATGCAGGCCATGGACTGGCAGACGGGGGCGGTCTCTTCAAGCTCATACTCTAGGCATGGTAGCACCTTTGTTGGCCTTCAGTCCAGCCTAAGCTCCGAGCTTGGATTCTTCACAGGACTGATGACCGAACATTATCATAGCATGCCATACTATGGCACTGGCCTCCCGGTCACATACAATGAGACTGGAGTAACTCTCTCATCAGCATGGATATGGATGGACGAGTGGAATACAGATACGGGGCAATCTGTATTCAGGGACAACACGACCAACCCAGTCTCACTCGACAACTCCCTCAGCCAGTACTTCGCCTCCAATGGTACTGCCGAGATTGCAAACGCACATCAGTTGACGACGGGCCTGACGCCCGTGACCTTTCCCACCTTGGACGCGGGCCCCCAAGCAACAGGACGTCCCGGTCATCAAGCGGCCATCACGATGGTCATTGGAGACCCCCAGGGAGCGACCGTGAGATTCGATAACCTAACCATTTTTACAGGTTTCGGGCGTTACAACATATCGATAGGGACGCCGTTTTCATTCAGCGCAGCGACGGCCCATTACAATGCAACCATAAACCTCCCAGCGGATCTTAGGCTCGGAAACTACAATCTAACAATCGATATCCAGTCGTGGCAGTATCTTGATACTCAAGCTCAAGAATGGATAGCACTCCAACAAACAACACTGAACGAGACGCTCGTTGTAAGCAACAATCCAGCCCCACCACCCAGTCCAGGCCCTAATCCCACCAACAATCCGGGCCCTAGCCCACCGAGCACTGGCAAAGGTCCCTCCACGTCGACTAACAAGACGACGCTATCGCCTAACTCTTTGCTCACAATTTTCCGCTCCATCATCATACCGGTCGCCGCGGGCTACGCCGGACTAGGACTGCTTGCCATTGTACTGTTCACCAGACATCTAAGAAAACGATCGGCCAACGGCCGGATTCTCGGCATGAGATTTTGTCAGAGCTGTGGCACGGAATTAGGCATCGGGAGCATGATTTGCCCTAGCTGTGGCCTTCCTGCTGAAGCATCGAAGGGCCCGAAAAATCAAGTCGTCAACGCATGAATCTGTAAAGCGTCTAAGGGATTTCCAACTCAAGAAGACTAACGAGAGCAACTCATTTTCGTAGTGTTGTGATCGCTTCTAGGATAACTTCTTCGGCTCGTTTCAAAGCCTCTCTCAGTTCGGGTAGGCCGAACGCTGGCCTCCAATCTCTCCACAGTTCATCGCTTACGACTAGGAAGTTGCAGACTTCGACATTCCGATATGTGCCCAACGCATACATCGCTGAAGTCTCCATATCAACTCCCAACACGTCACGCAATCGATAGTTCTCGATCGTCGTCACCATCTCTCTGTAGGGCGCGTCCGTCGTCCAGATAGGACCTGTATATGCCACCACGCCCTTCTTGACGCGCGCCTTCTCTAGTGCCCGGACTAGTCGTTGCGCTGGACGAAGCCCATCATCACTCGCCAGATAATGCGGGGATGTTCCCTCATCCCTGATGCAGGATGTCGGAATGAAACAGGTTCCCACTGGGGCTTCGGGTTGAATACTCCCGGCAAACCCCAGCCCCAAGAAAGCCCGCACGCCGCAAGCAATCAGCTCTTCCATAACCAGTATAGTGGCGGGTGCACCCAAGGGGAGACTAACAACAGAGACCCTTCTGTCGCCAACCTGGCCATTGTACAATGGAAACCGCGGCCCCCACCACCAAGACGGCGACGAATTAGCGCCCACAGTCTTAGCCAGAGACTTGACGGTCTCAAGGTCCCAAGAGCCAACCACTAACGGAGCTATACCCACCTGTTCGACAGAGACTCCGTGCCGAGAAGCTTGGAACGCTACGGCCATCTCTGCGGTGAAACGTTCGCTCATGGATTTGATTACCTGCCGTCCATGATAGGCTTTGCGAGAGCCATTTTTCAGCCCAAAATATGGTTATGATATCCTGAGAAACATCGTAGTAGCGCGTTATATCGACAAGCTTACTCTCATCTTTCGAGAGACCATAGTTTTTCAACGTCCACAAGACGCAGAAATCGAAGAAGCCCGTTTGAAATGAAGCTTGCAGTACTAACCGACTTTGATGGCACGGTTACTCTCAACGACACCTTCCAGAACGTTGCCGAAAAATTCGCTCAGGGCGATTGGAGGGCTGTGGATGATCAGTACGTCAAGGGGGAGATCACGCTCGAGGAATGCCTCAGAAGACAGGGCGCGATGGTAAGGGCATCAAAATCCCAAATTTTGGACGAACTTGACGGGGTCACCAGATTCAGGCCAGGCTTCGACAATCTAGTCGCCTACTGCAAGACAAATCACTACCCACTAGTACTCGTCAGTGCAGGCCTGGATTTCGTCATCAAACATTTTCTAAGACGTAAGACGTGGTGGAACAACGTGAAACTGTACGCGGCAGCAGCGAAATGCACGCCGACAGGTATCAAATTCGACTTTCCAAAACTGAAGGACAACCGATCGATCAGCCTCAAAGACGACACTGTTAGATACTACAAGACAAAGGCTGACACGGTTGCCTATATTGGCGACGGACGATGGGATCTGCATGCTCTGAGAAACGCAGATTTGAGATTCGCGATAAGGAACTCTAAGCTTGCTCAGCTCTGCAGAGAACAGGAAATTCAGGCGACTACGATTATCGATTTCAAAGAAGTGATCATTTTCCTTCAAAGTAGGATGTCTGAACGGAATTTTTCGCAAGTAGAGAGCGAGTAGGAAATGTCTCCGTTCGGCCCGTTCTATTGCGTGTTCAGATGGGACCTCTCCAAGTTTGACTGTCCTGATCCAAGCAAAACCACAGAAGTACGCATCAGGTTAGCATCAGAGAGCGAAATCGGTTCGGTGGCAGAATTATGGTATGAAGGTCTTGGCCAAGAAGAAGGGTCTCCATGGATGAACTATCTGAAAAAATGGACACCGACTAGCGCAGGAAGGTGGTTTCTAGACTCGAAGAAACGACTGGGCGCGAAAATGCTGGTCGTTGAGATCAATGAGAAGATTGTTGGGATCAATGGGATAATTTCCGAGCGGAACTCAGGAAAAGGTCGCTTCTTTACTGGAGTAGTCGTCTCGCCTGGCTATCGAAAGCGAGGGTTCGGTTCTCTTCTCCTTCACAAAACTCTCTCAGACCTGAGGAGGGAAGGACTTCGGTGGGCAGAAGTGGAAACGATTCAAGGAATTCCCGCAGCCAAATATCTCTATCCGAAATATGGAGGAATGGGAATACAAGTTCCCGCCTAGCAACCAGTTATCGAACTTCACATAACGGAACGTGTTAGCGTGGACTCGCGATACATCGTTTTCCTGACTCAGAAAATTAAGACTCGCTTTGCAACTCTTGCTTAGTCTTGGTCGCCTTGTCAGTGAGAATGTCTATCGCGTCCTCCAATCTCTTGCATTTCTCCTTCTCCGTGAAGAGAGCCGCCAACAGCTCGTTGATCTTGCCGAGCGCATAATCCATACTCCGGTTGATCTGTCCCAGCGGGACGTAGTCCAGGCGGCGCGGCATAGTGGAGAACAATTGTCGTTGGGCTGCGTTTATCTCGCTCATTTTCGCCGAGTCGGTTGCCCCGAGCCAGGTCACTTCTCGCGCACTTTTCAAGCTCTCATACAACTGGTTTTGCAGGTCAATGTACGCGTTCCAATAGACAAGCCAAGACTCGTTGAACTCATCAAACGTCTGCTCTATCCGTTTTCTCTTCTCTACGTCCGAACTAGCTGACAATGCTGATTGTTCAGGAAGACCGCGCCCGGTAAATGTGTTGCGGGGTCTAGCGGCGACTGTTTATGAGTAGCGATAGCTAGCCCATCAGTTGGTAATCTTAGTGGAACATGTTTGCGACAGGTGCGGTGGTCAGTTCGAATCCAGCGAACTCAACACCCAGGACAAACAGATTCTTGACTCGTCCGGCAAATGGACGAGAGAGCGAACCTATAGGTGCTATGATTGCGAGAAAGAAGCATTGCTCGGACAAGGCGCACCCTGATAGGTGGATAGATTCCGAACTCGTTATCGAGACTATTTCTTCTTCAGAGCCGCGGACTCGACCTTACCGTGGACCCTTACAGTTCCGACTCGCAAAGATGATGTCGCGAGTTCCATGGTCACATCGAAATTGAATGCATAGTCTTTCTCAGCCATTTTCTCGAATACCTCTGCAAGAGAGGACGGAGATGATTCATTCTTCTGAGGCATGATTACCGAGGTTCGCTACGCATCTCTCAAGTATAAAGTTCTATGGAGGGGGGTATAACCTATCTAATCGGCTCGAGATCATTTAGGCCAAGGCGTCGTTGTATAGGGCGTCCAGTACAGAGTAAGCTTCCTCGGGAGTCGAAGGATTCGCTGGCAGAATATCTTCAGCAATCGATCGCTCAAGGATCTGTCGGATACAGTAACGGAGCTTTGTCGGAGTCAGGCTCGCCTCTACGTTCCACATCGGGTGATCCATGTTGACAAAGACGGTTCGGACACCATTCTTGTCAGTCTCCACGTACGCCTGACCTCTGTCTCCACCGTGGGCGATATCGAAGGCCAGAACTTGATCCTTTAGATGTATGACACTTCTGGTCGCGTCTCTGGGACGTGTCTTAGACTTCCGTTCCTTCCGACGTCCTGACCCGTTCTCTTTTTTCGTCATGTGTTGCGATGATTGGCTAGGCTTTGACAACGTCTTTGTCTTGATAATTGCCTTTGAGAGTATCTCGATATTTCTTCGGAGACTACGTCGCAATCTCTCCGCAATCTCCCGGTTGAGGTATTGTATGCTGCGAAGCTCTCTGCGGCTGGCGGTCTGTCTGAGAAATTTCAAGACCTTGTTCCGGACAAAGCCGCGCATGGCTTTCTCGAACACTTTCCACTGCGCGCTGTCTCGCTCAAATTCATTCCCTCCGGGCAATCGACGGAGGAAGTCAGCGTTCACCCAGCCCTGGATCCGGCTCAGGCCATGAATACGATACTGATCAAGGCCGAAGAACTGGTGTTGCAGACAGGTGATGTGCTTCTGCTGTACGCTCATTCCTGCCTCGGATATCCCCGCACGCGTCTTAGAGATTGGCAGGATCAATACTTCGCCCGTAATTTTCCCATATTCCGTCGCGATGTTAACAGGAAGGAGGGTTGCGCCGCGCAGTTCTTCCGGCTTCACCGCTTCGCCATTTACAAAGACTTCGAAGGGCCCGTATCCGCGCAGAGCAAGAACGTTTGCTCTCGCCAGTAGAGCTCTGCGGACCTCTCCCGAGTCAGTTTTTTTTGTCAAGGAACGAATTCTGATCCTTAGACCGTCATGATCCAATGGAGCTTGTATTACTCGCAAGGGTTTCCAGGTGGATTGGTCGGTGGGGGCCCAGTGTCGATCGATTAGGCTCTCCGTCAGCATAATGGTGCGATCGAATCGTCCTTTGTGGACTTGAAGTTCTAGCTCGCGACCTAGGGTCAGCCAAGCGAGACTGCCCATCCCGTACGATTCTCGTATCGGGCGCTTGTATTTCGGGGAGAATCCCTCGCCGGTTGTTTTTCCCTTGGTAAGGAATTCGCGCAGTCCATCGAGGTCCATCCCGTGACCCCATTCCTCGTATTCGATATGAGAGCCCGAGTCAGAGATCTTGATCTCGACCCTTGTTGCCTCGCCCCACATCCACGAGTTGACGACGAGCTCGACGAAGAATTGTGTCGCATCTGAGTATTGTCGTCCTAGGGTCTTGATGATGCTCTTGTGTGTAGAGACCCGCAGATCCTCGTCGACTATAGAATGCACTGCTCTCGCTGAATGCACTGGTCTTCTCGTCGCCAAAGGTATGGTCGATTGTCGTATGGAAAGTCGGCCGGATAATGGAGTGCTGTAACCGCTATTGCCGAAGAAAGGGAAAGCGATCGGGCGTTAGTTTCTAGTGCCAGTCTTTCGAGTCTTTTCGTTAGCTGGCTCAGGTGTCTCTGGGAAGAGATCCTTTGGCATTCCTGCTAGGACATCTGACAACGAATCCCGACCCATTGGTCCTGCGCCTCCCGTCTGGAAAGGCCGCACTCTGTTGAACAGGTCATCTATTTTGTTCGCGATCTTCATTTTCTCATTGATGTTAGCGTCAAGTTCCTGTCCATTCACCTCAAGCTGCTGGATTCTGGGGGCTAGTCCTTCGATTCCCTTTGAGACCTCGAGCATTCCGTTGACTGTTGCGAGTGACGATCTTAGACTTGTAATCTCCTTCTGCATTCCTTCCCGATAGCTACGCAACCTATCGAGGATAGGCTGGTAGAGACGTAGAAAGTCGACCATGAGATTCTCAAACTGTTTGATGGCTAAGGTGAACTTGTCTTCTCTCTTCTTCTCCGCAAACTGTTTCGCCGTACCTAACAACTTTTCGCGGAGGGCAACTCTCTCGATGACATCATCCAATACTTCTCGCACATTGTAAGACTCGTCGAATATCGTCTCGCGCATTATCGGTCAACATTTCGCACAAAGGATCTCAGCCTTAAGAAACACGTCACCTAGAAACGCGCGAACAAGTACTTGGTATGGGAGCCGAAACAGGCGAAACTAGTCTATAGCCTCTAGAGCACCATGAAACCGCCCAGGCCCTCCCTTGACGGCTTCGGGCATGACTAACCTGGATATCTTTCGATCGCCCCTGTAACCAATTGCTGGATATTTCTTTCCAACTGCCCAGCACAGATCCCGAACAGTATATAGCGAACCTCACGATTGATCGAACATCTTCAATGAAACCTTCGGTCCTATTCCATATTTTGCTCGTAACGTCCTTGATCGCCCTCGCAGTGCCTAGTTATGCGGGCGCTGTTTCCGCGTCTACCACTTACGTTCCAGCTGTGAAGGTGGGAGACTGGTGGAATTATGGCAATTTCAAGTTCGTTGGCCCAGCCATCAACATCACCGGAATCATTCTTGTAGTGACCGCAGTCTCCGGTAGTAATGTAACGCTGAAAGGGACATTTGTCTCCGGGGGAAACATTCAGATGCAAATATTCCGCGGAGACCTCAACTCTGGAATAGGTAACCTGACACAGTTTCCACCACTCGTCGCAGCTAATCTCGGGCCTGGTGATCACTTGTTCAACTCTCCATCGGCCCCGACGTTCAACAACACGATAACCGCAACCTATGCCGGCGCCACTCGTCAGATCAACGTTGTCAACATCACCGGCACCCCCTTCAGCGGTCCCTCCCAAGTTCTCTTCTACGACAAGTCTACTGGAATCGAGTTACAGATACTCCAAAGTTCGCCCGGCTTCTCTATATCGTTCATGGTGACTGGAACAAATCTCTGGCACTATCCTATTTCAATAATCGATGACGCCGTTTGTTCTTTCAATGCCTCAGCCTGTCGGGTCAATCCAGCGTCAGCGACAGCCATCGTAGGCAGCAAGGTAGAATGGGACAACACAGGCACGGTCATCCATACCGTCACATCATGCTCTCCTTCCACCAGCCCTCCGAGTGTCGCGTGTCCCTTCCTCAACTCGGCGTCACTACCATCATTCGATTCAGGCCCTATTTCTTCTGGTGCAAACTTCACCTTCGCGTTCAATATCGTTGGAACCTACTTCTACTATGACACGATACACCCTTGGGTGCATGGCACTATCACCGTGCAACCAAATGCAACCGTAGCCCCGGGATTCACTTTTGAGGCTAGCCCCAGCTCTTTGAGTCTCCTCGCGGGAGATTCCGGCTCCGTTCAACTCATTACAAATGCTGTGAATGGATTCTCTGGCTTCGTCGCTGTGACTACAACGGTGCCAACAGGACCAAACTTCCCAACTATCACCGCGTTCAACGGTACAGGCAACCTCGGAGTAGGAAGCTTCTCCACGTTTGTATACGTCCAGACGAACAGCTTCACGGCCAATGGTGTCTACGTCGTACGGTCTCTCGCGAGCGGCGATGGCCTCTCCATACCGTTGCAGATACCGATAACGGTTACGAGCGGTCTACCTGACTTCTCCATTTCAGCCAATCCGAACACACTCATCCTACCGAATCCGATCAACAGCACCTTCTTCCATCCACCCATAATCACACTCGACAGCATCAACAACTTCACCGGAACAGT
>MNGN01000060.1 GCA_001918745.1 Crenarchaeota archaeon 13_1_40CM_3_52_17 | reverse complement strand
GCTAAGCCTAGGATTGGCAGGCTGATATCATAGACCAGGCTAGACCACGGCCGCACAAAACGAACTCCAACGGGCCTCGGTCATTTAAAGGCTGGCGAATCTCACCGTTAAGCAATCGTCCTGAATCGAGCAGCTATTGATCGATCGAACAAGACTCCATTGTCTTAAATAGAAAAACCGGATGATTCGCGAACTCGAAGCGGCAACCCCTTGAGCATCCCGATTGAGAACCTCCGACGCGACCTTAGGACGCGACTAGAAAGCGACAAACAAATGTCGGGTGCCTGGGCCATAGTTCCACTTCTGCCGGTTATAGTGGGAGTGGTCGTGTTTGTCGTAGTACTCACAGCCGTCATCTCAGCCATCAATTCAATAGGACCCCCTGGCACGACGACCACAGGAAGTCCAGCCTTGGGAGCCGCTTTGGCTGGATCAATATTTCTCCTTTATTTTCTCTATTTCGTGGTTTTAGTTCTGGTCAGTGTATTGATCTTCAAGCTAGTGAGTCGCCGTAACACTCACTTCAACCGGCAGATTCTCTTGCAGGAGGACATCATCACTATGGCAAAGGAGATAGCGGCAAAGAAGGGCGTTGATGTCTCGATTCTGCTTAACAACATGGAAAGGAATGTGAGGGAAGCGCGGCTTGAAGAGGGTGAGAAAAACGCTACCCTGTATGCTCTACTCTATGGCTTCGTGTGGATCTACACGGCCTACTTTCTCATGAAGGATTTTTTCAAGCATGAGAGAAGAGAGGACCTGTTCATCAATGACATGCTTAGGGCCTTTAATGCGGTAGGTGTGCCGATAAACTTCCCCTACCGAAATCCGCCGATACCGGACAGAAGTTTTGCTCTCTACTTTGTCCTTACACTGATAACTGGGAGCATTTTCGGGGTGTACTGGGTCTATGTGCTAGTAACTGATCCCAACAATCACTTCAGACAACAGATGCTCATGGAAGACACCATCATGGCCCAGCTCTCCTCGACCTCTCCACTTGCTTCACCCATTCCCTCAGCGCCGCCCAACTAAGCTGAACCAGTCAAGCTGGCGTTCGCGAGTGACCTTCTCCGATCCTCCTAGTCGCGAGATAAGTCTCTCGATGTTGGCTCAGATGCGCGCGAGAACTGACTTTTCTGTTCCAGCGTCATATTTGCTGCTGCCCCTCGCAAGCTATCTCTCGTGGGCGCTCTTTATGGTAGCATGGTGGGGCGCGGGCGCGGGGTTAGGAACGGGTGACCTAACGCTTGCGGTTAGTGAGCTTGGGATCGTGGGGTTGGTAGCGTCGGCCGCCGCGTCTTACGTTGTCTATTTGGTTATGAGTAGGGCGAATAATCACTCCAGTAGAACGAGAGCCCTTCTATGGAAGGCAGTCGGCGAGCTTCAGTCGAGGACTGGAGCGACCGGTCAGGAAGCCATGCTGCCCCTGAGTTCCGCTGAAGAGGGCCTCTATAGGCTGTCGCGAGGAGAGCATGAAAGGAGCGCGGTGCTGTGGGCTCTCCTTGCCTCGATCCCTGTTGTCGGCTGGATTTTTCTTGTAACTGCCCTATGGTTCCTCTCACGAGAGCTAGCGAAACACGCTCGCTTGGAAGAACTGGTCCTAGAGGACGTCGACAGGACCCTAAAGGCGACCGGATTGCAGGGCGCTTCCGTAAGAGGCGCGCCAGTGGCCTCACGCGACATCTTGGGCGTGTCAGTGGCGATCGTGTCGACGATCGAACTATTGTCGTCATTCCTTCTTGGACCTGCTGGCGGTCTAGTGCTAATCTATCTAACCGTGGGGGCGTTTTCCCTGGTCTGGCTCGACTTAGCCATCAGAGATCCAACAGTGCACTTCTCCTTCCATTCTCAGTTCGAACCCGATATTCTTCGATCTTTGCCTGACACATTTGCTGGCATCAGCAATGTTGGAGCTGGGTGAATTGGCGAGAAACGCTCTTCTCGGTTTGAAGAGAATATTCTTCGATAGAATCTTTGAGAGATCCTTCTGGACCTGGAGAAAGCATCCTGCAATCATTATTCCAACGATGTTGGGATCAGCGTTGCAGGTTATCCTGCAATCTATTGTGACGCTCGTGGTAATGACTCTCTTGACGAGCTGGGCTCTATCAGGCACGCTTTCAAGGGTTCTGGTGACATACGGCAACTCTGGGTTGCTTGGGGTGTTTCAAGACCCCGCGGTTTCCTTGACGATTGTACCGGTGTTCGTGGTCATGCTGGTAGCTCTAGTTCTCATCGCTATCGTCGGAGCCGGCTATGTCTATTCTTCTGAGTACGGTATCTATGTGGAGGCGTGGAGCAAGGACAGTGTCCCGGTTAAGTCGGTCCTGGAAAATGGTTCTCGGAGATGGAGAGCGATGGCATGGACTTTGTTTCTCTCGAATCTGATTACTTGGGGTCCGGCGGTGATAGGTTACGCGTTGATAATTGCATCCGCGGCAAGCGTCAACAGCGCGACTGGAGTGATTGCTTTGTTAACCGCTCTTAGCGTGTTTCAACCGCTTCTCTTTGCCTCATTGATACTATCGGTGTTCACCGTATACTCGTATCCTGTGGTGGTCGTCGATGGGGTCTCCGGTTTGAGAGCTATTCGCCAGAGCTTCAGAGTAGCATCCCACAATCTCGGAATCACGCTAACCTACTCGCTTGTCCGGATAATATTCCAGGGATTACTCCTTCTCGTCGTCTTCTTCGCCGGAACGATCGGTCTGCCGCTGACGTCGCTTATTACAGTGATCCTGAGCTTTTTGCTGACGCCGATTCTTCACCTTACCAAGACGATGATCTACTACTATGCTGGACCCTCTGTTCCCGAGATGCCATTCGAGCTATCTAGTCCGATATGGCCGGATGTTCTCCGGCGGTTGCCACGGGCAGCTTGGGTAAAGATCAAGACTGGACTTGCAGAAGGATTCAGATTCGTCACAGGACCGAGGAATCTTCCTTTTCACATTCTCTCAACGCTCGCGTTCGCGCTTGGAATCTACTCGGGGTACTATGTATCCGTCAATGGTGTTGCAGGGTTCTTTCTGAGCTCAGGCTACCAGCCAGGTCACGGGAATAGTCTTCTTGCGAATCTGCCGGTTCCCGCGCTTCCTGTTCTTGGCATCGATATTTTCCTCAACAACTGGCTCGTGTCCATAGCGACGGCGCTGTCCGGGTTGGGGTTTGGTGCTCCGAGCTTTGTCACGATAATGTTCAACGGGTTCATTCTTGGGGTGCTGTTGGCACCGCAGTTGTCGCCTAGCCTAACGATGTTTCTCGCGGCGATCTTGCCGCACGGGATTATTGAGATTCCCTCGTTTGTCTTGTCGGGATCGGTTGGGATTCGGCTGGGTTATGCGGCTTGGAAGGCAAGGTTCCGGCGGGGGCCGGAGAATAGCGAGTATCTCTCAAAGACTCTGAGGTTGGCTGTGTACGTTGTCGTCGGGCTCGCGCCTCTCTTCTTCATTGCGGGCCTGATAGAAGCCGACATTACTCCGTTCATTATGCGGATGTTCGGCTGGATCTTCTGAAGGTCCATGTAGGTCTGACCGGATTTTGCAGGTCTTCTACATCGATGGGCAGAGTCAGGGAAACGAGCAGAATAGCCTACCTCGAAAGGCGAAAATTGCAATTGCCTACGCGGAGTCCTATCCGGTTGATCCTGGAAAATTCAGAATCTACTGGCAGCCTATAGGAGACAGGACTAACAACGAGGCGGAGTATTACGCGTTGCTCAAGGCGCTGGAGCTGATCGCGGAGAAGGTTGAGGGAAAGGTTCCCGGTAGCATCGGTGGGGCGCTTGTTCGTTCGGACTCAAAGCTTGTAGTAAACCAGGTCAATGGAGAGTGGCGGGTTGAAGACGAGAGGCTCTTGGAGCTGAGCAGCCAAGCGAGGGCAGTGATCGAGAAGCTGGGATCTATCCGATTGGAGTGGGTTCCACGAGAAGAGAACTATGCTGGTCTCTGGCTGGAAGGGAAGCTGAGACCCTTCAGTGTCGAGCGATTACGCGAGCAACCAGCCAAACCTTCAGGTCTTTCGTGACCTGTCCGAGGTCCCGATTGCGCCTCGAAAAAAGGGTTCTATGACTATGATGGTCTGGGGAACACCATTCTGATATCGCCGGTTGGATTAGTCCTCATGTGAGGGGAGCGCGACCGGGTCTGTCGAGCTGTTTTCTTGGCTCTTAGATTGATCTTGGAGGACCGTGAGTAAGGATGGACAAGTTTTCCACTATTCGGAGCATCAAGCTGTCTTACAAGATTGACCAGGTCGAGAACGGATGGACAGTAACGACTATGGATGGGACTGTTTTCGTGTTTCCGGACGCGAGGGAGATGGCGGAGTGGTTCTGTATGGTTGTCGGTGTTCCCTTTCTGTACAGAAAGGCGGAACTGGATCCCTTGGAAGAAGAGATCCGAAAGCTTACGAAGGCTACTGCTAGCCTCCTGGCCTGATTCTTTCAGGTCTTCTGGTTTGGTACTGGAAAACAGATATTGACCATTGTCATTGAGATTGCAGGAAGGTCGTAGTCTTGGCGAATGTTCCTCCTGATATTGTCAGGGTTCTCGGTCCCGGTGAGCAAGTTGAACTGTACATTCAACAGAAGATCTATCATCCAAAGATCAATATCGACTCTGTTGTCTTGACAACTCAGCGGATTATTCTGCGTCATCCACATGAGCTGGGTTTGAAGAAGGATTTTACCGATTTTAACTATACTGATGTTGCGAACGCGATTCTTGACAAGGGAATTCTTCGATCAACGGTGAAGATTACTTTGAGGTTTGGCGGTGACCCGTTGAGTCTCAACGATCTCCCGAACAGCGATGCGGAGAAAGCTTACGGGATTATCAGATCGAATATTTCACGGTTTCAGACACCCTTCTCAACAGGCTACGCGGGAATGACGCCGACGATGCCTGTGGCTGCCATGATCCAGCAGCAGCCTCCTCAGATACAGGGAATCGTCTGCGGAAAGTGTGGGGCGCGTAGTGCGGCTGGGACTAGGTTCTGCGGATCCTGCGGCAAACCGTTCTAGACAATCTTCTAACTCTGCTTCGGTCTTCCGTAGTCTTTCGGACGGGACTGGTCGGCCCACTCGATTACTCGGAGTATTCTGGCGAGAAGTGCTTGTTCCTCCACGTCAGATGACAATAGTATTCTCCAGTGAACCCTCTCTTTTTCATAGCAGAGTCCGCAGAGATAGAGGTTGGAGTCGTGGGCTTTGACGACGTCTTGGAGGTCTCTTAGACACTCGGCGCAGAGCATGCCTAGTTATGGCTGGGCTGCGGGATAAGTATGGTAGAGACCCGAGAAAGAGATCCTGATTGTTTTAGGGAGCGTTGGTTGGGTCCCAGGAGTTTCGAAAGTTCTCGTCTAGCGAGTCGAGTATTCGCATGTCTTCTGCGGTGAGGATGTAGTCGAATACCTTGCTGTTCTCCTTGATCCTCTCTTCCCTGACCGATTTTGGTATGGTTACGAGGTTGTGTTGGAGGCTCCAGCGTATCAACACTTGTGCAGGGGTCTTGCTGTGACTCTTTGCGATCTGTTGGATCTTTGGATGGTTGAGCTTCGCGCCCTGTGTCAGTGGACTGTAGGCTTCGAGCTGGATCTTGTTCTTCTCGCAGTGGTCTAAAAGTTGTTTCTGGTAGAGGAAGGGGCTGAACTCCACCTGGTTCACCATCGGAACGACATCCGTGTCTTCCAGTAGATCGGTTAGATGGTTGATCGTGTAGTTGCTGACACCGATACTGCGGCACTTTCCATCCTTCAATAACTGTACCAGTGCTTCCCAGCTCTCGTTTCTGGTCTCAGGGACGGGCCAGTGGATTAGGTAGAGGTCGAGATATTTCAGTCCGAGTCTTTTCAGGCTCTCGTCGCAGGCTCGGAGTGCGTTTTCGTATCCGTGGTCGCTGTTCCAGAGCTTTGTGGTGATGAACACGTCTTCGCGTTTGATACCGGTCTTGCGGAGGGCGGTGCCGACGTCGGATTCGTTGTTGTAGATTCGTGCGGTGTCGATGTGGCGATATCCTATTTTGAGTGCGTATTCGACAGCGTTCTGGGTTATTGGGCCTGGGGGCGACTGGTATACTCCGAGGCCGAGGCGCGGAATCATGACCCCGTTGTTGAGCTTGGCGAACGGCTCGATTGTAGCTTGCACCGTGCCGATGGGCATGTCTGGGTTCCACTTCAATTTTTTCCCTCAAGATCGCCTATGAAGCCTTCCCGGAGAAACCACGCTCGCGTCGCGAGGAGAAATCACAAAGTGGATCAATTTTTTCCAGAACTGCCTCCTGTCTGAACCCGATTTGCGCTTGTTTCCTTGAGACAGGCGAGTTATCGACTTGTCCGGGCTTTTTCGATCCCCGTGCTTTCCTAGGGATCAACGTGGAAAGTCCGGTTCTAGAAATCACGGGCTCGGAATCGGGATCAGGGCTGAAAATGGGCTTGTCTAGGATTCTAGGCTTTGCGGGGAATGAATCTCGCCATGTCAACAGCCGATGCGCCTTTCCCGCTGCAGACGTCTTTGTGAATTTTCTCATAGAAGAAGCGGTCATAAGTTCCCCCGCACTTTTCACAGGTCACCTTTCGAGACTGGTGAGTGGACTTGAACGGGGACTTCTTCATAGGAGCATTGCCCATCAGCGATCACCGTTCTTATCGACAATGTCTCCTCTAAAATCTTCGTCTAGCCACTCTCTCGATCGCTCAGAGGTGCAAGATGGATGCCATGATTGAACCGTGATAACCACGTTTCCTGTTTTCTGTCCCGATTCAACATACCGGTTGGCTTCTGCCACTTGTTCCAGCGGATAGCGTCTGTCTATTACCGACTTTATCTTTCCAGCCTCAATGAGCTCTTTGAGAAAGACTAGATCCTCAGTCTTATACGATATCATTCCGCCTGTTACTTTCTTGCTGGTTCTGATCGAGGTCCACATGCCGCGAAGCTGCTGTGACAGGCCAGGGTTACCCAAGAGAAGGAATCCTTTCTTGTTCAGGGACCTGATGCACGCTGAGAACGAACTCTTGCCCACCACATCAAGAATAACATCGTATTTCTCCCCGTTCTTGGAAAAATCTTCTCGCGTGTAATCAATAACGTGATCCGCACCGATCGTGCGCAACATGTCTAGTTTCCTCGCGCTGTCCACGCAGGTTACTTCTGCTCCGAAGGACTTTGCAAGCTGCACTGCAATAGTGCCTACTGTTCCCCCTGCACCGATGACCAGGACCTTTTGCCCCCTCTGAATGTCCGCTTTTCTGAAGAGATGCAACGCGTGAAGTCCCCCGACCGGAACAACTGCGGCTTCCTCGTAGGTCATGTTGGATGGTTTCATCGCGATCAGCCCCTTTTCAGGAAGACAGCAGTACTCGGCCCAAGCGCTGAGACCAAGACCGGTCGCGGCGAATACCTGGTCATCTTTCTTGTAGGATCTTACAGCGTTGCCAACCGATTCGATTACCCCGGCGAGCTCTTGCCCGGGTATTTTCTTTCTCGGCCGTCTGATCCCGAATCCTACGCGGAAGAGGAGCCGCCACGCTAGGGGAAGCTTGAGACTTCGGAACTCACAATCTCCTGTTGTTACGCTTGCCGCGTGTACTCTTATCAGCACTTCATTGTCCTTGGGAGCAGGCTTCTCGACATCTTTGAGCTGGAGGACGTCGGGTGGTCCGTATTTTGGGAGGACGATTGCCTTCATGGCGTGTCCAGCTTCTCCTTCGCGGGGCCCATTCTTTGCCTGGTTCTTTCCCTTTACGCTTGCTTGGGGGATGAACGAGGGGTAGTCGGGGCGCGAGACTTGGGTAGGCCCGGGGGGGCCTGGAAAATTCACGGTTACCGTTTTTGGGGAGCTGTTTTCAGGATTCGATTTTTCGGCACCGTTTTTGAGTACCCGTTTTCCACAGCTGTTTCAGGAACCGTTTTTCAAAAACCTGTTTTCGAGACCCGTTTTCAAAAGTCGTGTTCAGGAACCGATTTTTCGAACCCCGTTGTTACCATGCGTTCAAGGACTGGGAATTAATGTTAGGGCTGATTGTGAACCACCGGTCTTCCCGGCGGGGAAACAATGCGGCTCCGAAAGCGTTTTTTTAGGATCGAATCCTCCCCGCTTAACAAAGTCCGCCTGAGTGATGAATAGTGCCCTTGAAAGGAGAAATTCTCTTTGTCTGTGTGGAGAACGCTGGACGCAGTCAAATGGCCCAGGCGTTTGCTGAGAAACATGGGCTGAAGGCTTCGAGCGCCGGCACAGTTCCCTCCAGCCGTGTCAATCCCGTTGTGGTCGAGGCGATGAGAGAGCGGGGAATAGACTTGTCCAAGAGAACACCGAAAGTATTGACAGCCGACATGATCAAGAATGCGCGTCTAGTCGTAACCATGGGCTGCTCGGTCGAGGAGGCGTGTCCCAGGCCGATGCTGGCGGCAATGCAGAAGAAGCTGGTTGACTGGCACTTGGACGATCCGAAAGGCAGACCGATTGAAGAGGTTCGGAGGATCCGGGACGATATTGAAAAGAGAGTGAGAAAGATTGCAGAAGAAGAGTGACCTTCGAGAAGACCGTAGCAACCGAGACTGTCAACTGTAGATTTTTCAAAGACCTGTTGAACAATAGGGAAGGAGAGTATGAGTTCCGTTTCTCAGATCCGGATAAGGGCGCGGCTGGCCAAGCCCCCGGAACATGTGCTAGTTAAGTTTCCGCGTTATGAGCGAGAGTTCTTTCTCGGTTATGCCAATTTTATCCTCGGACTAATCCTCTCCCCCGACATCAGAGAACTGTTGAGTAATCTAGTTGCTTCGGAGGGAATTCGTTCAGATCGATCTATTGACCTCCGTGTAATGATCTTTCCAGCGAAACAGTTGAGACGACAACCCTCGAGAATACTATATGGAAGCTACAGTCACTCTCTCGCCCAGATAAGCCTCTACCCGCTGAGAATTAGCAAAGACAGGATCCGAAGAGAGGGTACCGCAATGTTCGCGACTCATCTTAACCATCTTTCCATTGCGCAGAGGAAGCTTATCGGCGAGATCTCCACCGCGGCAATCTCCACGCTGATCCACGAGGTGTTGCATGTGAAGTTCCAGCAGAGAAGCCTTGCCCGTTATGTCGAGGAGGGAATGGTCCAGAGGTTGGAAAAAACGTACATGAAACAGTGGGCCGACAAAGTCGATGGGGTCCTAAGATCACAATTCTCGTCAGTCATCGAGAACGTTCTGTGGGAAAAGAGCTCCAGGACGGTCAAGCATAAGTTGACACGCCTCAGGAGTCGTGAATATGCTTCAAGAAATGACTGACGAGAGAGCAAGAAACCTGCTCGAACGTTCTCGGGTGCTGCACTGGGACTTCCCTTCTTCCCAGGGCACTCCAATTGTCAAGGGCCAGGCCACGAGCAAGCTGGTTGAGCAAGCGGCTCAGGAGCGAGAATCCTATGCGAACGCAGCCCGTGTTCTATTAGAGAGCGAACACGAAGAGGACGCGATTGAGATTGCTGCCAACGCATGGCGGCTCTGGGCAGTTGCCCGAGACCTCGCCGGTGGACGGGTGTTTCTCGCGGCCGTGCTAGACAAGGGTGAGAAGAAACCATCGCGAGCCAGACCACTCGCACTGTACGGTGATGCTTTGTTTGCGTTCAGGCAGGGGAAGATCGAGGAATCTCGGCAAAGGAGCCAGGCAGCACTCGACGGAGCACTCGCGGCAAATGATCGAGAAGCGTTGACACTCGCATACCTTGCGCTCAGCCGGATAGCGTTCGAGGACGGCGACTATCCAAAATCACTCAACCTGGCTGTCAAATCTAGAGAATTCGCTCATGACCTTGATCCCTCGATGGGGCAGGCCCCGCTATTCCTCCACGCCTCAGCGACCCGGCTCACCGGTGACTACGATAAGGCGGCGGCACTTTTTGAGCAGAGCCTCGCTCTCAACCGGAAGATCGGAGACCAAGGAATGGTGGCTGCGGAGCTACAAAACCTAGGTTTTGTCGAGATCCACCGAGGAAACACCGACGCGGCTGAACGCTACTTTACCGAAGGCGAGAAAATTGTACCGGCAAGTGATCCATACAGCACCGCGATGGCTGTTATCAACAAGGCTGCCATTGCATTCCTCCGCGGGAACAAGGGCGAGTCGCGCACTTTCCTGCAACGTGCTCAATCACTGCTCAAAGAGGCCGGGATCGACCCCGGGGCTGATGACCAGTTTGAGATCGACTGGCTTCACGGGCAATTGACAAAAAATGTCTGAGAACGGGAGAGGACGAGCCGAACAGTTTCAGCGGCCCCGTCCGCGGATCCAGTCGCTATCAGATCTGATATTCGGCCTCGCCTTATCGATCGGCGCGCTCAACCTCATCGCGAGCAAGCCGCCTGATACAGCCGCGTTGCTCGGGAATATCGCGAGCTTCGGCTTCAGCTTTCTAGTCCTGATCCTCGTCTGGTTCCGCTACACGGAAATAATGTCAGTCCTTCCCGTTGAGACAACTAGAACCCGCGCGCTCAACACGATAATGCTCTTCCTCGTTGCTATCGAGCCTTACCTGTTCAACCAGCTCTCGTTCGGCTTGAACACAGTTGCCTCTTCGACTCTTTCCCAGAATGATGCATCCGCCGTCTACGCTCTCGACATAGGGGCGATCTGGGCGATCCTCGCATCTTTCTCACATATCCTGTCCAGCGAGGAGAGAAATCTGGTCGCGCCTGATCTGTTGAGGAAATACAGGCTGTTTAGGAACCTCGAGTTAATCGTCGGAGGACTCTTTTTCGTATCTATTCTCCCACCGTTTTGGACCTATGCAATAGGCGGCACAAATCTCAGGTATGTTCTGTGGCTTCTATCGTTCTTCGTTCGACGCGGCGGAAACCTGTACTCCCGAGCGGCTCTAAAACAGCGACACTAGCGACTCGGCTTCCGATGAAAGAACTGTCTGTACGGAAGAAAAAGCGCGAGAAGCGACGCGAGAGTGAATGCCGTAGCGAGATAGATCACCAACGTGGACCCTGTGAGAGCGTAGACATTGAGCTGTGCAGCAAGTATACCGATCGGCATGGACCATGAGACATACCACGCCCACTTTTCGCCCTTCTTGTAGCCCGTCATGGAAACGACCATTCCGAATATTGCGAGACCAACGCCGGAAATACCGTCATCGATCAAAGTGGAAGCGAGAAAGCTTGCGAACTTAGGATTCGAGGACACTAGCTGACTCCAAGTCAGACCCGTGACAGATTGCAGCGGAGTTTGTGCGCCAGGAAGACATCCGAGGCATAGATCCTGCAGGCTGGGAAAAAAGTCGCGCGCGGACAGGACTAGGTGTAGTGCCCACAAGATGAAAAGAGTAATCCATCCATACTTCTCGTATAGTTTGACCGATGGAGCAGCTGCCATGTTGATTTTTGAGCAGGTCACCTTCGCTTAAGCCTCTCTGCAGTCCGTGATCTAACCCCGCATTGCTAAAATAGGAACTTCGCGCGAGAGTGCGTCATGGTCTTAGTTGTGTCGAACAGGATACCGGTTGCGAAGGGTTGGGAGGAAGATTTTGAGCGCCGTTGGAAGCAGAGGAAGTGGTCGATCGCACAGTCGCCGGGGTTCATCAGAACAGAGGTCTTACGACCGATGAAGGGAGACCACTACGTTGTGATGACCTATTGGAAATCGAAGGAGGATTTTGAGCGGTGGACTGAGAGTCAGGCGTTCATGGATGCTCATGCGAACACGCCTCCGAAAGAGGCGTTCGCGGGTCCGAGCAAGCTCGAGGTCCACGAGATTATCGCTGAAAGCCCGCCTGCTGCCAACTCTACCTGACGACTGATAGAGTGGGTTTCGTTTGGGCAGCACCACTCTAGGGCCCGTCACTCTAGAGGGGAGATTCGTTAGGCTAGAGCCGCTTCGAGAGAATCATTCCTCGGCCTTGACGGAGGTTGCGCGTAAGATGGATTGGGGGTGGATGCTCGCACCACTACGGTCGAGGGAGGATGTGGATCGGCGGATCGCCGATGGATTGAAGGCTGAAGCGAGGAATGAAGAGTACGTGTTCGCTGTAATTCTCAAGCGCGATGGCATCGTGGTTGGAAGTACTTCCTTTTTCGGGATAGTTCCTAGGCACAAGAGTGCGGAGATCGGTTACACATGGTACTCGCCTGATGTCTGGGGCACGGCTGTGAATCCCGAGTGCAAATTCCTGCTCTTGAAACACGCGTTCGAGGATTGGGATGCGGTGCGTGTACAGCTGAGGACGGATGCTAACAATGCTCATTCGCAACGGGCAATCTTGAAGATTGGAGCAAAGTTCGAGGGAAAGCTGAGGAATCAGGGCATAAGACCAGATGGCTCTATCCGCGATTCAATGCTATACTCGATAATACCTAACGAGTGGCCAACAGTCAAGAAGGGACTCGAAGCAAGAATAGAGAGCTTCACTAGAGCATAACGTCAATGAACTGATTTGTGAAGGCATCGCCAAACCTTTTTCTTACCGTAATTCAACACCGCCCTCAGTGAAGTGATTACACGCTGAAAGCAGCTGAGAAATCGGACACTTGGTGGGAGAGAGCTAACAAGAAGCTCGCCGAGTCTACACTCAAGACTCGATTCGTTCTGAACAGCGAGGGAAAAGTTGCGCTCGTCCCTTCGACTCTTCCAGAGGACTACGAGGAGACGCGATTGCTCTTCGAAATAGTGGATGATGTTTTTGCGATGATCGAAGAGGAAAGAGAAGAAGCAGAACTAGACGAGCCCGACAACTAGGTCACAGCCAAAAATTTCTCGCTCTCCCCCGAGAGGAAAGTATGCCTCGAGCATTTATCCGTACGAGATAGAAAATTCAATCCAAGGGTTTCCACAGAAAGGTTTCTTTCCGAGAAGCCCTTTCCGCATTGTCTAAATATACGAATCGATAACCTGTATCAGAACTCGCATGCACAGCTCCAATGGGCTCAAGGTCGTCTTCTGCTTCATACTCGCCGTGCTGGTTGTTTCTCCTTCGACCCTTTCCGCCCATGCCGTCCCGCTTTACGCTCCTAATGTCATGGCTGGTGAGTTTGCTCAGTACAAGGTTCTCAAGAACACATGCCAATCCTCAATCCCACAAGTTTGCCAAGCGTTGAAGATCAGCCTGAACGATACGAACTACGCGGCGATCCAGGTAGACAGAGTATCCGGATCAACCATCACCCTGGGTCTCATCTCGACATACAAGAACGGAACAGGTGCCCAAGAGGGAGCACTCGTAGATGTCGCGACGGGATCATCTAACATCACGGCTTTCTCTTCTCTCTCGGGCGATTATTTCGTGCTCGCTGGTAACCTCGCAGCCGGGGACACACTCTGGAACACCGCCTCAGCTCCGACTTTCAACACCACCAGCAGCAGGATGATCGTTGGAATGACTAGGTCTGTCAACTTCCTGAATATCACAAGTTCCGGCGTTTCCATGGGAACGGCCTACACGGAATCCGCGGGTTTTACCTATGACCAATCTTCAGGTTTTCTCATCGAGATAGACTTCTCGATTAAGATCGATCTTGCGGCGACCGAGTTGGATTTTGCCTTGGGTATGGTTGACAACAATATTTGGGGGACGGACCATCTCCCCGATTTCGGCTTAAGTGCCAATCCCGCTACTGTAAACATTATTGGAAGCGCAACGGGAACTACCACGATAACTCTCACACGTTCGCACGGTTTCTCAGCGACTACAAGCCTCACGGCTAATCCGTCGTCTTCACACGTCAGTTGCTTGCTCTCTTCGAGTAGTCTAGCAATGGGCGGCCCAGACACATCGACCCTATCCTGCACAGGCTCGCCTGGAACATACACGGTCACCGTCAATGGGAACGCGGGATTCTCCGTCCACAGCTTATCAATCCCCGTTAGCATAGCTACCGGTCCGGACTTCACTATCACGAACACTGGACCGGTCGGCTTTAAGACCGGAACTTCAGGAGCGGTGACAATCACGATCACCGCCCAGAACGGTTACAGCGCTACGACAACCCTCGAAGTTACAAGCACACCGTCAGGGCTCACTTGCAATCTAAACACCAATAGTGTCTCCGGATATGGATCTGTGACCTTAACTTGTTCTGGCCAGCCGGGAAGCTATACCGTGATGGTCAAGGCGACGGGCGGCGGCACAACGCACTCCACACAGACAATAATGACTGTAGGCACTTCTCCAATTCCAAGTCAGCCTGCCACGAGTCTACCGATGCCTGTGGTCTATGGAGGAATAGGGGTTGCCGCGGTCGTTGCAGCGCTAGTGGGCTTTCTGCTCTTCAGCCGAAAACCAAGCGAGGCTATCGTCGCCCATGGTGAAGGGTCAACCCCGGCGTCCCAAGCGTAGAAGTCGCCCTCCCTCCTCTCGGAAATTGCTGTACACGGGGCTGGTAAAGCGAAACGGCAACTAAGGTCACATCTGATTAAAGACCCAGCGAGACAACGCTGCCAAAGAGCGAAAGGTCTTGGCTGCTACTGGACGCTTTGGCTGGTTCCTGATCGGGGTAATAATTGGGGCGATAATTCTGGAAATCTTCAACGCGACTGTTAGATTTGTTCCTCGCTGGCTCGGCGCTGCAACAGCGATTATTGGATTCCTGATCCATCTCGTCGCTTGGTTCGGCCTAATGCTCGCAGTAGTAGGAACCCTCGGATCACGAGTCATAAGAAAAGATCAGATGAATTACGCCCTCATCGGCTTCGGGGCCATCATTGTGACACTTGAGCTATGGCTATCTATAGCATTCGGGTAACCGGGATTCGAACTGGTCCTATCGGACTGGTTAGAGATCTCTACACTCCAGGGACGGTTTCTCAGTCCGGTCTCTGTTGTCCGACGTGCGTGTCCAGGAATCTTGCGGCTCTCCTGATCGAATCTATCTCATTCTCTCGACGCACGAATCCGTGGCCTTCGTTTTCGTAGATCTTGACCTCAACTGTTACCCCGTTCTTCCGTGCTGCCTCGGCCATCTGCTGTGTTTCTTCCACGGGGCATCGGATGTCGTGTTGGCCGGCGAGCAGGAGCAGGGGTGCGCGAATTTGATCTGCAAAGAATATTGGCGAGCGGTCACGCCAGAGCTCGCGATCGGTGATTGGATTACCCATCAACCATTCGTCGTTCTTCTGCAGAACAGGATCCTCGTTCTCGTGAGCTGTGAACCAGTTGGCGAGCGGGACGATGCTGACTCCAGCTGCCCATATCTCAGGGGTCTTGGTCAACGCCATCAGAGCGAGGTAGCCTCCCCATGAACCGCCCATTATCGCGATTCTCTTTGGATCTACGTAGCCTGTTGTCTTGAGATAGTCGACTGCGGAGACGAGGTCGTTGAGATCTCCTCTGCCAGCGTCTTTGCGGAGGGATTCCATGTATTCGCGTCCGTAGCCTGTTGATCCGCGATAGTTTGGCGCGATGACGATGTATCCGTGGCTTGTGAGGTATTGGATGTTGGGGTACCAGCTGTTGACGTGTTGCCATTGGGGTCCGCCGTGGGGATAGACGATGGCTGGGTGTGATCGGTCGGGTTTGATGTTGGCGGGAATGTAGAGGAAGCTGGAGATAGGGGTCTGGTCCTGAGCGGGATAAACGATCAGGTGTGGTTGGACGAAGTTGTCCTGGTTCAATCCGCCAACAAGCGAGTAGGTGATCTGTCTGAGGGACCGGGCTTTGAGATCATAGACCCAGATATCATGGGGGCTATCACCTAATGCGTGTAATATCGCGAGCTGTTTGCCGTCTGGACTGAATTTGGCGGCGCGTATGACTCCGTGGCCAGGCGGTATCTCTTCCTGCTCCCCTTTCAGATCTCGGATGTATAGATGGAGATTGCCTGCATGGTTGACGATGTAGGCGTACTTGTCCTCTGTCGGGCTGACGTCGACGAGAGAGCTGTCCCAGTCTTGGAGGGTGAGCCACTGGAATTCGCTGTTCTCTCTGAGATCGAGGAGGGCGACAGCGTCCATTCCTTTCTCGTTGGCGTTGCTGGTGACGTAGACTCGTTTGTTGTCCCGTGTCCAGCCGCCGACGAAGCTGGTAGAACGATCGTCTATCGGAGCGAGGACTGTCTCACGTCCCGCCTCCATATCGTGGACGCTTACACCAGTGTACTGGTAATTACTTGTACGGCAGAAAGCGAGCTTCCTACCGTCAGGGCTGAGCTCGAGAGCTTCGCAGTCCCCAGTATCGCTTCCGATAATCTTCTTGACGGTCCCTGTTGCTAGGTCGTGGTGGAAGATCGGGTAGGTTCCGGGTATGTCGCGCTCTGCTGCGTAGACAAGCGAGCGGCTGTCGGGGCTCCATTTCATGTCTCTGTGACCCCTCTTCTCTGTGTTGGTGATGTTCCGTGTGGTGTATTCCGTCAGATCGAGTAGGTAGAGGTTCGGTTTCTCGTCACCCTCATAGTCTTGAGCATAGAGGAGGTGGCGGCCGTCAGGCGAGGCATCGGCGAGATCTGTTTTCTCGTCGCTGACTGTTAGCTGGACTGGCCAGCCACCGGCGCTAGGGACTCGCCAAATATTGTATCGGCCGGTTATGTTCGTCTCGAAATAGAGATGCTCATTGTCAACTGACCAGCGGAGAGTGTAGATGGAACGCGTGTAGTAGAGAGTGTCAATGTCCAAGGGACGATAAGCCGGGCTGGACGGGCTGAGGATAGAGTCACTGGCCAGTTTCGCGGCAGGCGTGGGAATCATGAGGTTACGTAGGGACAGGACGGGGATAGTTAGAACTATCGGACATGCTGAGTGTGGCGTACAACAATCCTTATTTCGATAGGCGGATCGTTGTACGTGGGGACCGATGGCAACTGTAACAGTATCTCCGAAGTATCAAGTGGTCATCCCTAGCGACGTTAGGGAGAGGCTGAAGCTCAAACCTGGACAGAAAGTTGCCGTCATCGAGAAAGATGGGGTTGTCCACCTGGTCCCGATTCGTCCACTGAAGGAGCTGAAGGGGATGGCTTCCGGGGCCACTCTGAAGGGGCTCCGGGACGAAGGCGACAGACGCTGATTCTCATCGACTCAACCGGTTGGATAGAATACCTAGGCAAGGGGCCGAAAGCGGAACTCTACGAGAAGTATATTGTCGAGAACGCTCCAGAACAAATTCTCACACCGACAATCGTGGTCTTGGAGGTTTACCGAAAGATCAAGAAGGACAAGGGTGAAGAGAAGGCATTGGAAGCGTACGCCCACCTGGACGGGACCAGCGTGGTCCCCCTGGACGTGCGCACTGCGGTCGCGGCTGCTGACATAGGACTCAAAACCGGACTAGGAATGGTCGACAGCATGATCTACGCCGTCGCAAGATACTACAAAGCGGAACTCATCACAGGCGACCACCATTTTCAGGCACTGGAAAGAGTCACGCTGATCTGAGATCTTATCGGCTTCTCTGAAGGCGCTCGATTCTCTGGCTGACGGTGGGCCATAGGTGCAGACGTTTCCGTGGATATCCCGTGACAGAGATTGTCTCGCCATATTTGGTGAGAGTTGCCAGAAGCACTTCTCTTCCGAGTTTGTCTGCCGCTTGCCCGTCAGCGGTGTAGAAGAGGCCCCTCCAGGCTCGTCTGCTCCACAACGCGACCATCAAAAGCGCATATGATGCCCAGATGATGATTGTTGCGAAAAGTAAGGATATTGAGAGCGCTGGGTCTTGTCTCCCGAGCGGGAGAGTCTTGAGTAAAGCGACGGTCAGAGGTACTTCCCCGATACCTAGGGGTAAGACCAGGCGCAGGATTGTATCCCGAGGCTGGCGGGGTAAGAGGAAGTAGCCTAGGATTATCGCGGGCGCGAGCAGCGGTTTCCATTCTTCAGCCGTCAGACGACCCATCATGCTACGAGGAAGTTTGGCTTCTCCAAGCTGGACAATTACACGGTCAGGGTCCATATTATCGTCCCAGACAACAGTGTCCGGATCTGGCTTGGTTATTCCAAACGGATGGAACAGCTCGCCAGCATACTTCAGAATCCTCTCATCGTCTGGATTTTGAACAGTGTCTGAGGCCAAGCCTGGTCCTTGCCCCTAGTCTTCTGCAGATGTTGTAAGCTTTCATCAGTGCTAGCTTGAGTCTCAGACAGCCTCCAGTATTATCGAACCCCGATATTGTCAGGTTTCGATATTATCGAGATAGAATATTTTCGAGTCCTGATAATATTTTTCGCGAAACTTTCCTTTTATCCAGAGAGAAGCAAACCCCTAATCAGAGCAGCGAAGCGAGTTCTCATGTCTCCAGAATAGCTTAATGGGTGTAGATTGTGCAGGCGTATGCGGCATACCTTGTCGTCTCCTGGGCAGAAGGTGAAGGTCTCGCGTGAAACTGTGTCCCGTCTAGAGCGTCTTCGGGATCAGATGAAACTCGGAAGTCTAGAGGAGACCATAAGCGAACTCATCAAGAACTACCGTAAGGGAACCTTGGAGGGAGCCTTCGGGGCGGACAAAGGACGGGTCCGATCGTTCGATGAGGATGATAGGGGCGAAGACCGATGAGAAAACAGTCGTGGGCGCGCGCCTATGATGGTATTTTTGAGTGGCACTGTTTGAGTTTCGGTAGCTTTTCGCGGGTAGTTGTCCTTGCAGAAACCTTAACACTTCCCGCGAGACCGAAAACCTCAATTCCTATAGTTCTATAACCTTATAGGTTAGAAGCCCATAGTTTGATCCTGATTTGACGGCTAAGACCACGATCCAGGTAGACGAGGACATAATGAAAGTGCTTGAACAGCTGAAGCGCGAGAAGGCTCTAAAGAGCTACTCAGATGCTCTGCGGGAGGTTCTCAGGGAGAGCAAGACCTTGAGAAGATCGGAACGAGGCAGCCTGCCGAAATTGAAGCCGTTCGTTCGAGAGAAACATGACCGTTTTGATTGACTCCTGGTCGTGGATAGAATACTGGAGGGGTGGCCCAAGCTCCATGAAGGCTGCGGAGTTCATCGAAGGGTCCGAGATGGCTCTGGCGTCGACGATTAACCTGACTGAGACATACTTCTGGGTCCTCGGTCACTACGGCGAGAAGAAAGCTGAGGAGAAGCGGGAAACATTGAAGAAAAGATGCTTTCTGATACCCGTCGATGAAGGCATAGGGATCGAAGCGGCTCGACTGAAGCAGAGCCTGAAAACAAGCCTCGCGGACAGCTTGATACTATCGACTGCAAGGAGTCGAAGGGCCAAAGTTGTAACAGGAGACCCCGATTTCAAACAAATACCCGACGCGATCTTCATCGGGCACTAGGAGCATTGGTTGACTCAGGCTGGCATGTGCCAGATTATGCTGGTATTTTCGAGTAGTACTGTTTCAGCGTTCGTAGCATCTGTGGATCATGGTGTTCTTCCATAATAATCCGATAACCCTCGTCCTCTTCTCGACTGACTAACTGTTTGGTCGCGTACACTTCACCGATGTAGCTGTCCTCCTCGATTATTCCTATTCCTTGAGGGCCGTGGCGGAGAACGTCGAAGACTATCTTCAGCAGATTATCCAGATCCTTTACGGGACGCGTGTTGGATACGCTCGGCGATCCCTTCCAGAGCAGGAAGACGACTGTTACTCCGACGAGTCGCCCGGCCAGCTGGCGTCTGAGCCTCTCGAGACTCTCCTCAGGGATTCGTTCCTTGATGGCGTTAGCAAGCTTTTCCTTCTTCTCCCCAGTACTCTGCCCATTGCCAGGGGTTAACGGCTCGAACGGAGCAATGGTCAGGTCTAGGAGGACTTCTTGAGCTTGAAGTTGTTCGACCAAGCGCGCTCGCTGAGACTCCACATTGCGACCTAGGAAATTAGTGTTTTGGAAAAACCTGAAACTATCAGATCGAAGCCCTGGACTCGCCAACCGGCCGGCCTAGAGCCACTTTCCCCTAGATCCTTCTCGGATCCTCTCTCTAATAGCGTTGGCAAGCTTCTCCTTCTTCCCAACAACACTCCCCACCAAAACCAGGAGTCAACGGCTCAAAAGAAGCAACAATAAGATCCAGAAGACTCTCCTCTCCGGCGAACGGAAACGGGTAAGATACCAATCTACGAGTCCAAAACTATCAAGGTTTTAAGAATTGACTCTGAAGACGACGATAGAATCAGAGCCTTCCTCGGCCGTGCCCAGCGAGAATCGAGTGCCGTCAAGAGTGATGCTCCAACTGAGAGCGCGATCACTAGTCGGGCTTTACGTCTCGGTCTCGATGAGCTCGGAAGGCAAGAGAGGCAAAACGCCCGGCGGTAAGGAAACTGACTTCGTTCGGAATCACTGTTCCCCTTAGTCTCGATCTTCCGAAACGCTTACATGTACGTTACATGTATTTCTGCATGGGAGTTTCATGGAGCGAAAAGTTGCTCAGACTGAGCTAGACGTTGAAGAATACCGTGCCCTGGTCAAGATAGCTGAGAAGAGGGGTATCACAATCAAGGACGCCCTCCGTGAGGCTGCCCTCCGCTGGACCAGCGAGGAGTCGGGCATTGATCCGAAAGATCCGATTTTTGACATAGCCCTTGGTCGGCGCAAGGCTCAGGACTGGGGAAAGGGGACTGAGAGAACATCTATCGATCATGACAAGGTCCTCTACGGGGACTCTAGCTGAAGCTCTTCATTGACACAGGACCCCTTGTAGCTTTCTACAACAAGCGGGACGGTCAACACGTCTCCGCTCGTGACTCGTTCGCGAGGATTGCGCGCGGTGAGACCCCCTATCGAAAGCTCTACACCTCGGACTATGTTCTAGACGAGTCACTTACTCTCTGTCGATCTCAAACCAGGAATCATAAGCTGGCCGTAGAACTCGGAACAGACGTTTTCGACTCTAGGACAATAGTCCTGCTGAAAGTCGACAACGATGCCTTGAAGGGCTCTTGGGAGCTCTACAAGCAGAGAGCGGAGATCAACCTCAGCTTCACAGACTGTTCAACCGCGGTACTGGCTCGGACGCATGGTGTCTCGGACATTTTCACCTATGACGATGATTTCAGCCCGCTTCGTTTCCACGGTCTCAAATCAGTCTAGCGAGGGGCGGGCAGCAGCTATTTATTGGCTGATTACCGTAATGGTAATTGGAAACCATGAACAAGTATGTGGAGCTCTGGGGCTGGATGTGCGAAGTCTTTGGCAATCAATCCTTTACGATAGATCAGTTTCGTGCCGAATTTCCCAGCCGGGACCCTCTCCATGGTCTATTGTAGATGGCTCTCCGCCCATCGTGTGAAATCGTAATTCGGTTCCAGGCGTCCTCCCACCACGACGCAGCTGTAATCGAGTAGATCTTCTCCGGTTTTGCATGTGCCTGTTCGCGAGTGCTGGAGATCATTTCGATAATCGTCTACTGCGGGGAAGCGGTATGTCCGAGGGTATAAGTCTACACAAGTTGTGCCCTGTCAGGGAACATATCAAACCAACAGATTTCGCGAGGCGAATAGGACAACGTCATCGCGAACGGACCTTCTTCCTTAACAATTTCTTTTTTCGTAACTATTCTTTTCTTGTTACCTATTTTTCCGTTAACTGAATCATGACCCCTAGGGGGCCTGTTTTTCCCGCGCCGCGCCCTTCGTGAAACGCCGAGAATCCCACGTTCAGCCGTCCTTACCCAGTGCTCCTTCCTTCATGCCCAGCTGCAGGGGCCTGACGAGCCCTATGGAGCCTAAACCCGTTCGCTGAACAAGTCAACAAGAGGATACAGGATCCTAGAACTGAGCTACAGTAGCTACACGGATAAGAAAAGAGACGAGTTATACTGGGAAATCTTGAACGGCCTCGGAAAGTAGTCTGCGGAACCTATCCTTCCTGTCGGTTGGATCGTCTAGGACGTGGTCGGCGTTCGCCTGTCTACCAGCACGATCCCCGTCCGTACAGCTTCCTTGACGTAGGTGCTTTTCCGCCTTAACGTTGCGAACTCGTCGACGGTGTATCCGAACGCTTCCAGAGGGATCTTGCTCTTCCACTGCTTTTGGAGATACCTGAGCCTCTCTGGGAGTTGCATCTTGGAGAAATCGTCTGAGACGATTATCAGATCCACATCGCTATCTTCCAGGTACGAGCCGGTTGCCCGTGAGCCCGTCAATATTGCCTGTCGAACGGTGATGTCTCGGGCGAGTCTCCTGACGTAGTTCTTGGCTATTCTCTGGGCATCTTCTTCTTTAGCCATTGTAACAGCTCGCCTACTTCTCTAAGGTATCTTTGGGCTTGCTCCTTTTTGAACAGTGTCCCAGGAACCCCTAGTGCCGCGTCCGGATATTCTGATGGTAAGTATAGAGGCGATAAATCGTCTATCGTCCTCACCAATCTCGCGGATAGTTTGAGCCTCGACTGAACCATCTCGTAGAGACGGCCGAGGTTGTGGCCGCCAGCCCCGTAAGGAGGCCTCTTTCTCTCGTCCAAGATCGCGGCTTTCAGAGCCTTCTCTGTCGCGTTGTGGAGAACGTGAACTGTCTTGCTGTACTTTCCTCCTTTAAAGAGCAACTGGGCTGACTCATAATCGTCGATAGAGGCTGCGAGCCACCATTGCGCATCCTCCCTAGCTCGCTTCGCCGTTCCCTAACCCTCCTGAAAGCGCAACCCGCAAATTGGGTGCGCGCTTAATATTCCTGCTCAAATGTCCAATTCGCTGAATAGGGATATCCCGCCCTTTGAGTCAAATCTGATGTTGAAAGGGTACTTCTTGCCCTGGTACAAGGCCAGGCACTCCCGTCCTCGGTAGTTTCCTGTCATCTTGATCTCATCAATCGTTTTCCATCCCGTTCGTTTCTTCACCTCGTTGATCATGTTCTTGAATTCGATAGCGCAGATGTCGCAGCAGAAGAACATGCGTTGTCCTTCGATCTCCTCCCAGTAATCGCCCCATGTTGCCTGGCAGATCGCGCAGCCTTTCTCAGCTACTTTCAAACTGTCTACTCCTCTCCAAACGGGCCATCAAATACCGGTCAAAATAGTCAATCGACCGAAGAAACGTCGACTGCACATCATCCACATTCCCATACAACTTAGAGTACTTCTCGACTAGCCCAAGGCCTTGTTCAGAATGGCCCACATCCGCCTCATACCCCTCCCGCAAGAACGCCTTCGCCTGATCCGATATCTCCTTATTTTTCAGAATCACAGGATCAAAATAGCCGATACTCGCGCCCTCACCCTTTAGCTTCCGGTTCGCGATCAACTCCAAGCCATGCATCGCCGCCATCCCCTCAACCCAGTGATCATCCCGACAGATACTATCCCACACCCGTATTGCCTCTCTCGTATCCTCCAACGGCGCCATCCGAAACACTTTCTTCCGATCTAGGCCAAGGCTCTCGCCCATCCTCAACAAAAGCTCATAGTGACTCGGCTGACCGGTCCCTACGCCACCGTATTCCGTGTTGATATTATCCAGCTCATACAAGACCACGTCCATCTCGTCTGTCCGGGCCATAATGTAGCTGCACGATCGGACCCACTGACGGAGGAAATGCTGATGCTCAACAACATACCCCAACAACACCGCCCGGCTAGGATGCTGCAACGCGAGAACGAAAGGATGCGGACTAGACCCATAGAACTTCTCGATAAAACGCTGCTTAACCCACGATTCCAAGCTACTATTTCCTAAGCTGAAGAATTCCGCCAATAATTTCGAAAGAGCCTTCCGGTCAGACTTATTCTTGGTGATGTTCCGGTTCAACCACATAACATGCCCCGCATCACTGCGCCCCGCCTCAGCAACAAAATGACCAGCAAGATCATCCCAATCATCACGCTTCTGAAAACCTGCACCACAACACGGACACTTCGTCAATTACTCTCGACCTTTTACAATGGAAAATCCTTTGGCAACCTGCCACGAAGCTTCTGATAATCAAGATCCTTGCCATACTTCCCACGAATATCCTCGAGCATACTCTTCACCTGATCGATCGATAAACCCCGAGCATCACCAACCATCTCTACGGTATGTTCAAAGTCCTCGTGGCACGAAGCATAACAATTGCCCATCCCAGTCATGAGTTCTCTCTCCCTTGGAGTCAAAAACTATCCCGACCCCTTTGGTAGTTACAACGTCACGTCTCTTCTAATAATTTGACGGTTTAGCAGCGATCATCGGCCTCTATTCAAGGAACCTACTAGATGTGTCCGCACATGAAGGGTTGAGAGTTTCAGTTCGGCTAAGAGCTTCCCGGTCCACATCTGGTTTGGAAGAGGCCTCGATGAAAATCACTATGAAAGCCAATGGAAAGCGCCTCAAGCCTTGGAAAGCCGCCGAAACCATCTTCCATGTAGAAGAGACCGTAAGAGCTGAACACCTAGAGTTACTCCAAAAGGCTCACCTCGTCCCACAATCAGAACGTAAGAAGCACGATGGCAAGGACATTTTCGAGCCCGGAGAAGTCTTCTACATGACAATGGAAACGGAGAAGGGACCCATCAAAGTCGCTTACGTCCACTGGAGACCTACAGTAAACTGTGGAGAACACTACCGCTTCCTGAATCCAGACGGCACACTAGGAGAACGAATGACCTCTGCAATCAAGGTTGGAAAAGAGTTCCAGCCATAACAGACCTGCACAGATTTGAGTCAACGAGTATTCCGGCCGCGGGCTTGAAAGCGGTATAGAATTCTATAGCGTGATATCGCGGGCACGCGATGGTCGTATCATTTTCCGGAACCTTCAAGTGCAGCATTTCTCGCGGACCTTTCTCACTACACCGGAAGTAGGTTGTATGGTGCTCTTAGCTCTCCTGTTCGTATCTCTTACCCTAGGCGCTCCGATGAATGCTGCTCACCAGTCAGACTCGATGAACCACTCCTTCAACTACATCGTAACCATACTCATGGAGAACCACGGTCTCGGCGACATCATCGGCAGTCCATCCGCCCCATTCATGAACAAGCTAGCATCTGCCTGGTCCCTAGCAACAAACTATACCGCACTAGACCATCCAAGCCTTCCAAACTATCTAGCACTAGTCTCAGGCCAAGAATTCGCGACCTGGAGCCAGTCCGACTGCAACCCGGGTGCAAGTTGCAATGCTGGCGACGCTCCCAACCTTGTTGATCGACTGGAGTCTAGAGACTTGACGTGGAAGGCGTACATGGAAGGCTACCCCACAAACTGTGGAACAAACTGCTCCCCAGGCAACTGTTTCCTAGGAGATAATGGAACAACACAGTACGCTGCCCGGCACAACCCATTCGTCTACTTCGGCGACATCGTCAATAGCACAGAAAGATGCTCAAGAATTGTCCCAGCCAACTCCACCAACGCTGCCCCTGATGATCAGTTTCTCGCAGACTTAGAATCACCCGCTGGATCATCCAATTTCATGTGGCTGACACCGAACCTCTGCAATGATATGCACGACTGCCCCATCTCCACCGGCGACAGCTACCTCTCGCAAATAGTCCCGAAAATACTCGACAGCAAACTCTTCACTGACCATAAAGCAGCACTGTTCATCGCTTTTGACGAAGGCAACACGGCCTTTCCCAGCGATTACGTCTACGCCATATGGGCCGGCTCCGTAGCCAAGACCGGCTTCAGCTCCTCCAACCAGTACAGCCACTACTCATTCTTGAGAACCGTCGAAGCGAACTGGCACCTTCGACCCCTGACCAGCAACGACAAAGGCGCCTCGACAATGAAGGAATTCTTCATCCACCCGGCGGATCATGATCACTCGGTACACGAAGATGAGATGAAGGACCACGAAAACTCCGACGGAAACCACCACATTGAGCTATCCGAAGACTCTCATCACGAGGCTCAGCGAGACTGACCTAGAAGTTCTCGACAGCCAGCCTAGTGCGGAGCGAGCTTTTCGTTGCTTCTATAGGGAATCTCTGAATTCTTGCTCGACGGCGAGGGCTCTTTTTCCAGGTCAAAGCCGGCATTGTGCGAGAGCAAACAAAAAAGGGGTGATTGACGATGTCGTGGATACTGCTTTACGGGCAGGGTATCTGGTAGGCGGCGAGCGAGGCGTCGAATGGGAAGCCGTACAGCTGGTTGACCCAGAGAGCGCAGTTGGGGGCGAAAGTCACGGGATCGAAGGATATGTCCTCAGCGCTTTCCCTGTTCCCGCTTACACTGACAGTGCTGAAGGCGGATATCGGCGTTCCGTCAAGGGCGAGCTTGTAGATTGGGCGCTGGGCGAAACCTGTTGTCTGGCAGGATGAGATGTAGAGGTTGCTTCCCACTTTGGCCGCGCCGAAAGCGCCTAGGTTCAGTGGGACCCTACGAATCAGGTTTCCAGACGTGTCGACATTGTAGAGGAATCCTACCGCGCAAGCATCAGGCACGATCCCGTTCAGGCAGCCCACGTTGGGAGTGACCCAGAGAGCTCCGCTGGCCGCGTCAAACTCTAGGCCGCTTATGAGGCCGCATTCCTGGTCCGCCGCGAAGATGTTCGATAGGTCCACGACCTTTATTGGATTACCAGTGGAGACATCTACTTCCGTGAGGAAGGCGCATTGTGTGCTTCCTGTCGTGCACGTGAAGGGGTTCTTCAGGAAGCTGCCGACCCAGAGATGGCTTCCGTCCCAAGCGAGCCCGCCAGCCTGGTTGACCTCATGGAGTGTGTTGAGAAGCGTCCCGGTGGTTGAGGTGAGGAAGATATCGGAGGTGCAGCTGCAAGGTTCGGAATACCAGAGGTTGTGGCCATCAAACGCGACCCCGATAGGCCAGTAGAGCGATGGGAGGACATTCTGACCGAATGGTGTGAGGGCAGGCACGTCGAAGCCTCGCAGCAGGTTTCCATCTGCTCTGACAGTTACCACTGGTGATGCAAGAACCACAGTGATCATTATTGCGCTCAAAATAATGAGTCGTATTTTGTTCAACATTGTGTTTTCAACAACCAGCCTTCGTCAAAACATATATCACTATTGGACAATCATTTCACGATCGTCACCCGTGTCTGTCCGGAGGCACCTGTAGCTTATCGCGGCTGATTACGGTATATCGTGGATATACAGTGAGACAACGAAGAATTCCGCGAGACAATCCCAGAGACCTTGTTTTATAGGGAATCTCTGAATTTCTGCTCGGCGACCAAGGTTCTAAGCGACTCAAGACCAAGCTTTGCCCGCTTGAGAAGGGGTGTTGGATCGCTGCGCATGGCGAAGATGGACTTCAGCTCCGAGGCGAATTTCGCTGAGGATATCTCTTCGATCGCATAATCTATATGTTCTATCAGTTGATCTTTTGATCCTGTGGCCGTGCATCTCGCAACCGTCTTCCAGTCAACCCTTTCTGCCAGCATCACAACGTCTTCGAAGTCTTGGGTCTCACCAGCGTGCAGCTTCATCGCAACGAGCAGATTTCTCTGGGCCACTCTGGACGGGGTTGAGCCTGTTGCTCCCACGACTATCGCTTCAACAGAGTTCTCCTGTATGAACTTGTAAGTCCAGATTCCCCTGGTTGTCGTACTCACCACCGTGTCGACGAAGAGTAAGACCAATGTTGTTTCTCCCCGAATCGGTTTGGCGTATTCCCTGATCGTCACGCCTATGGGCGGCCGAACCTCACTTCTCTTCAACTCGTATCCCTCTCCGAGAAGTGTTGCGTCTATTACGGGAACGTTATCCCGGTTGGTTGCGAGTTCGCAGTCGACGGAGAATCGATGTTGACCGTGGGCGTTAACCGCGTACCCTCCTATCAAAACGAACCCGTCTGTCGCTTCATTCAAGATCTTGAGGATTCTGATGATCTCTGTCTCATGCGCGATGAGGTTGCTAGATTCGCTCAGCATTTTTTCGATCACGAGATTTTGGATTTTAGTCTGCGGTAGGCTTTGCCGAACACATCGTAGATTTCCTTCCAGAACATGTCGTCCGCCAGCTCTTCCGTCGTCTTCTCGTCGATCCGCCACTTCAACGGGTCCTCAAGGTACTCTCGGCCCCTGATCGTGACCACGAACTTCGTTCCCAATGCGACTAACTTATCGTCAATCAGGCTCTGAACGACGTGCTGGACAATCTCCCACGCGGTCTTCCCTGGAATATTCCACCCCGAGACTTTCCCGCAGTCCTTGACAAGCTGCGGCAGCGTCATCCCTTTGGAGACTTCCCTCAGCCTCGTCAACAGTAGGATTCGTCTGATCTCGAGGCCGGAATCGAGCCTGCTCTCCAAGAGGGAAGACCCTCTATCATTTCAAAAGTACTGGCTCATTAACAAACTGACACCGAAACCCCCGCCAAAACGTTCCCCTCCGGCGGTTTCCATGAGCAAAGTCATCATTCAGGTTGTAGCGAACTCATTCCCTATATTCTCCCGGACTACATTCTCTCGGCCTATGACGTCAGGACGAAAGCCTTTGTCGACGGCCGCCGTGCTCGGAATATTAGGAAGTGCCGGGGGATTAGTGAACTTCATCACCTTCGCAATCGCATTCGCTCTCTTCTCTTTCAGCTCGCGAATAGCAAACGCGCCTCTTTTCACTCCAGAAGAGGACCTCGTCTTGTTGGGCCTGGGCGGCTCGTCAGTGATGGGGATGGTAGGTGCCTTCGTCTCTATTAGATACCCTGGGAGAGGTGGAGCAGTAATGGTTTGGTCGGCTTGCATCGCTATCCTTACACTAGCTATCTTTTACTATTCAGTGGGCTTCTTTGCTTTGTACGGGCTGGATTTTAGCTGGTGGGCTATGGTTCTGCTTTTTGGCGGGATATTCGGCCTCCGGACCAAGATGGCTCGTCAAGACGGACGTGGTACGTCAGTCTCGAACACTGGTGCTTCGCAGACACTTTAGAGGATCAGTTCTTCCAAGTAAGCCAACTGTTTACCCGTCCGATAAAGGTAAATGACTTTCCAGTTGTATTGAGAGCGGAGCGTGTAGTCGCAGGTGAAGGAGATCCTGCGGGTAGCCTTCTATCGGACCCTCGCAATTCTCGGGCTAATTCTAGTGGTGTTTCTCCAACTTCCTGTCCCGCTCGCTACCCTATCATTGATTGAGCCTATTCTGATCGCGACGCTTCTCGTGGCGTGGTTCACCAGCTACTATCTCAGAGCGACCGTGGCTAAACGAGTCGGCGCAGGAGCGCTGACTCCGGTCTTCCGGGGCTATCTTCTCGGCCACCTTGGTATCGCTGACGGTCTGAAGTTTCTAGTCTTAGCGTTAAGCCTCGTCTTTGTCTGGGCCGTCTGGTCCTCTCAACCGGTCCGGATTTTCAACGCGACTCTCCTTGGGACGGTCTGGGCAGGGGTCGAGGTGACAAACTCGCTGGTGCGTTACCGGCGGCGATCAGTCTAGACCACTAATCATAGGTTGGATATGTTTCCAATCCCGAGTTGGACTTCTCCACACTGGACTGTCGGGTTTGGTTAGCCTCTAGTTTTGCTAGTCTTTTTTCTAGTTCCCATATCATCTTGTGCTGGCCGAACAGCATCGAAAACATCAGTGGAACCTCCTTCACCACAGAGGCCATAGTGCTCGCGTAGGGCGCGTAGTGCTTGCACTGGCGCAGAAGATCATCGAAAATTTCCTTGTCCTCTATTCTAAGAAAGCTCTTGAACCTTTCAATTCGTTCAATCTCATCGTTCACAACAAGCCGCCACGAAGGAATCGTACGCCCCAAAGAACACTCCTCGAGAACACTCGAGGTAATCGCCCTTAATGACCCAGAGTCCTCCCCGACAGTATCCTCTTAGATGAGGAATGGTATGAGCCGTTTCGTCCTCTTCATGTAACTGGCATAATCCTGGCCCAGCCCCGACAACAAGGCTCGCTCCTCAACGAGCATTCTGTATCCGAACGAGATACCGAAGAAGAGAACCAGCACCAATAGCGCGCCTAAGGATTGCACCGCCAAGCCCAGTCCGATGAACGTGATCAGGACCCCGGTATACGATGGGTGACGGACCAGCTTGTAGGGACCCTTGTCGACAACCTTGTGGTCTTCCGATATCTGAACAGAAAGAGAGAAGAACCGGCCCAGGATCGCGATAGCGACCTGGCGGATCAGAACCCCAAGAAACATCAGAAAAATCCCGACATAGAAGATCCAGTCAGGAAGAGCTCCAACGCCTCCATATCCGAAATAGAACGCGATGACCACCGAGAGGAAAATCGTGACGGTGATTAGGACTCGCGAGCCTCGGTCTCTCTTGACGCGGGTTGCACCGCGGCGCCGAAGCAGTGGAACCAATCCTGCCCCGAAAATCTCGCTGGCAATCCAGACGAAAATGGTAAAGTCGACGAGGACGAGGCCGAAACCTGAGGCAAAGACCGGCAAAGACCATCCACTACGATCGATGCGTGGAGCACCAGAATTCTATGGGTCCAGTTTCCAGTGTCTTCTCACACCATTCTCGATTATTGATTGAGGCATCAGGTGTTTTAGCCTCCTGTAACGCCCCTCCCTCCCAACAGCGTACTCGAGCTTCGGGTTCTTGCTCGTGATGATTCGAAGAGCTGTCTCTCCAACGATCTTCGGATCCGCTCCATTTCGGAAATCCTCATCCAAGGCCGATATTGCTCGCACTCTCAGATGATCATAGTCACGTATCGGGTATTTCGCGACCTTCCGTGCCTCGCCCAGGTTGGTCTTGAAGAATCCAGGCTCAATAACTGAGATTTTGATGCCGAGACTCTTGACCTCATGCCGGAGTGCCTCGGACCACGCGAGCAAGGCAGCCTTCGCGGCCGCATAGTAGCCCTCGAACGGAACCGGTAGAAATGCTGCCATCGAGGATATGTTGATGATTTGACCTGATCCTTGCATTCTCATCGTCGGGAGAACAGCTTTCGTCATTCTGACCGGACCGAAGAAGTCCGTTTCAAGCTGGGCCCTCGCCTCGGCAATCGTCGTCTCCTCAGCACCACCCGTCAGCACGTAACCAGCGTTGTTCACAAGTACATCCAGACGTCCTGTTTCATCGATTAGTTCTTTCACGCCAGATTGGACCGAGTCGTCTGAGTCCACATCGAGCGCGATCACTCCCACACCTGACTCCTGAGGCTTTGTTGTAGGGTTCCGGCTCGTGCCGTACACTTTGAAGCCTTGACCGAGCAGGATCCGCGCGGTTTCTCTGCCGAATCCCGAAGACGCTCCAGTGATGAGAACTACCCTGTTCTCCACCATACTGGATGCGGAGGAGCCCTCAGACTAAATCGTTTGGGAAAAAAGACCAGAAGAGGAGAGTTGCGTGATTTGTCCTGGAATCCAGTAGTTCTTAGGACTCGTGGGTCAAGGGTTTGCTAAGAACCACCAGGCCCCTTTCGAGATATGCTTCAAGCTCTCTAACTTGTCCCAGAGCCTCCGTGGCATCTCCCAGCGCTAAAGTCATGTCTATGCTCCTCGCGTGGCTCAGGATCTTGCTGAAAACATCGCGAAGTTCAGTCTGAAGCTTGCCTGCTTCCGTCCCTGCCACCGTTCCCTGGCTTGCCATATTGGACATGTTCAAGGCCCGAGCGTTTGAGAGAATATGACGGGCAGAGGGGCCCGAATCTATTCCGACAAGCGGAAACGGGCTGTCGAGTCGTACACCTCTTTCTGAGAACTTAAGCAAATTCCTAGGAGAACCACCATCTCTATCCCGAGCACCATATCTTTCGAAGAAAAAATGTCTCAACAAGACATTCAACCAACAACGCGAAGAAGCATCTCAACGCGTTCACTAGTACTCGCGATACTGCTCGTCGGACTCGGCGCAGGAGCAGTAGGCTACGGGCTCAACAACGCATTTGCAGCAGCCAACCCATCACCACAAACGACAACCACGAACGGCCAGCAGTGGTCCGGTCTGAGAGGGGCCGGACCGCCTGGCTTGGGCCATGAAGGAGGCTCCTCGCTAAGTTTCAGAGCAGTAAGCACAGTCGCTAACGTCACCGCAACAGGATTCGCCATCACTGATAGCACACACTTCACGATCACAATCGCCTACTACGGCGCCGGGACCACGCCAGCCATAACAGTCATCGGCCTCGCCCCAGAACTCAGCGGAAGCACCACAATCGCCTCAGGATGGACAAGCCCCACAACCGTAACCCTCACCCTCACTGGCACTGGCTCCCTGACCACTACGATGCACGCGCAAGCGCTAATCGTACCACTCACTAGCTAGGATGATAGTCTATGTCCAACCCAAACTCCCCCTTTTCTAGGAAAGTTCCGGATAAGTCCGAATATTTTCACCCAAGGGTCGACGTGACACCACGCTTCCTATCTCTGGGAGAAGAATGTCTCTCGCGCGGATTTGTAACTCTTGCCATGGTTCTGTTCCTGCTCGGATTTCTACTCGTCCGCCTACAATTCTCCTAGGGGTCAGCGATCCTGTTGCTATGCAGCCGTGAATCGAGGCATCACCAGATCCCCAAAACGCCTCAACAGGCTCAACCCTTCCTTGTCTGGGAAGTAGAGGATGAAGTAGGAAACGCCTAGCTCCTGGAAACCTTTCATCTTCTCCACTACTTCAGCTGCTGTACCGACAAAAGGCCGTGTGGAACGCATTCGCTCAATAAAAGTCTCCATCGATTCTTCCGCCTTGCGATACTGTCCGTAGTATCTGTTGAAGGATTCGCGGAATTCGTTCTCGTTGCTCCCGACCACGCAAGTAGCATAGTAGGATCTCTCGATGGTGTTCAGCTTTCTGCCAGCACTCTCGCAGAACAATCGAAGAATCTCCAGCTTGCGCGCGTACTCGTCAACACTCAACCCGACAGCATTCCATCCATCAGCTAGATCCGCGACCATCCGCAGCAACGATTTCTCTCCGCCCCCACCAATCCAGATCTTCGGCGATTCCGGTCTTGGGTAGCACCAGGCTTGATCGATCTTGAAGTATTTCCCTTCAAAAGTTGCCGGGTCTTGTGTCCACATTGATCGTATGATCTGGACCGCCTCCCGCAACTGCTGCATCCTCTCAGCAACCGGTGGAAACTGTATTCCATACGCTTTGTACTCCGGCTCATGCCAACCTGCGCCAACAGTCAACTGCAACCTTCCCCCACTAACATGGTCAAGGGTCGCACCCATCTTCGCCAACAGCGACGGATAACGGAAACCGATAGCACTCACAAGGGTCCCGAGAGTAATCTTCTTTGTAGCCTGCGCCAACGCGCCCAGCGTCACCCATGGGTCCAGGCACGGCTGCCGATATGTCTCCTCGTTCCTTCCCATCAAGTGGTCGCAGATGAAGAGACCGTCAAAACCAGATCTCTCAGCCTCCAATGCCACCTTTCGAACGCCGTTGTAGTTAATCCCCAGGTGGTTCTCGATCTGAACACCGAATTTCATAGGGCCCGTCTCCTGTCCCATGAAACTTGATGACGGTATTTATCGGCGTAATCCGCGGATTCTTCGGTAGAAGAAGCCGAACAGCGCAACCACAAGACTGACGACTAGAACCACTCCTACGAACGGCAGCATGATGAGTGAAACGGCGAGAGAGATCCATGGATACAGTCTCAGCCGGCTTCCCTTGAGGAGTCGTATTCCAGACGCAGAACCGATCACGTAGACGAGGATTGCGGCCCCGCTTGGAATCAAGAGCGCTGTCTGCAGATCGATATTCAAGAAATAAGACGCTACTAACGTTATCATGGAGGGTCCGGAGACCACGGCCAGGGCGAGAGGTGGGACACCTGTTTTTGGATGGATTCGAGCTACCGCTTTTGGAAGACCTCCTTCTTTAGCCAGGGAGTAGACAACTCTGGACATTCCGGTTGTGTACGCGTTGACGGTTCCGAATATTATGAAAACTGCCAGAACGCCAGTAGTGACGCCACCGTAGACGCCTAGTGCGTTGGACAGGATTGCGGCGAATGGTGCGACGCTCCCTCCAGCTGCGTACGCCCTGGTCCCAACAGTCGCGATAGCTACCGAGAGATACAAGGTGCTGATGACGACAACGCTGAGAACAATACTTCTGTGAAAGTCTCGCTTTGGGTTCTTGAACTCCTCAGCCACATTCGACACGTTCTCATAACCTAGGTATGACCAGAAGATCAAGGCTGCCGCCACACCGATTGGCAGAATCCCGTTGGGAAAGAAGGGACTGAAATTCTCGACTCGAACAAGCGGGGCAGACGCGATCACCGCTGTCAGCAGAAGCCCGACGATCGCGACTATCACTGCGAGCTGAACCTTCCCGCTAATCACTATACCTCGATAGTTGATGAGAAACGTTCCGAGAATTATCAGTGCGGCAACGATGTAAATCATTGTCTTGCTAAGTGGTATCGCGTATGAGAGATACGAAGCCGCTATGACGGTGACAACTGGAGCGCCGCCAGCCTACGGCGTCTGCCGTGGACGACCCGAAGCTCTCACGCGCGAACGAGTATACTCCGCCTGACTCTGGCTTTCGAGCTGACAGGCTCGCGAAGGTGTACGCTAGCGGGTAGCTTGCTAATGACAACAAGACCCATGCGAACAAAGAGGCAGGGCCCGCGATCTGTGCTGCCAGTCCCGGTAGGACTAGGACCCCTGAGCCGAGGACTGAGCTCATGTACAGTGCGACTGCGTAACGCATCGTCACGGTTTGCGAAGACCCGGTTTGTCCTCGGACACTATCCGTCGCCTTGTGTTCGAATCTCTGTCGAATAAAGGCTGGTTCGTCGAGAGTGGACAAGACAGTGGACTCGGTGTGTTATTTCGTAGGATCGAATCGATTTTTCAATATTATGGGCGGAGTTTTCTTATTCGTCTCTTTGCCAGCGATTTTCGCTTGCAAGACCGTTCGTATGAATTCCTTGTAGCCGCTCGTCATCTCCTCGTATGCTTTCGCGACTTCGTTCATATCTGGAATGAGTGCGCTGAGTCCCAAAGAGAGTTTCGTATCTGTATTGCGCAGATGGAATCGGTTTCGGATCTTACCAATAACTGAAGCTAGCTTGTCAGTCCAGTCTCTCTCCCAGAGTATTCGGACAAACAGCTCTTCAAAGTCGTATTCTTCGCCTGTAGCTTCTTGCTCGTGTTCGAAAAGTTCCAGCGCCTTTCTGCGTACAGGATCTGAGAGCAGCAGCTGCTCAGGCGATTCATAATCCTCCGAGCTCACAGCCTGACACCGACGCCATATTATGCTGACTCTGTCGCCAATCCTAAGTCTCGTGTTACTCAAGAATCTATATGAGCTAGGGAGGCATCGATCTATAACAGGAATGCACGCCAACCAGCCGATGCAGGGAAACGGACAAAACCCACTTGGACAAGCGGTGCAGTTGGCGTCGACTCAGGGCTTACTGCTACTGGTTCCACCTCAACCTCAGAACACTTGCCCTGCTTGCGGTCACATGCAACAGGCCGGTTGGAGGTACTGCGGTCAATGCGGGATCAAGCTCCGATGCCCCGCTTGCAACAATCTATCTCTTGGGAAGAACTACTGCCACAACTGCGGCACATCCTTGAAGTCGTAGAAGGCCTATTCGTCAGGCATGCACTAGGCAGTCGTTAACGGTCAGGGTTTGAGCACGTTTTTTGCGCATCTGCAAAATCCTTGTTCCTCACCAATCTTCTCCTCCTCTCTCGTTAACTGACCACTACGGATGTAGCGTTGACAATCCGAGCAGAAATGTTTCCTTATCTCCGCGAGCCGCTTCCGGTTCTCTTCCAGATCCAGCAAGCGCGCCTTGCCAGGGCGCTCGTTCTCTTCGACTTTCCTGAGCCTTCTACGTTCTGCCAGTGTGAAGCTTAGTTGGGCGCGTTCCCATGGGGGAACGCGTTTCTTTTCAGACATCTCTCCACGTTTCCAAGCGATCCTCTATCATAATCCTTCCATCTGGAAGTGGAATAAGCCCTGATCTCAAATCTGGGATACGCCCCGATTCTCGCCCGGAAATCGTTGAGGAATATTCCTAGATTTCCCGTCTCTTTCCCTTTTCACCTAAGCCCGGATTGCGCCCTGATTAGCCTGTCTCGGCGATTATCCTTGCCAGACAGAAAATTTTCTCTAGAAAAACAGGCGAGGAGGCGATAGCAGAGAGCACCTCGCGCCGTGAGAGCGATGAGTCCGACCTTTTCGAAACTTTGTAAACCCGTAAGTTGAAATACTCTCTAGACAACGAATACCATAATGAGCATTCCACTACCCGATCCTCCGGCCGACAACCCAGTCTTCGGGTCCACCAAGCGCGAGATCCTCCTGATCCTGAAGCGCGAAGGTCAGTCAGACCTCCAAACACTCGCCGAACGATTGCGCATCTCAAAGATGGCCGTTCACAAGCACGCCCAGGAATTGGAGGAGAGAGGACTAATCGAACGCATACCCGTCCGAGGAACAACCGGACGTCCTCGTCTAGCCTTACGACTTGCCCCAACCGCAACCTCACTATTCCCGCGAGCCTACGCAGGCGTAACCTGCGCCGCCCTCGCATACATTGAAGAAAAACTCGGACGTAAGGCTGTCGAAGAAGCGCTGCGTCGTAGACAAGCCGAAACGCTCACGACCTATCGTGGCGCGGTCAAAGCTGAGACCCTCGCTGAACGCGTCCACCAGCTAACCGGACTCCGCGATCGCGAAGGCTACATGGCCGAGGATCACCAAGCAGGTCCCGCAAAGTTCGAGATACTAGAACACAACTGTCCAATACTGGCGGTCGCTGAGAGCTATTGGGAAGCATGCACGGTTGAGAACGAGTTATTCCGAAAGGTTCTGGACGCGAACGTGGAGACGACACATCGGGTCGTCGCGGGCGAGAATGTCTGCCGTTTTCTAGTCACACCAAGACGGAGGACGCCTGGGTGAAGGGGGTCGCACTCGTAACAGGCGCGGGACGCGGCCTCGGACCAATCCTAGCCACCTTCCTCGCAGGCCAAGGACACAAAATCGTCATCACAGCACGGACCTTCACCGAGCTTCATGATGTTGCTCAATCCCTAGAAAGTACCGGTGTAACAGTGGTCGCAATTCCCGGTGACATAACAGATCCCGTACACAGGACCCGTTTATTGCAACAGACGAGAGCGATCGGTGGCCTCAGTCTGCTTGTGAACAACGCTTCTGATCTCGGCGAGATCCCGCGTCCCGAGCTCGCCCTCGCATCTCTCCAGCGTTTTCGGCTGACACTAGAAACAAATCTTGTCGCACCTATCGCGCTCATCCAAGAGTCTCTCCCCCAGCTAGAACAGTCCAGAGGACTAGTGGTCAACATCTCGAGCGATGCGAGCCAAGGAGGCTACGAACACTGGGGAATCTACGGATCAAGTAAGGCCGCCCTAGACCTCGCCTCGAAAACGCTCGCAGCAGAACTCAAACCCCGACACATATCCGTCGTCAGCGTCGACCCGGGAGACATGCGAACCCGCATGCACCAGGACGCGTTTCCTGGGGAGGACATTTCCGACCGCCCCCTCCCAGAGGTAACGCTCCCATTCTGGGCCTGGCTCGTCAGCCAAAATCCCGAGAGAATCACCGGGATGCGATACCACGCACAAGGAACACTCTGGGAGATTCCGGCTTGAACAGGTCCGAACTCTTGTTCGATCGTCCAACCCACCTCTTCGCCTCCGCGCCACCCGAGCTACGTGGACACGATCGGGACGACGTTCGTCTAATGATGTCGACACCAGAAGACGATACTCATCATGCATTCACTGATCTACCATGGCTCCTTGAGCCGGGGGACCTATTGGTTGTCAACGAAAGTGCAACTCTACCCGCAAGCCTTTCCGCCACCTGTCGCATTGGGAAGATCCGGCTTAACCTCTCGACCCGGTTCGCTGATGACCTCTGGCTCGCGGAGCCGCGATGGAGCCCATCTAGACCTGGTCCGCTTCCGCTGGACTTGAACGAGATCCTGCAGATCGGAGATGCAAAAGCCATCCTGCTCCAACAGTATCCGGGAATCCCGAGACTCTGGTTCACTCATTTCGATACTCCTGCCAGCGTTCTCATGGCGAAGCACGGTGAACCAATTCACTACAGCTACGCACCGGCCTACCCGATGTCAGACTACCAGACACTTTTCTCCCACTTTCCAGGGAGTGCCGAGATGCCGAGCGCCGCACGACCTATCACACCACACGTTCGAGATACATTACGGGAACGTGGCATCGGAATTGTCGGAGTAATCCTCCACACTGGCGTCTCGAGCCTAGAAATCGAAGATGACACCGTAGAGCAACAGGCTCTGTACCCCGAGATTTTCCGGGTTCCAGAGGCAACCGCCAACGCTGTCAACGCAACACACGCCCGCGGCGGCCGCGTCATCGCGGTTGGCACAACCGTCGTCCGCGCTCTCGAAACCGCTTGGACCCCGAACGGTGTTCGCGCCTGCTCCGGCGCCACCGGCCTCTACATTCACCCGGGAACCACTGTCAATGTCATCGACGGGCTTCTAACCGGATTACACGATCCCGTCACGAGCCATCTAGCGATGCTCAGCGCAATCGCTGGCCTCGGCCGAGTCAAGAGAGCATACGCGGAAGCAATCCGGAACAAGTATCTCTGGCACGAATTCGGCGATAGCCATCTGCTATGGCGGCAAATCGCAAACTAAAAGAGAGAACCAAGCTCGCTCCGGAGAAACATCACAATACGGAAACGCATACGATGAAAATACTCGGAATCTCTGGAAGCAATCGCAAGGGATCCTACAACTGGGGCCTGCTCGAAGCAGCGAAGGAAATGCTTCCAGACAATGCCACCTTGGAGATTTTTGACGTTTCCCGATTTCCTCTTTTCACACAAGATCATGAGCGAAACCCGCCTGCAGAAGTACAATTGTTCAAACAGAAGATCAGACAATCCGACGCAATACTGTTTGCAACACCTGAGCACAACTATACGATCACTGCTGTGTTGAAGAACGCGATCGAATGGGGTAACCGGCCCGGTGGAGACAACTCATGGAACGGGAAAGCAGCAGCTATCGTGAGTGCCTCGTCGGGTCCCCGTGGAGGTGCCCGGGCACAATTGCACCTCCGCCAGATACTGGTGGACCTTAACATGTATCCGATCAACCAGCCACAACTCCTTCTCGCCCGAGCCCAAGACTCGTTTGACAGCGATCTCAAGTTGAAAGATCCGCAAGCCAAAGAGGCGTTGAAGACCATTCTTCAGACACTCGTTGGCTGGACCGAGAAGATCAACAGAGGATAGACGTCTCAAAGCACTTAATCGCTTATCATTATCTGTCATTAAGAATAATCGCTTATTTCTGTTCAAATCTGTTGAGTTATTATCCGGAACTTTGTAGTTTTCGAAATCATGAGGTTGAAGATGCCTTTGAAAATGCACAAGTTACTATCTCTCATCGCGTTCATCCTAGCGCTGATTGGCGGCTTACTAGTCGTCGTGTCGGCGCTCGGCGGACTTGAACGTCTAAGCATCGGCTCACTTGCCATCAACGGCCTCGTCTTCCTATTCGGCCTTGGCGCGATACTAGGCGGCTGGCTCATCTACACGGGCATACGGAAACTCGGCGGGATCATGACCCTATTCGCTGGAATAATCCTGTTCGTGTTGACAAGAGGCGCAGGAACCTCAGTAATACTGGTAATCGTCGCCGGAGTCTTAGGACTGGTGGCTGCTGAGATGAAGCCCTGGTGGGCCTTCTGGCGATAACTCCCGCCGGCCTGACGGTACTCCCTTCACTAATCTTTCTCTTTTCTTCGCTAGCCAGTCGTTCTTCCTGGCTGACTTGACTTGGCCGCCTGCTCGGCCATGAGCCGTTGTCGTGTCGCTTCTATCGTAGAAGTAGAGTACATTACAACCAGTACAGTGAAGAGCGCAATTCCGACAAGGAAGAGATATCGAAGATAAGCAGTTGAGGTGGCGAACGCGAACGGCCCAGCGGTCTGGGCGATCATGACAACCGCGACCAGCCATAGTAGAGTGGTTATTGTAAGCGTAACTTGCAGCTTCATTCTCTCCAGAGACTTTGATGCCGGTGTGAGCCCTGACAGCCCGAGTAGAATACCTGTGACGCTAATGAGGAGACCGGTAATGTATGAGATCGCGGAGTTGGTGACGTCTTGAAGAGTGATGATGTACGCGATGGTTCCGAACATGGCGAGAGATGCGAGAATGAGTAGGATCATGGCAGTGTTATGCCAGGAGCTTTTAGATTCTCCAGCCGTCACGGTCAGACTGCTCCGATGAGGCTCTCGTCTCGGAGCGGGTTATTGGGCTTTTGCCAAGTTACACGCTGCTTGCTTATCGAATAGTTTCGTTCCTCCGTTCGCTTCTCTCTCCTGGATTAGACACGCCCAAGCTATGCATGGCTTGGCTGCAGGGTTTTGAAGCAGGCAGGCTGGATTCTCGATCTCTACCACAAAGCCGGCCAGATGGTCTTATGGCTAAAGAAAACCGATGGTAGCTGTGTAAGACTCACTGATCCTTGGAAGCCCAAGATCCACATCGGCGGAAGTTATCGCGATCTCTTAGATCTCGCATGTCGCCCGGGTCTTGAAAATGCCATTTTCGTAGAAAGGTACGAAAGAGCTGGCGACCGTGAAAGATCGAGAGTATTAGAAGTAGAAGTCGATGGAGACCGGGAAGCAGTAGGACTGGCAAGAAAGCTCGAACAGGTCGGCCGATATTCCAAGTTCCGCTTCTACGACATTGACATTCCCTCTCCACAGTTGTATCTTTATCGCAAAGGCCTCTTTCCCCTCGCATTTGTTGAAGCAGAAGAAACCAGTCGAGGAGTTAGCTGGACTCTCAAAGACTCAAGAGAATCCATCGATTATCAGCTGCCGCCTCTCAGAGGGATCGAGCTTCAGATTAAGACTGAGAAGATCAGGAAGGTCCAGAGCTTCGAGGATAAACTAGCATCAGTCCAGTTTACACGCGACAAAAAGGAAACAGTCACCATAGATTCAGGCGATGAAGTGGACAAGATCATTGGGTTGGTAGAGGTCTTCAGGGACGAGGACCCTGACGTAATCGTGACCCACGGTGGCGATTCTTTCATCCTTCCCTATCTTGCTCGGAGAGCGCAAGAGCTGGGAATTCTAGACCGGCTGATCCTTGGCCGCGACATCTCGCCTCTCAGAGTCTATGAGGTTCAGGGCCACAGCTACTTCTCCTACGGAAAAATACTGTATCGTGAGACTGCTGCTCGGCTTTTGGGTCGTTTGCACGTTGACCAGAGAAACGCCTACGTGAGCGCCGACTGCGGGCTCGAAGGCCTGTTCGAGGTTTCAAGGACATGTATCATGCCGATCCAGAGAGCCAGCCGTGCGACCATCGGCACCAACATGACAAGCCTCCAGCTATACCACGCGGTCAAGCGAGACGTCCTCATTCCATGGAACAAGAATCAGCCTGAAGAACTGAAGAACAGTGGAGAGCTGGTAACCGCCGATCGGGGGGGATTCATCTACCAGCCTGAGATCGGGATTCATGATCATGTTGGAGAGCTGGACTTTTGCCAGCTCTATCCGACACTCATGACCAAGATGAATCTCAGCGGTGAAACAGTCAACTGTACCTGTTGTCCTAATTCCGTGAACCGTGTTCCGGAGCTCGAGTTCAACATCTGCGAGCGATCGGCGGGCATCGTTCCTCTCTCCCTGAAAATTTTGCTCGACAAACGAGCACGGTACAAGATTGCAAAGAAAGCTGCTGTGGACGAGGAGTTGAAGACGCTTTATGATCGCCGACAGTCCGCGCTCAAGTGGATCCTAGTCTGTTGCTTACCGCCTGAATCACCTGTACTGATCTCTCAGAATGGAAAGGTCAGTTACCAACAAATTGGCAAAATAATTGACCAGCAATTAGGTGAGGACATAGGAGTCTTTGATTGTCCTCAGGAATTGTTTGTTGCAGGAGTCGATAAGAATCTAAAATCACAATTTTGCAGAGTCTCGAAACTAATCAAGACCCCTTCTCCAGAAAAACTCCTGAGGGTAAGAATGGATGATGGTAGGGAAGTAAAGTGCACTACTAACCATTCATTTTATGTTCTGAGAAATGGACACCTGGTTGAAATAAACGCAGAGCAGTTGTCCAAAGGAGACCTCGTACCAGTAGCCAAACGGATCGTTCACAATTCAACAGTTTCGAGATTAGACCTTCTAGAACGAGTTAGACAAGAGATAGGCCAGACTGAGAACGACCTTTGGCGGGCCAAGGGGGATAGCCTCCGATTAGTCGTGAGCTCTTCTTCGAGCACTCTTCAAGTTGTTCTGGAAAAGGAACGAAGACATATTCAGAACTTAGAGGCGTGGCGTGAAAATGGAATAATCCCTTTTCGATATCTAGACCTGTTATCCCTTCCTGAACAGTCCTCGGATATCATAATTGGCCGCGGTAGAAGAGGAGGACATGTAGCTTGGCTACCCGCTTCCCTCGACTTGGACGAAGACTTGGGTTTCTTTCTGGGATTTTACGTAGCAGCTGGAAGTGCGGGAGAGAATTTCGTACGACTCGACATGGGAGGAAACGAAACTGATATCGTTGATCATCTTTTTTCCATCATCAAAACAAAGTTTGGACTTACGCCTCGAGTATACAAAGAATCTAAGGCTAACATGTTCGTGGTTCAGGTTAACAGCATAAGCTTAGTTCAGATTCTGAATCGGATCTTCGAACTTCCCTCTTCGTCTACCGCTGGCAAATTGAAGGTCCCCCCTCTTCTCTTTAACGCTTCAAAAGAAGCGATCCTTGGTTTTCTTTCCGGACTTGTAGCTGGAGATGGGAGCGTAAACAAGGATCGAGACCAGGTCTCAATAGCGACCCACTCCTATGATTTTGCGGTGCAGATAGGATACTTAGCCCTCCACCTCAGAATACCTTTCAACATAATAAAAGGGAAGAGGCTTCACACAATTTATTTTGTTGGCCCTAATGGGCTTCATCCCTTCAAGAAATCGTTTCTCAAGAGAAGACATAGAACTCGTTTTGAAACGATTCGAAGTAGTTGCCACAAGGATTGCCGCCATGCTATCTTTGAAATGTTCCCGGTAGAACAATCCGGCCTCAAAGAAATCGCTACTCTCGCCCGTACAGTTAGAACTCCCAGACTAGAGGGTAGGGTCCGAGTTTGTCCTGAACGTGCGAGAAGATCTCTTCAAAGAATAGCGGAAAACTCGCGCTTTTCTCGACTACGAGAAGCC